>CAZEEC010000028.1:0-22069 GCA_964511105.1 uncultured Mesorhizobium sp.
GACCGAGCACAGGTCACCCATGTCTTAGGTACAATCTGTTACCCATGTCTCCGGAGCGTACACAACTTAAATGGCGCGCCCGAAAGGATTCGAACCTCTGACCCCCAGATTCGTAGTCTGGTGCTCTATCCAGCTGAGCTACGGGCGCGCAACGATCGCGTGCGATCGCGGAGCCGGCAAACCGGCGCCTGAAGTGGCCGTTACCTAGCTACTGACAGGTTGAAAAGCAAGCGAAGTTTGAAAAAATCTGGCGAGTGTCACTGATCGCTCCGGAGCGCCAGACAAGAGCTGCGCGGGTCGCCAGGGAGCTTGGAGGGCCGCTATTCAGCCTCGACGCGGAAGGCCTTGCGCGCTTCTTCACGGGCAACGGGCTGGTCGGGAATCGAAATGGCGAAGACGGTCCGACCGCCCCGTGTCTCGACAAGCTCGAGCGTGCCACTATGCGCCCGAACGAGTTCATGTGCGATCGCAAGGCCAAGACCGGTGCCGCCGCTGCGGGCCGCGCCGCGAAAGGCGGCGAACAGGTTTTCGCGCGCCCGCTTCGGCAGTCCTGGCCCTGTATCTTCCACGACGATTTTCGAGACCGTGCCTTCACGCGCCGCGTCGATCGTCAGGCGCTTGACGATCGGCATCTCGGTGTCGTTCTGCATCGCCTGAACGGCATTGCGTGCCAGATTGGACAAGACGCGAAAGAACTGGTCGGCATCGGCCTCGACTTCGAGAGCCGGATCGACAGCGTTGACGAACGCGATCTCACTGTCGGGCATCAGACCGAGCAATTCGCCGACTTCCTCGACCATCTGCCTGAGCCGCAGTCTGCGCCGCGACGGCACCGCCTCCTGCGACCGACCGTAGGACAGGACATTGTTCGAGTAGGAGACCGCCCGATCGAGTGTGCGAACCAGTTTCGGCACGAAAGACTGGACCGTCGGATCATCGACCAGGCTGAGGCGGTCCGACATCAATTGGGCCGCGGCGAGCATGTTCCGCATGTCATGGTTGATCTTGGATACGGCAAGGCCCAGTTCGGCCAGATGTCGCTGTTCGCCTAATGTGTGCTGCAACGCGTTTTGCATGGACGCGAGTTCGCGTTCGGCGATGCCGATCTCGTCGGCGCGCGGCTCTGGCCGGATGATGCCTACTGGATCCTCCGGATCGGTCGAGAAGGTCAGCATTGCGTGCGTTAAGCGGCGGATCGGCCGGATCAAAATGCGGTTGATGGTCCAAAAGACGAGGCTCGCGGCAATGAGCGAGATCAAGAGCGCCAGGATCGCGACATTACGCGCATAGACTATCATCGCCGCGCGCAGTTCCGTGTCGACAATGATCAGTTCAAATTCTCTGCCGCTGTCGCCAACCGTGCCAAACACGCGCAGCATGCGGTCGCCCCCGAACAGCGAGGTGGAGATCGCATCCCTGATGGCCGCGATCGGTGATACCGCAGCCGGAGAGATGTGCTCGTCGATATGCGCCGGGATTTCGGTGACGACGAGAAGCTGTGACATGCCTTCGTCGCGCACGGCGATCGCCTGGGCGCCTAATGCCGAAAGCACCTCGTCTTGCGTCGCGCGGGACAAATTGCCTGCGTCCTCGTCAAGCAGAACCGCGGCAACGGCGGCGGCCGTACCCAGACGCTCTTCCAACCATCGCAGCCGAAAATTGGCGATCGATGGGATAAAAATCAGGATTTCCGCGATCAGCACGAAGAGCATCGTCAAGAGGAGAAGCTTGGTCGCCAGACCACGGCCGAGTGCGACGCCGTCTCTCCGGCCGTCATACCCGGTGCTGGCGATCCTCTCGCTGTTCCTCAATTGCGACTCCCTCGTGCCCTACCCGAACCTTTGCAACTGGCGCACGATCCCTCGCACAAGCGGCTTCTGCGCCATCCTTGCGAAATAGGACATCGCCGCCCGCTTGCCAATTTCGCCTACTGTCGGATAGGGCGAGATGAAGCCGGTCAGGTCTCGCAGCTTCATCTTCTTCGACAGTGCCAGAGACCAGAAATTTCCCGTTTCGGAGGCACCATGTGCGAGGACGGAGACGCCGAGAAGGCGACCGCGACGGTCGGCGATCAGCTTGATCATCCCCTTTGTTTCGCGCTCGATCTGGGCGCGGTCGTTGTCGACAACCTGCCAGGAGACGACGTTGAGGCGGCCGTGAACCTCGCGCGCCTCTGCCTCCGTTAGACCAATCTGCACCAGTTCCGGATCGAGAAAGACCGCTCGCGGCAGTGCGGCGTAGTCGACCTTCGCCGGCCATCGGAAGAGCAGGGAGCGAATGACGAGGCTGGCGTGATAATTGGCAACATGGGTAAATTGCGGTCCGCCCGCGACATCGCCGATCGCGTAGATGCGGCGGTTGGAACTGCGCAATCGGGCATCGACGCAAACGCCTTTCGCGCCGTGGCGGACTTTGGCGGCATCGGGATCGAGAGCGCGCAGATTGGGAACCCGCCCCGTGGCCACGAGCAGATGCGTCCCGTCGAACGGATGCTCAAACCCGTTGCCGTCGCGGACGGTAAGGCGAATCCCGCGTTCGACCCGCTCCACCCGCGTCACGGCATGATGCTCGCGAATGTCGATCCCCTCTTCCCGCAAGACCCCAAGCGCTATCGCGGCGAGTTCAGGATCCGTAGCTGACAGGCAGGTCGACTGCTCGATCACGCTTACTTGCGATCCAAGCCGCCGGTGTGCATGCGCCAGTTCGAGCCCGACCGGACCGCCGCCAATAATCACGAGATGGTCCGGCCGCACCCTGTTTTCGAAGATGGTTTCGTTGGTCAGCACATCGACCGCGTCGATACCCGGAATCGGCGGGATGGCCGGAGAAGACCCCGTTGCTATGACAAAACGGCGCGCTTGGATTGTACAATCGCCCGCCGCCAGCGTCTTCTCGTCAATGAAGCGTCCTGCCGCCTGGATCACCTTGACGCCCAGGCCTTCAAACCGCTCGACGGAATCGTTCGGTGCGATCGCATCGATGACCGACCGGACGTGGCTTTGGACGGCGTGGAAATCGACGACCGGCTCGACAGGGGTCATTCCGAACGGCGCTGCCGTGCGCATGGCGTGGGCGCGCTTGGCGGCGGCGATCAATGCCTTCGACGGAACGCAGCCATAATTCAGACAGTCGCCGCCCATCTCGCCGTGTTCGACAAGGACCACATCGACGCCGAAGGCCGCGGCAGCGGCTGCAACGGACAACCCCCCGGACCCCGCGCCGATGACGCAAATGTCGGGAGAGAGTTGCCGCACCATGATGGATCCGATCAGTCGGTTGAAGTCATTTTGGATATCGTTCGGCGGCTCCAGTAACTTTTTAAAAGCAGCGCTAAAAGGGCAAGCGTGGCGAGCGCGGCAAGTCCAAGCGTGATTTCGATCGTCATGATGTCGTTGATCGATGGCGCTTGGCCGGACGCGCTTGCCCCCGCCAGCACGCTGTCTATGCCTTCGCCCAGATAGGCTAGCGTGAAGGTGCCCGGGAGTATGCCCAAAAAGGTGGTCGCCACATAGGTCGACAGGCGCACCTTGAAGAAGGCCGGAGCGACATTGACCGCGAAAAAGGGCAACATCGGCGTCAGACGCAAAATGAGCAGGTAGGCGAAGGCATTGTCCTCAAATCCTCGGGAGATCGTCGCGATGTTGCCTTTGACGCGGCGGCGCAATGCGGCGCCCAGCGCTGTTCGCGCTGCCAGGAAAAGTAAGGTCGCTCCGACCGTGGCGGAAATTGCGACAACGATCCCCGCCGTGAGCCAACCGAACAGGAAGCCGCCAAACAGGGTGAGCACGCCCGCCGCAGGTATCGCCAGCGCGGTCGCCATCAGATAGATCAGCCCGAACAACAGCGGCGCGAGCAGACCATACGAGGCGGCGAAAGCCTCCAGTTGCGCCTTGTGTGCCGCCAGTTCCCCGAGCGCCAGATAATTATGCCAGCCGAGCGAATAACCGGTGGCCAGACCTGCCGCGAGCACGCCTATCGGCAGATAGCGCAGGAGCAGCCATCCTTGGAACGCTCTCGCCTGGGTTGGAAAAGTTGCCGCCGGTGAAGATTTGAGCGCGGGCTCGTTCATCATCGCCTTGGCATCGACATGTTCGGGTGACACTGGTTTTTTCGCTCCGGGCATCGATAGGTCAAGACATGGGGCGCGAAACGGTAGCCGCAACGTATCGACGCCAATTCAAGTACTATTGAGCCAGGTGCGACGGCCTGTCGCCGCCCGTGTCAATGCCGTCAGCGCAGATTGACTTGCACCCGCGTTCTACTTATAAGCCGCGGTACGCTCGGGCGCAGGTTCTGGCGCAACCGGTGTTGCGCATTGCCGGCCGATACTCTCGTTCGATGAGATAGCTATCCAAGAAGGGCCGCACTCCGCGGTATTAAAATAAATGAAGCGTACCTACCAGCCATCCAAACTCGTTCGCAAGCGCCGGCACGGTTTTCGTGCGCGCATGGCCACCAAAGGCGGCCAGAGGGTCATCGCCGCGCGTCGCGCGCGCGGCCGCAAGCGCTTGTCAGCATAACGGCGGCAGCGCGGATCCCGAAAAGGCTACTGATTGACTGACCGCCCGCAAGGGAATTTACCGACACGCTTGAAAAAGCGGGCGCAGTTTTTGGCCGCTCGCAAGGGTGCCAAGCGCCGGGGGCGGCTTTTCATGCTGGAAGTGCTCGATCGTGGTGACGCGGACGGGGCTCGGCTCGGCCTCACGGTGACGAAAAAAGTCGGCAATGCAGTCGTCCGCAATCGCATCCGGCGGCGACTGAAGGAGGCCGTTCGCCTCCACGCAGCGCGTGACATGGCGCCCGGCACCGATTATGTCATCGTCGGCCGCCGCGAACTGCTCAACGCGCCGTTCGATGAATTGAAGGCAGAACTCTCCCGCCGAATCCGTTGAGCGGGAATGGGGATTCCTTGATGGAAAATAATCGCAACTTCTTCATCACGATTGCTCTATCCGTCGTGATTCTGACGCTCTGGCAGGTGTTCTACATGAACCCGCGCATCGAGACGCAGCAGCAAGCACTCGAGATCCAGGCGCAGCAGTCGCAGACGGCACAAGATCAAACGACGCCCGGCGCAAGCGACGACTTGCCGAGCGCGCCGGCAACGCAGCCCGACGTCCCAGATAGTGGGGCGGCCGGTTTTACTGCGACGACCCGCGCCGGTGCTCTGGCGTCGACTGATCGCATCGCCATCGACACGCCCCGCCTTTCGGGTTCGATCAATCTGACCGGCGCACGTATCGACGATCTTCTGCTCAAGGATTACCGTGTAACGGTCCAACCGAATTCGCCGAATATCGAGCTGTTGACTCCGTCCGTCCTAGAGCACGGATATTACGCGGAGGTCGGCTTTGTCGGGCAGGGCGATGCCGGCGATGTGCCCGGCCCGCAAACCGTCTGGAGCGTCGAGGGCAATCCGCGTCTGACGCAGGATGCGCCGGTGACGCTGACTTATATCAGCGAAACGGGCCTGACCTTCCAGCGCACGATCTCCGTCGATGCGCAGTACATGTTCACGATCGCCGATACCGTCGTCAATGCCGGTGGCGAGCCGGTTGAGTTGATGAATTATGGCCGTATCACGCGCGTCGGCACACCGCAGATCGAAGGCATCTTTGTCCTCCATGAGGGCCTGATCGGCGTCACCGGCAGCGAAGGCCTGCAGGAGATTGACTATTCGCAGCTTGCCGAGGACCGCCAGATCACGCCGGGCAAAAGCCAGGATGGATGGCTCGGCATCACCGACAAATATTGGGCGGTAGCCATGGTCCCGTCGGCGGACCAACCGTTTCAGCCGCGCTATTCCTATTTCGACGATGGCCGGATGCGTTATCAGGCCGACTTTCTGTCCGACCCGATCCTCGTTTCACCCGGGCAGTCGACCAGCCTCGAGACGCATGTCTTTGCCGGCGCGAAGGTCGTCAGCGTCATCGACGGCTATCAGGAAGCACATGGTATCCGGCAGTTCGAACTGCTGATCGACTGGGGCTGGTTCTATTTCATCACCAAGCCGATGTTCTTCGTCATCGACTGGTTCTACCGGTTGCTGGGCAATTTCGGCGTCGCGATCCTCGCGACCACCGTTCTCGTCAAGTTGATCTTCTTCCCGCTCGCCAACAAATCCTACGTGTCGATGGCGAATATGAAGAAGGTCCAGCCGAAGCTGATGGAAATCCGCGAGAAATATGGCGACGACCGGATGAAACAGCAGCAGGAGATGATGGAGCTTTACAAGACGGAAAAGATCAACCCGATTGCCGGCTGTTGGCCGATCCTTCTCCAGATTCCCGTCTTCTTCGCGCTCTACAAGGTGATCTACGTTACCATCGAAATGCGCCACGCGCCGTTCTTCGGCTGGATCAACGATCTGTCCGTGCCGGATCCGACGTCGATCTTCAACCTGTTCGGCCTTCTGCCCTACGACGTGCCGTCCTTCCTGCTGATCGGTGTATGGCCGATCATCATGGGCATCACCATGTTCCTGCAGATGCGCATGAACCCGACGCCGCCCGATCCGACGCAAGCTATGATCTTCAACTGGATGCCCGTGGTCTTCACCTTCATGCTGGCAACCTTCCCGGCGGGGCTGGTCATCTATTGGGCCTGGAACAACTTCCTGTCGATCCTGCAGCAGGGCGTGATCATGAAACGCCAGGGAGCCAAGATCGAGCTCTGGGACAATCTCATGGGCCTGTTCAAGAAGAAGCCGAAACAGCCCGCGGAGTAGTTGCTCGATGAATGACGCGTTCGGCCCGAATCCAGATGCCAAGCGCCCGATCGCGCTGCATCCACGCGTCGGGTTCCTGAAGGCGCTGGTCGACCGGCCGAATATCGAGATCGGCGACTATACCTATTATGACGACCCGGAAGGACCGGACCGCTTCATCGAAAAATGCGTCCTGCATCATTACGACTTCATCGGCGACCGCTTGGTGGTCGGACGATTCTGCGCCATTGCCGGAGGCGTCCGCTTCGTTATGAACGGCGCCAACCACACGATGACGGGCCTTTCCACCTATCCCTTCAACATTTTCGGCCATGGCTGGGAGAAGGGGTTCGACGTTTCGTCGTGGGAGAATTCCGTGCGCGGTGACACCATCGTCGGCAGCGATGTCTGGATCGGCATGGAGGCCATCATCATGCCGGGCGTGACGATCGGCGATGGCGCCATTATCGCTGCCCGTTCTGTGGTAACGAAGGACGTCCCGCCCTATGCCATCGTCGCCGGCAATGCCGCCAAGGTCGTGAAGATGCGCTTCGACGAGGAGGCCGTGAAGCGTCTCCTGGCAATTGCCTGGTGGAACTGGGACGCGGAAAAAATTACCCGCAATCTCGCTGCGATTCGCGGCTCCGACATCGATCTATTGGAGCGAGTGTCGTGAGTACAATCGAGCCCGAGACCAACGAGGGGCTGCTTTTCGCCCGGCCGTGGGTCTTTATCCGGGGCGTTCCGTCGATGAAATTCCTGCCGCCGGAAGGTCCTCCGGAGATCGCCTTTGCCGGCCGCTCGAACGTCGGCAAGTCTTCGCTCATAAACGCGCTCGTCGGCAGGAGGGGCCTTGCGCGAACCTCGAATACGCCAGGCCGGACACAGGAACTCAACTATTTCGTCCCGGACGGTTATTCAGGCGAGCCAGGCGATCTGCCGCCAATGGCGCTTGTCGATATGCCGGGCTACGGATTCGCTAAGGCGCCGAAGGTCCAGGTGGACGCCTGGACCAAGCTCGTCTTCGACTATCTCAAAGGTCGCGTGACGCTGAAGCGCGTCTATCTGCTGATCGATTCCAGGCACGGCATAAAGCAGAACGATGCCGAGGTTATGGACCTTCTCGACAAGGCGGCGGTTTCCTATCAGGTGGTCTTGACCAAGACGGACAAGGTCAAGCGCTCAGCGATCGAACCGTTGATCGTAGAGACCGGCCTGAAGCTCAAGCGCCGCCCTGCTGCTTATCCCATGGTTCTCGCCACCTCGTCGGAGAAGGACGAGGGGCTGGACGATCTGCGCCGAGCGATCATGCTCGCGTGCCATTCATGAACGGCATCGTCGTCCGGGAGGTCGGATCAAGACCTAGCCGCGCTCTTCGCCTTCCTGCCGGGCTTGCTCGAGGTCCTTGTCCGACAGGATACGGATGTCGGGATCGGAAGCGTCTCTGCCACCGGCGGCAAAATGGAGCTTTTCCATATAGGGCGTTGGCTTCTTGCGTCTGTAATCGGCAAATTCCTTGGCATAGTATGCTCTTGCTTCGTCCGCGTTTTTGGCTCCCGTCACGATGTCGTGCATGAGGTTCAAGGCTAAAAAATTTGCCTGCTCATCATGGCAGCGCGCCGATACTTCGCCGACCGTACGTTCCACGATGACGCTGCCGTCGAACTTGGCCAACTCGGAGAATTTGTCGACAGGAACGCGATAATCGATGACCGACTCTACGGAGTCGGTATGCGGGGCTGGGAAATTGTGCTCGTAGAAGGCCTTCGAGGCGACGATCCGCTTCCAGGGGCCGGGCTTGTGCCAGATCAATTGACTATCGGTGATCTCATCCGGTTCGCCATATTGGTCGATGACCAATTGTGCCGCTTCGCGAGATTCTTCCGGCCATCCCTCCGTATGCGGTGATCTTTGTGTTTCCGGCATGGTGCACCTCCGGCGTGTTCTGTTCAGACCCGGTCTTGCAAGCCGTGAACCCCCTCCTGCTCCGCGCAATGGGCGCAGCAGTAGATCGCCCCGCCTTTTTCCACGCCGTGTCCAATGATCCGAACTTGGCAGTGGGGGCAGGTCGGCGCGACTTTTTGAATGGCGCATTCAAAACTGTCGAAGGTCCACGTCTGGCCATCCCTGCTGACCTGAAAGGACTTGTCGTAATCATTGCCGCATTGATCACACTTCGCCATGAGATTCGCTCCCGGTCGTGTTACAAATGATGATCGGAAGCGGAACGACCGGACGCGGAACATGTTCCGTAGGTTTCTAGGGGCTACGGTCGCCCAGCCCGCCACCCGCGAATGTCCGGACCAGGATATTGAGATCAAGTCCACATGATTGCTGCTCGACATAGTCCCGATCTCGCCTGGCCAGACGATGTGGTTCCGACATATCGATGCCCTCGACCTGCGCCAGGCCGGTGATGCCGGGCCTGGTCGCGAAAACGCCCAGATTGCGCCGCTCCTCGATGAGTTCGGTCTGGCTGGGCAGGCATGGACGCGGGCCGACGAGGCTCATCTCGCCTTTCAGGACGTTCCATAATTGCGGCAATTCATCGAGCTTCGTGCGGCGCAGAAGAGCCCCGACGCGGGTCGTCTGATCTCTTGGCACCAGATGAGTGCCGACATTGGGCGCTCCCGTCCGCATCGTCCTGATCTTGTAACAGGTAAAGGGGATCTCGTGCCGGCCGACCCGCGTCTGCCTGAACATTCCATCACCGGGCGAATTCCGGCGGACGAGGATGACAATCAGGAGGATCAGGGGCGCGCATAAGAGTAGTCCCGGCGCCGACACGGCGACATCGAAAAGCCTCTTGGCGACCTGTCGTGATCGGCTGCTCAATCCGGGCAAAAGCCGATTGCGCTATCAAGCGTAGGCTTGTGTCCGTCCAGCATCGCCCTTGCCTGTCGTTTTGCCACATCCTCGGACGGACGATACTCCGGCACGATATGGCGCAGGAGTTCGATGGCGCGCACATCGTCCTCTTCTTCCGTCGCCTTCTCCAGGTTCGCCATCGTGCGAACCAGCAAATTGCCGTCCATGACGCGCGGCGACGCGAAGACATAACCGTCCTCTGTCCGCGGATCCTGCATCTCGCTTGGATCGAAGAGTTCTTCGAACAGTTTTTCCCCCGGCCGCGGCCCGATGAACGAGACCTTGATGTCGATTCCTGGCCTGAATCCCGCCAGTTGAATCATCCGCTCCGCCAGATCGACGATGCGGACCGGCTTACCCATGTCGAGAACCATGATCTTGCCGCGCTTGGGGCTGTCGCCGCCTGTCCGGGATGAGGCGTGCAGTACGAGGCGCACGGCCTCCGGAATTGTCATGAAATAGCGCACGATTTCGGGGTGAGTCACGGTAACGGGGCCGCCCGCCAGAATCTGCTCTTGGAAGCGAGGCACCACCGATCCGTTGGACCCCAGCACATTCCCGAATCGCACCGTCTTAAAACGAGTCACGCTTGAAGAGATATCGAGCGCTTGGCAGTAGGCCTCCGCCGCTCGCTTGGTGGCCCCCATCACGTTGGTCGGGTTGACCGCCTTGTCGGTCGAGATCATGACAAATGTCGCCGTTCCGTGGGCGAGTGCTGCATTGGCCGCGTTGCGGGTGCCAAGAACGTTGGTCTTGATACCCTCGATCGGATTCTGCTCGACGATCGGCACGTGCTTCAAAGCTGCGGCATGGAAGACAACCTCCGGACGGTGGGAGGCGAATACCATGTTCAAGCGGCGAGCGTCGCGCACGCTGACGAGTTGGGTCAACACCTTGAGATCGGGAAAACGTTCTCGGATCTCGGTATCGAGCACATAGGTATTGTGCTCCGAATTATCTGTAAGGATGAGCAGCTTTGGCTCGAAATGAGCTATCTGGCGGACCAACTCCGAGCCAATCGATCCGCCGGCACCGGTGACCAATACGACCTTGTCTCTGATGAGGCTTGCAACCGACTGGATGTCAGTCCGGACTTCCGGCCGCCCCAACAGGTCGCTCAACTCGATCGGCCGTGGATCCAAGGCATTGGGATCGACAGACGATGTGTTCGTCGGATCCGCGATGCGGCTCGCCTTCAGGCCGGCTGCGGTTGCACGTTCGACGATTTCGACCAGCCGCTGCCGATCGGGTTGTATTTCGGCAACGACGAGTTCGACGGGAGCCAAGCCCTGATTTGTCAACCGGCCGACAACGCTCTCGAGGTCGGAGAGGCGGCCATAGATGCGCACGCCCTGCATGGACTGGGAACGCACCTTGTCGTCGAGCAATCCGATCACGTGGTACCGGGTGGCTGCAGACCGATGGGAGGCACGGATGAAGCTATCAGCCGCGCTGGTATAACCAAGCACGAGAACGGGTCGTACGTCCTTGTCTCGGCGCCCGCCGAGTGGACGGAGCAACTGTCCCTCGACCGCCAGGCGGTAGAGAATCCGCGGTCCCGCTAGCCCGGCGACCAACAGGAAACCGGTCAGCACGGGCACGCTTCTCGGAACGTTCATACCACGCGAAATTAAGAACGCGGCTGTGGTGTAAACGATCACGGCAGCTGCTGTTGCCTTCACCAGGCTCAGCATCTCAGGTAGCGATACAAACCGCCAGGAGCCGCGATGTGTCGAAAACACGAGGAAGGAGACGGCACTTACAGCCGTGAAAATGAGCGTGTTCTGAACAAGCCCGGGTATTTGCGGGATATGGTGCCAGTTGAAAACGAGCGCATAAGCGATCAAGAAGGATGACGCAGCGACAGCGCAATCCAGCACAAAACTTGCCAGTCGCCAGTTGAAGAACCGAACCGCCCCAACGTTCATATTGCCACTCTTCAGGATCGTCGGCTGTCGCCGATTCAAGCCATACTATCACTTTGCGCCAGCATCAGGCATTTTCTATAGAACGAGCCGGATGGGCTGAAAAGACTGCACCTTATCGTGCATAGACGCCGTCATTCACGCGGATATCGACGCAGTATGAGGCTGAACCATGGCGCGACTCTTAATAAC
This sequence comes from uncultured Mesorhizobium sp., assembly GCA_964511105.1. Taxonomy (GTDB): domain Bacteria; phylum Pseudomonadota; class Alphaproteobacteria; order Rhizobiales; family Rhizobiaceae; genus Aliihoeflea. The sequence continues at coordinate 11,692 of CAZEEC010000028.1, forward strand.
CGGCGCAAGCGGACTGGTTGGAAAGGTACTTACAGCGCGTTTGCAACAGATCACTTCCGAGGTCATGATCGTCACACGGCGCGCCGGCCAGGAGGCATCCGCCTTTCGTACGCACGTCATTCACGGCATAGACGAGTCGACCGACTGGACGTCGGCATTGCGCGATCAGGACATTGTCATTCATCTGGCCGGACAGGTTCCAAGCCGCGGGGTGCGGGGCGACGATTATTTCCGGGTGAATGATCGGGGCACGCGTCGTCTGGTTGCTCAAGCAGCCGCTCTGGGCGTCCGAACCTTCGTCTTTATATCGAGCATCGCTGCCGTGACCGGCAACGCTGCCACCACATCCATCGACGACGCGACGAACGCTCAGCCCCAAAGTGACTACGGCCGCTCGAAACTGGCTGCGGAGGCGCATGTCGCCGCATTCGCCGCCGGTGGCCGAACCGGAATCTCGTTGCGCCCGCCGCTGGTCTATGGCGGAGATGCCAAGGGAAACTGGAAGCTTCTGCAACGCCTCGCAGACTCCCACCTGCCAGTTCCCTTTGCCTCCGTTCGAAATTCGCGGACGCTAATTTCCGTCGACAATTTTGTCGATGCCATCATCCGCGTGTGTACCGAGGCAGTTCCGGCAAAAAGCGGCACCTACGTCGTTTCCGATGCCGAGAGCGTGAGCCTGGGGGAGATCGTCAGGCTCCTGCGAAAAGGAATGGGAAGATCGCCACGGCAGATCCCGCTGTCCGCCAGTCTGATGGCAGGAGCGTTGGCTGTCGGGGGGAAGCGGCAGATCGCCGAGAGCCTGTTCGGCGATCTTGAGGTCGACCCCTCGCGCTTTCAACAAATGTTCGACTGGCACCCCTTCGAAACCGCCGCCGACGGCATCCGCAAGTCAGGAGCGGCGTTCAAGGCGAAGCAAAATCTACCTACTCCACCGTTACCGACTTAGCCAGATTGCGCGGCTGGTCGACGTCCGTGCCTTTCAGAACAGCGGTGTGGTAGGCCAGCAACTGGAGTGGAACGGCAAGCACGAGCGGGGCCAGAATCTCCGGGACCGATGGGACGACGATCGTCTCGAGCGTTGCGATCCCCGACTTTTCCGCGCCTCTTTCGTCAGTAATCAGGATGATCTTGCCGCCGCGCGCGGCGACCTCCTGCATGTTGGAGACGGTCTTCTCGAAAACCCGATCATGGGGAGCGACCACGATCACCGGCATGTTCTCGTCGATCAGCGCGATAGGGCCGTGTTTCAACTCGCCTGCGGCATAGCCTTCCGCGTGGATGTAGGAAATTTCCTTCAGCTTGAGCGCCCCTTCAATCGCCAGCGGGTAGCTCGTATCCCGGCCGAGATACAGCACATGCTCGACATGGGAAAGTTCCCGCGCCACCTTCTCAACCTGGTCGATCACCTTGAGGGCCGCGTTGATGTAGCGAGGCGCTTCGGCAAGCTGACGCACGAGCCGCGCTTCGTCTTCGGCGGAAATGGTTCCGCGCTGAACACCGGCCCGAACGGCCAGCGACGCCAAAACCGCGAGCTGACACGTAAAGGCTTTAGTTGAAGCGACGCCGATCTCGGGTCCTGCGAGTGTGGGAAACGTGCCGTCGGCTTCCCGCGCGATGGTCGATTCGCGCACGTTGACCACCGCTGCGATCTTCATGCCCATCTGGCGGCAATAGCGCAAGGATGCCAAGGTGTCGGCGGTTTCGCCAGACTGAGAAATGACCAGCGCCACGTCGTTCGGCGACAAAGGCATCTCGCGATATCTGAATTCGGAAGCGACATCGATGTCGACCGGCAGCCGGGCAAAGCGCTCGAACCAGTATTTTCCAATGAGACCGGCAAGATAGGCCGTGCCGCAGGCCGCGATAGCGATCCGATCCACCGAGGCAAAATCGAACGGCGTTTCGATGTCGCGGATACGTCCGGCCGAAAAGTCGAGATAGTGAGCGAGCGTATGGGCCACGACCTCGGGCTGCTCGAATATCTCCTTTTCCATGAAGTGGCGGTAGTTGCCCTTGTCGACCATGTGAGGCGCGTTGGCCGCCAAGCGCTTCTCGCGTTGGACCTCATTGCCGTCAGCATCGAATATGGAGAAGGTGTCGCGACGTATAACCGCCCAGTCCCCATCTTCCAGATAGGTTACGGAGTTGGTGAATGGCGACAGCGCGACCGCATCGGATCCAAGGAACATTTCGCCAGCGCCGTGGCCGACCGCCAAAGGAGGGCCGTTGCGCGCACCGATGATAAGATCGTCATCGTCGGCGAACATGATGGCAAGCGCGAAGGCACCTTCCAGCCGTTTAATGGCTGAATGCGCCGCTTCGACCGGAGACGCCCCGTTCTTTAGTTCGCGAGAAATCAGATGCGCCACCACCTCGGTGTCGGTCTGCGTGACGAAGTCAGATCCGGTCGACCTCAGTTCTTCGCGCAGTTCGAAGAAGTTCTCGATGATGCCGTTGTGAACAACGGCCACGCGATCCGAAAAATGAGGGTGGGCGTTCGTTTCATTGGGGACCCCGTGCGTCGCCCAGCGCGTATGTCCGATCCCGATCGTGCCGTTCAGCGGATTGTCCCTGAGACGGCGTTCGAGATTGACAAGCTTGCCTTCAGCGCGGCGACGGTCAAGTCCGGCCTCGGAGACCGTGGCCACGCCCGCTGAATCGTATCCTCGATACTCGAGCCGCTTCAGCGCATCCACGATCAGAGGCGCAACCGGGCGGGTGCCAACGATTCCAACGATACCGCACATGAAATGTCCTTTTCGAGGAATAGCTGTCTTATGACGGGCGACCGGCCGGATACAGGCGGGTCAAAAGAGCTTGACGAGACTATGGCGGCAATATCATTGCGACTATGCCTCGACAAGGCTGATCCATCTGCCGGCCTGCCCGATACGGAGTTCGAAATGCAATTTGTTCCGGCGCTGTTCCTGTTAGTGTTTCCTTACTACGAGGATAGGAATACATAGCGCGTGGTCATGACACGTACGTGATCGTCCCCTCGAACAACGCGATTAGACTCGTTTTCCGAATGCAAAGGTGCCTCATGCTGTTGCCGATCATCATGGCAGGCGGTTCGGGAACACGGCTGTGGCCGCTTTCCCGCCAGCTTTATCCCAAGCAGTTTCACGCGTTGATCGGTGATAAATCGATGCTCCACGCCACGGTCGCTCGCCTTGAGGGGCTTGGCACGCAAACTCCGCTTGTAATCTGCAATGAAGAACAGCGATTTCTGGCTGCTGAACAAATGCGCCTGACGGGGCACGGCGATGCCGCGATCATCCTCGAGCCGGTCGGACGAAACACAGCACCGGCGATCGCGCTTGCCGCATTGAAGGCCGTCTCCGATGGTGAGGATCCTTTGCTGCTGGTGCTGGCGGCGGATCATCACATACCTGACGTCGATCGTTTTCAAGCGTCCGTTCGCGCCGGCATGGATCTGGCGACGGACGGGAAGCTCGTTACTTTCGGCATCATCCCTTCGCGGGCGGAGACCGGATATGGCTATATCCGCAAGGGCCGGCCGAGCGGTGCCGGTTTTGAGGTCGCCGCGTTTGAGGAGAAGCCGTCGCTCGCCACCGCCGAGCGCTACGTACAGGATGGGCATTATCTGTGGAACAGCGGCATGTTCATGTTCCGCGCTGGCCGCTATCTCGATGAACTACGGCTTTACCGCCCGGATATTATCGAAGCTTGCGAGCGCGCGATGGCATCGGCCCGGATGGATCTCCAGTTCATCCGGATCGAAGCGAATGCATTCGCCGCCTGCCCCGCTGAATCCATCGACTACGCGGTGATGGAGAAGACGTCAGATGCCGTGGTCCTGCCGCTCGATGCCGCCTGGAACGATATCGGGTCGTGGTCGGCGCTTCTTTCGGTGCAGGAACAGGACGAACACGGCAATTCATTCGACGGCGACGTGCTTTCGATCGGCAGCCGAAATACGCTGGTACGCGCCGACGAGCGGTTGGTCGCGCTTGTTGGCGTCAGCGATCTCGTGGTGGTCGACACCAAGGACGCGCTACTTGTCGCCCATCGCGACGAGGTCCAAAACGTGAAAGCGGTCGTCGATCAGTTGAAGAGCGGCGGGCGCACCGAACATCTCAATCACCGCGAGGTCTATCGGCCTTGGGGGCATTACGATTCGATCGACCTCGGCGAGCGTGACCAAGTCAAGCGCATCACGGTCAATCCCGGCGCCAAGCTGTCCGTCCAGATGCACCACCATCGTTCCGAGCATTGGATCGTTGTGCGCGGCACCGCGCGCGTCCACAAAGGCGATGAGACGATCCTGCTCACCGAGAACCAATCGATCTATATCCCTCTCGGGGAGGTTCATGCGCTGGAAAATCCCGGAAAGATTCCGCTTGAACTGATCGAGGTCCAGACAGGATCTTATCTGGGGGAAGATGATATCGTGCGGTTCGAGGACCGTTACGGCCGCTCCTGACCGAGAAGTTGCACGAGAGAACGAAGCAGCCGCGCGTAACGCGCCAGGAGGAGACGATGAAGACCAAGGCAATCGTGACCGGCCACAGCCGCGGGCTGGGCGAGGCAATTGCGGCCGCGCTTCTTGACCAGCATGTGGATGTTCTCGGACTGTCGCGTAAGGAGACGATGCATCTTGGCGCCCGCGATGGCGCCACTTTCAGCCAGCTCTCCGTCGACCTCTCGGACCCGTCGACATTGGCGAGTCAGGATATGGCCGACCATCTGAAGCGATTTATGGCCGGAGCGGAACGAGTCTTGCTCGTCAACAATGCCGGCATAGTGGAGCCGATCGGCCCCGTTGGGACGGGAGGCGCGAGTAGCATCATCAAGGCGGTCACTCTCAACGTTGCAGCACCGCTTGCGCTGACGGATTTGTTTCAGGCTGTTGCAGGGCAGATCGGCGACCGGCGCATCCTGCATATTTCGTCGGGCGCCGGTCGGCGCGGCATGGCCGGGTGGAACGTCTACTGCGCGACCAAGGCTGCGCTCGACAATCACGCCCGTGCCGTCCAGGAAGACGCCATTCCCGGCTTGCGGATCACGAGCCTGGCGCCCGGCGTGATCGACACGGACATGCAGGCGGACATTCGCGCGTCATCGGAAGAGCGGTTCCCGGCTATTGAGCAGTTCAAGGCAATGAAGGCGGAAGGCGTCCTCGCCTCACCCATGCAAGCCGGCTCCAGGATCGCGCGCTATCTCCTTTCGGATGCCTTTGGCGGTGAACCGATAACGGACCTGCGCAGTCTCTAAGTCGATCAATCATACTTTCGCCTTGCTCAATTCCATCTTCAGCCGGTCGAGGACACCCTGAACCTCTTGCGGCCTTATGCAATCGCTTTCCAGGAGCCGCAGGGACAAGAGGCCCTCAAGGGCCAGGAAGGCCAGGACGGACATTTCGAAGTCGGACGACAGTCTGCGAAACTCCTCCATCAGTTGAAGATGATGGTGCCTTAGCGGATCAAGAAAATTGGGATGTTCCGCGATCGCGGCCAAGACACCTGCTGCCGGCTCGGGACGCTCCGCCATCTGGGTCCGAAAATGGTCGAGATAGGCGAGCGCCATGGCATTTTGATCGGACGTACCGGCCTCGACACCTTTAGCATAGGCCGCTTGCGCTCGTTCAATGTGCACTTCCACAAGTGCTTCGAGAAGCTTCGCTTTGGATGGAAAATGGTATAGAAGACCGCCTTTGGACAGGCCTGCCGTTGCCGCGACAGCGTCGAGGGACATCTGTCCGGGTCCCTTTTCGCGCGCAATGGCTTCGGCCGCATCGAGGATAAGCTGACGTGAACTGGGTCGTCCTACAGTGGGGTTCATCGAGATGACACTCTTGGCAACCGGTTGATGTTGACATTACCGTCCAGACGGTACAGTAATTCGGCAGCCAGTTGCAAGGCTTCTCCTCCTTCATAGCGTTTTCACCCGCCACTCAGCACCATCACCGGACCGACCGATGATCAAACGTTTTCTCCTCGCCATCATCTTCGTCGCGATCGTTGTCGGCGGCATCGTTGGCTTCAACCTATTTCGTGACCAGGCGATTCAGGATTTTTTCGCCACGCGTCAAGCACCTGCCTATCCGGTTGATACGGTCATTGCTGAAGCCGGCGAATGGCAGCCTAGTATAGAGGCAATTGGGACGGTCTTCGCCGCGCGGGGCATCGACCTTGCGGTCGAGGCGACGGGGGTCATCCGCGAAGTCAATTTCCAAGCCAACGACGAAGTTGCCGAAGGGGATTTGCTGATCCAGATCGACGACACGATCGAGCAAGCTGAGGTCGTCGCTGCTCAAGCGCAGGTCAATGTCAGCATGCAGGCGCTCGAACGGGCTCAGACGCTTTCGAGCCGCGGGGTTGGCTCAGCTGCCACTGTCCAGGAGGCCGAGGCTGCCGCATCGTCGGCGCGCGCTCAGATCGAGCGGCTGCGTGCCGTCCTCAGCCAAAAAGCACTCGAAGCTCCATTCTCCGGGACGATCGGCCTCCCGCGCATCGAAGTTGGCCAATATGTAGCCGTCGGCACAACCGTCGCGACATTGCAGGCGCTCGACGTGTTGCGCGTGGATTTCACGGTACCAGAGCAGCAATTCGCAGACCTTTCGATCGGCCAGACGGTCAACATCGCCACGGAAGCCGGTGGAGCCGTCTCATCCGGCACGATCACCGGCATTGAACCGCGCATCGATCCACGGACGCGCCTCGTGAGCGTGCGCGCGGAAGTCGACAATCAGGAAGGCGCGCTAAACCCCGGTCAGTTCGTTCGGGTGCGCGTGGAACTACCGGCCGAGCAGGATGTGATCGCGTTGCCTCAGACAGCCGTCACAACCAGCCTTTACGGCGATTTTGTCTATGTCATTACCGAAACAGACGCTGAAGAACCGATCGAAGGGGAGCCAGACCGTCTTGCGGCGCGACAAGTTTTCGTCGAAACGGGGCGACGCAACGGCGGCCGGGTTGAACTGATCCAAGGGGTCAATGCCAATGACCGCGTGGTCATTGCTGGCCAGAACCGACTGTCGAACGGGTCTGCGGTCACGCTAAGCGAGCCTGAAAGCGCGGCATCAACCAATGGCACCGCCGCTATCGAAGCTGCGGAGAACGACCAGTGAGCATCTCTGAACTCTTCACGCGCCGCCCGGTCCTCTCCACCGTCCTTGGCGCGCTCATCCTGTTGCTAGGCTTCCAGGGTCTCTTCAATCTTTCTATTCGGGAGTACCCGGAGGTCGAAGAGACGGTCATCACCATCAACACCATTTATCCCGGCGCCAGTGCGGAGCTCATACAGGGATTCGTCACGTCGCCGATCGCGTCAGCCGTGTCCACGACGGAGAATGTCGATTACGTTACCTCCGCGAGCAGGCCGTCTTCCAGCACCGTAACCGTGCAGATGCAGCTTGGTGCCAATCCTGACATCGCGCTGACCGAAGTGATGTCGAAAGTTCAGCAAGTGCGTGGCCAGTTGCCGAGCGATTCGGAAGACCCGATCATCGTCAAGGGCACCGGCATGCAGTTTGCGATCATGTATCTCGCTTTCCAAAACGAGAACATGACCGCCGAACAGCTGACCGAATATCTCGAGCGCGTCATCCGGCCACGCATGTCGACCATCGAGGGCGTCGCCGAGGTCCAGGTTCTGGGCGCGGCAAACTACGCGATGCGCGTCTGGATCGATCCGATCCGTCTCGCCAGCCGTGGAGTTACGGCATCCGAGGTTCTGCAGGCGATCAACGCGTCCAACTTCCTGTCCGCGCCCGGACAGACCCGCAATGAGTATGTCGTCCATTCGATCACGCTCGAATCGACCCTGCAGACGCCGGAAGCCTTCGGCGCCCTGCCTTTGCGCTCAGATGGCGACGAGGTCGTGCGCCTGCGCGATGTGGCCAATGTCGAACTCGCCGCTGAGAATACCGACACAGTCGTCAACTTCAACGGTGAGCCCGGCACCTTTATCGGCATTTTCCCGACGCCATCAGCCAATCCGCTCGACACGGCCGACGCGGTCAATGCGGAACTGCCGGCGATCCAGGCTTCACTGCCCGACGGGATGAGCGTGTCGCTGGTCTATAACGCCACCGACACCATCCGCGCTTCGATCGACGAGGTCTTCGTGACGATCGCCGAGGCTGTCGCTATCGTTGTCGTGGTCATTTTGCTCTTCCTCGGTTCGTTCCGCTCGACGCTGATGCCGATCGTGACAATCCCGCTATCGCTGATCGGTGTCTGCTTCTTTCTCCTGATGATGGGCTATTCGATCAATCTGCTGTCACTGCTAGCCATGGTGCTGGCAATCGGACTGGTGGTCGACGACGCCATCATCGTCGTCGAGAACATCCACCGGCACATCGAAGAAGGCATGACCCCGATGGCCGCGTCCATCAAGGGCATGCAGGAGATATCGCTGGCGATCGTAGCGATGACCTTGACGCTGGTCGCCGTTTTCCTGCCGCTCGGCTTCACAGCCGGTCTGACGGGGGCGCTTTTTCGCGAGTTTGCCTTTACTCTGGCCGGAGCGGTGGTCATTTCCGGCATCGTCGCGTTGACGATCACGCCGATGATGTCCGCACGCGTCCTGAAATCGGGCAATCACAGCCGCTTTCAGATCTTCATCGACCGTGCATTCGAGCGGCTGTCGAACGGGTATGGACGGCTTGTTGCGGGCTCGCTGAACTACCGGCCGGTCACGCTCTTCATCTCGATCGCGCTGGTCGGCGTTACCGGTTTCATGTTCTTCAACACGGCGAGCGAACTTGCGCCGGAAGAAGATGCAGGCGCGCTGTTCTCGCTGATCAACGCTCCGCGCTACGCAACGACAGCCTATACGTCGAGTTATGCCGAACAGATCGAGGCGGCCACTAGCGATCTTGAAGAAGTCCGCTCCCGCTTCTCGATCGTCGGTCTTGGCGGCCAGACCAATAGCGGCTTCGTCGTCTGGGCTTTTGAAGACTGGGCCGACCGGGAGCGTAGCCAGTCCGAGATCCAGCAGGACATCCAGGCGCGCATCTCCAGCGTCGACGGCGTCGAGGCGCTGGTCTTTGCCCCGCCCTCCTTGCCGGGGGCTGGCGGCGGCCTCCCGATTTCACTCGTCCTGCAGTCGACGGGTGATCCGAGCCAGGTCTATGAGGTGGCCGACCAGATCCGTCGTGAGGCCGAAGCAACCGGCCAGTTCATCGTCGTTCAGAATTCACTCGCTTTCGACGCGCCACAGGTCACCATTACCATCGACCGCGAGAGGGCCGCCGCGCTCAACGTGCCGATCAGCGATATCGGCACGACGCTTGGCGTACTCGTCGGCGGCGGCGCCGTTGCGCAGTTCGACCGTGAATCTAACAGCTATGACGTCATTACTCAGGTTCCGCAGGAATATCGGGATAATCCGGAGAAGCTCGGCGAGTTCTTCATTCGCTCAGCATCGGGCGACATGATCCCGCTGTCATCCGTCGTGTCCATCTCGACCAATGCCGCACCCGCCGCGATCGAACAGTTCAACCAATTGAACTCGGCGACCATTTCGGCGCTGCCGTTGCCCGGCATCACCACGGGTGCCGGTCTGCAGACCATCACGGAGATTGCGCAGGCAGCCCTGCCAGACTCATTCTTCATCGAATATTCGGGTCAGTCGCGGCTCGAAGTGCAGCAGGGCAACACGATCCTGATCGCTTTCTCGCTCGCAGTCGTCGTCATCTACCTTCTTCTGGCCGCCCAGTTCGAGAGCTTCCGCGATCCGTTCATCATCCTGATGTCGGTGCCGCTGTCGATCTTCGGGGCTATCCTGCCGCTCAATCTCGGCCTGGGAACGCTGAACATCTATACGCAGGTTGGCTTGATCACGCTGATCGGGATCATCACCAAGCACGGCATTCTGCTGGTGGAATTCGCCAATCAGAAGCGCGACGAGGGTATGTCGATACGTGACGCCATCGTCGATTCGGCGACCGTGCGGCTCCGTCCGATCCTGATGACCACCGCTGCCATGGCGCTCGCCGTCGTTCCGTTGATGATCGCCGCCGGTGCCGGTGCCGCGGCCCGTCAAGCCATGGGTCTCGTGATCTTTTCCGGGCTGATCATCGGTACCTCTTTCACGCTCTTCGTGGTGCCGATGTTCTACACCTACATCACGTCCAAGGAACGGTCGGCGGCGACCCGCAAGTCGGCAGCCGACACCGTCGTCCTGCCCGCGGAGTGATTCCATCGGCTTGTCGAGAAACGAGAAGCCGGGTCCGCACGAGCCCTCTTTCGCTCGATCGATCGGGATCGATCCCGTTGTTGAGTACCGCGCAATAAAAATGGCCCCGGCGACGCGCGCCGAGGCCATTATTGCTTTGCGGCGATGGGCCTTCAGAGCGGCTTTTTGATCCACTTCGAGATGACGCCGACGATGCCCTCGCGGAAGAGGA
>CAZEEC010000029.1:0-6514 GCA_964511105.1 uncultured Mesorhizobium sp.
GTCAGTTCGCGTTCGAGGCGGGCTTCCTCCTCCACCTTCGGCGTCACCCAGCGGCCGAGGAGCAGATAGGCGACCGGGGTCACGTAAAGCGTCGAGACAGTCGCCAGGCCGAGTCCGCCGACAATGATCCAGCCGAGCGAAATGCGCGCTTCGGCGCCGGCGCCCGAGGCGAGGACCAAAGGCAGGCCGCCGACGACCGTGCACAGCATCGTCATCGTCACCGGCCGCAGGCGCACATTCGCCGCCTCCTCGATCGCCTGTCGGACATTGCGGCCGCGGTCGCGCAGCTGGTTGGCGAACTCGACGATCAGGATGCCGTTTTTGGCCATGATGCCGACGAGGAGCACCAGGCCGATCTGCGAATAGACGTTGAGCGACGTGCCGGTCATGATCATCGCGAAGATGGCGCAGGCAAGCCCAAGCGGCACCGTCGCCATGATGATGATCGCGCTGACGAAGCTTTCGAACTGCGCCGCCAGCACGAGAAGGACGATGACCAGCGCGAAACCCATGATCATGAACATGGCGTTCGAGGTTTCGCCGAGCGTGGCTGCTTCGGCGAGCGGCAGGATGCGCGCGCCCTCGGGCATGTGGCGCTCGGAGATTTGCGTCGCCACCGCCAGCGCCTCGCCGAGCGGAAAGCCGCCCGCCAGCGCCGAGGTGATGGAGACGGAGCGCAGTTGGTCCTCGCGCCGCAGTTCCGGCGGCACCGCGACCTCGGCGATCGTCGCGACGGTCGCGACCGGCACGAAGCGGCCGTCGCCGGCGCGCAGATAGATGCTTTCAAGATCGGTCGGGTCGTTGATCGGATTGGTGGTCGAGACGAGCTTCACCGCGAAGGCGCGGTCGTTGATGAACACCTCGCCGATCTCGCGCCCGTCGAGGAGCGATTGCAAGGCCTGGGCGAGCCCGGCGATTTCGATGCCGAGGTCGGAGGCGCGCTCGCGGTCGATCGAGATGGCCAGCTGCGGCTGGGTCGACTCGGTCGAAAGACGCGCCTGCTGGAAGCGCGGATCGTCCTGCATCTCGGCCACGACCGCCTGGGCCGCCTGCTGCAGATCCTGGTAATTGTTGCCGAGGATCGCAAATTGCAGGCCCGAGCCCGCGCCGCGAATGCCCAGGCTGTTCGGCTGCGAGGCGAAGGCGCGGATGCCCGGCACCGCCTGGACGAGCTCGTTGACCTCGTCGAGGATTTCCTGCTGCGAGCGGTCGCGCTCGCCCCAGGGCGCGAGCGTCAAGGAGATGAAGCCCGAATTGGTCGAGCCGCCCATGCCGGCCAGCGAGAACGTGCTTTCGATCTCGCCCGACTCGCGCAATGGCCGGATCAGGTTCTCGACCTCCGCCATCTGCTGGGCGAGATAATCGATCGACACGCCCTGCGGCGCGGAGATGCGCATGAAAGCCGCCGAACGGTCCTCGGGCGGCGTCAGTTCGGACTGGAGGAGGCCGAAGGCGGCCACCGCCGTGCCGGCGAAGATCAGCGACACCATCACCACGACGATCGGCGCGTTGAGGCTGGCGGCGAGCGTCTTGCGGTAGAATGCCGCGGAGAAGCCGCCGACGCGGTCCATCACCGTCCGCCGCCGGTTCGGATCGTGGCCGGTTCCGGCCTTCAAGAGGCGCGAGGCGACCATGGGGCAAAGCGACAGCGCGACGATCGACGACAAGATGACGGCGATCGCCATCACGAAGCCAAATTCGCGGAACAACCCGCCGGCTTGGCCCGGCAGAAAGGACAGTGGAACGAAGACCGCGACCAGCGTCGCGGTCGTCGCCAGGACCGCAAAGAACACCTCGCGCGTGCCGAGAACGGCCGCGGCGCGCGGGCCCATTCCCTGGTTGCGCCGGCGCACGATGTTCTCGAGGACGACGATCGCGTCGTCGACGACGAGACCGGTCGCCAGCACCAGGGCCAGGAGGGTCAGGATGTTGAGCGAGAAGCCGAGGAGATAGATCGCCGCAACCGTGCCGATCAGCGAGATCGGCATGGCGAGCGCGGGGATGATCGTCGCGCGCCAGTCGCGCAGGAAGATGAAGATGATCGCCAGGACCGCGGTGACGGCGAGGCCGAGTGCGATCTCGACCTCGTGGATCGCGCCCTCGATGAAGGCGGCGTCGTCGCTTCGCACCGAGACGGTCATGCCGTCGGGCAGGGTTGGCGCCACACGCTGGACGGCGGCACGCACGCCCTCCGAAATGTCGAGCGTGTTCGACTGCGCCTGGCGCACGATGCCGAGCCCGATGCCCGGCACGCCGTCGGAGCGCAGGATGGACTCGCCGATATCGGGACCGAGCGTGACGCTTGCGACGTCGCGCAGCCGGGCATTGTTGCCGAGGACCAAATTCTCGAATGCTTCGGGCGTCGTCACCGGCGCCGTTGCGCGCACGACGAGGTCCTGTGTGCTCGACGATAGGCTGCCGGCGGGCGAATCGAAGGCGATGGTCGAAAGCGCCGACTGGATGTCGCCGACCGTCAAGCCGAGACTTGCCAGCCGGTCCTGGTCGATGTCGATGCGGAAGATCTTCTCGCGGTCGCCATAGATCTGCACATCGGCGACGCCGGGAACCGAGGCGAATTGGTCGACGAGCTGATCCTCGACGAAGACGGTCATGTCCTCGATGTTCATCGTCCGCGACGTAACCGACAGGCGCATGATCGCCTGGGCGTTGTCGTCCGCCTTGACGATCAGCGGCGCGTCGGCATTGTCCGGTAGGTTGTTTTGCACACGGCTGACGGCATCGCGCATATCGGAGGCGGCGGTATCGAGATCGACGCCGTCATTGAACTCCACCGTCACGCGCGAGCGGCCGAAGGACGAGGAGGAGGAGATCGAGTTGACGCCCGGCACGCGCGAGACGGCGCCTTCCAGGATCGACGTCAGCTCGCGGTCGATCGTCTCCGCGGCCGCGCCCGTATAGGTCGTGCGGATGGTGATCACCGGCCGATCGACATCGGGCAGTTCGCGCACTTCGACGCCGAAAAAGGCGGCAAGCCCGGCCAGCGCGATCAGCACGTTGATGACGAAGGCCAGCACCGCCCGGCGCACGAACAGGGCGGTCATGTCGTTGACGTTGTTGATGTCCGTGTCCTGAACGCTCATCGCGCCGTTCCCTTACGATCCGCGCGCTTCGGCGGCGGGCAGGATCGGGCCCGGCTCGCCGCGCCGCTGCGCGATCCGCACATCACCGCCTTCGCGGACGAGGTGGATGCCTTCGGAAACGACCAGCATGCCCGGCTCGACCTCGGCGGCTATCAGGATCGAATCCGTGTTGCGCTGCACGACCCTGACCGGCGTGCGCCGCGCGACGCCGTTTTCCACCGTCCAGATGAAGGCGCCGTCCGTGCCCCACTGAACCGTCAGCGGGTCGACGGCCGGGAAGGTCTCGCCCGGGAAACTCATGCGCACCTGGAACGACATGCCGCCGCGCAGCGCGTCGCTTGGATTTTCGATCGTCGCTTCGACGCGCAGCGTTCGGCTTGTCGCATCGACGTGATTGTCGATCGCGGTCACCTGGCCGCGGAAAACCTCGTTTGGCCGCGCGATCAGCGAGGCCTCGATCGGGGCGCCGACTTCGATCGCGCCCGCATAGCGCTCCGGCGCCCAAAAATCGACGAGGATCGACGAGCGGTCGGCGATCGAGGCGATCTCGGTCGTGCTGGTCACGTAGTTGCCGACCGAAACCGGCAGGATGCCGACGACGCCGGAAATCGGCGCCTCGATCTCGCGTCGCGCAAGGTCGAGTTCAGCGTCGCGGAGAGCCAGCCGCGCATTTTCCACGGCGAGCTGCTGCTCGGTTACCTGGACCAGCGTGGCGGTGTTGGAAGCCCTGAGTTGGTTGATCCGATCGAGCCGCGCCTCGGCGTCCTCGAGCGCCAACCGCGCCCGGTCGACGGCGATCGTCTCTGCCTGCGCGTCGAGCCTGGCGATGATGTCGCCGGCCTCGACCGTCGAGCCGGAACGGACCAGAAGCTCGGTCAGCCGGCCCGACGCGAATGGGGTCACCGCGACGATCTCGGCGGCACGGCCGGTGCCGATCGCCTGCAGCCGGTCGTTGATCGTGGCAGTCGTCACCGGCACGGTAAAAACGCCGCCGGCCGGCGCGCTCAGTCGCGGTGCGCGCGGTGCGGCATCTTCCGTCGCCGCCGTCGGGCTGCCGATGCCGAGGCTGGCCAGCGTCTGGCGCGATTCGGGCACGAAGAACACCCACGCCGCCACGCCGATTGCCAGCAAACCAATGCAGATGATAAGCTGCTTCCAGATCGGCATAGGCTACTCCGGTTGAATCGTCCGATCACCGCGCGTCATGGTGGTCCGCGCTCTTGGCTGAGTTATGCCAGCCTGTGGGCGATAGTGCACTCGCTTTGTTGTTAATTATCGGTAAGGAGCAAGGTTCTGGCACCTCTTGCCCCTTCTTCGGCCGCACATTCTCGTGATGGCGGTCAATTCCGTCATGCGCCCTTCAGCCTTGGGAGAGGGGGTGACCTGAAGCCGGTCTGGCTCTATTGATGTCTTCAACAAGGAGCATTGTGATGGATCAGCGCAAGGGCGGTCTCTTCGTTCCGGAGCCGGAGGTGCGGCCCGGCGGTCAGCCCGATTTTTCCAATGTCAAGATTCCGCGGGCCGGTACCGTTCCGCGCCCGCCGGTCGATGCCGATCCGGCCGATATTCGGGATATGGCGTTCTCCATCATTCGGGTGCTGAACCGCGACGGCGAGGCGGTCGGTCCCTGGGCCGGCACGCTTAGCGACGAGGAGTTGCTCGAAGGCCTGAAGCACATGATGACCCTGCGCGCGTTCGACGCGCGCATGCAGATGGCGCAGCGCCAGGGCAAGACGTCTTTCTACATGCAGCATATGGGCGAGGAAGCGGTGTCCTGCGCCTTTCGCCGCGCGCTTGAGCCCGGTGACATGAACTTTCCGACCTATCGGCAGGCCGGCCTCTTGATCGCCGGCGGCTATCCGATGGTCGAGATGATGAACCAGATCTACTCCAACGAGGCCGATCCGCTCAAAGGCCGGCAACTGCCGATCATGTATGCCGCGAAGGACCATGGCTTCTTTTCGCTCTCCGGCAATCTCGGCACCCAGTTCGTCCAGGCCGTCGGCTGGGCGATGGCTTCGGCGATTAAGAACGATACGCGCATCGCTGCTGGCTGGATCGGCGACGGGTCGACCGCCGAGAGCGATTTCCACGCGGCCCTCGTCTTTGCCTCGACCTACCGCGCACCGGTCGTCTTGAACATCGTCAACAATCAGTGGGCGATCTCGACCTTCCAGGGCATCGCGCGCGGCGGCTCCGGCACTTTCGCCGCGCGCGGCTTGGGCTTCGGCCTGCCGTCGCTCAGGGTTGACGGCAACGACTATCTCGCCGTCCATGCCGTCGGCAAATGGGCCGTGGAGCGGGCGCGAAAGGGCCTCGGCGCTACCCTCGTTGAATATGTCACCTATCGCGTCGGCGCTCATTCGACCTCGGACGACCCCTCCGCTTACCGCCCGAAGGCCGAATCGGACGCCTGGCCGCTCGGCGATCCGGTGATCCGGCTGAAGAACCATCTGATCGTCCGCGGCGCCTGGACGGAGGAACGTCACAAACAGGCCGAGGCCGAAGTGCTCGACGGGGTGATCACCGCGCAAAAGGAGGCGGAAAAGAACGGCACCCTGCATTCGGGGGGCCGGCCGTCCGTGCGCGACATGTTCGAGGGCGTTTATGCCGAAATGCCGCCGCATCTCAGGCGCCAGCGCCAGCAGGCGGGGGTGTGAGATGCCGCGCATGACCATGATCGAGGCGATCCGCGACGCGATGGATGTCGCCATGGGCCGCGACGACAATGTCGTTGTCTTCGGCGAGGATGTCGGCTATTTCGGCGGCGTCTTCCGCTGCACCGCCGGCCTGCAGCAGAAATACGGCACCAGCCGCTGCTTCGACACCCCGATCTCGGAACTTGGCATTGTCGGCGCGGCGATCGGCATGGCCGCCTACGGCCTGCGTCCCTGCGTCGAGATCCAGTTCGCCGACTATGTCTATCCGGCCTATGACCAGATCGTGTCGGAGGCCGCCCGCCTGCGCTACCGGTCGGCCGGCCAGTTCACCTGCCCGATCGTCATCCGCATGCCGACCGGCGGCGGAATTTTCGGCGGCCAGACGCACAGCCAGAGTCCGGAGGCGCTGTTTACCCATGTCGCGGGGCTAAAGGTCGTCGTGCCGTCCAACCCGCAGGACGCCAAGGGTCTGTTGATCGCGGCCATCGAGGACCCCGACCCGGTGATCTTTCTCGAACCGAAGCGTCTTTATAACGGCCCGTTCGACGGCCATCACGACCGGCCGGTGACGCCCTGGTCGAAGCATGAACTGGGCGAGGTCGCTGCCGGCCATGTCGCCGTCCCGCTCGGCAAGGCGGCGACGCGCCGCGAAGGCTCGGACGTGACCATCCTTGCCTATGGCACCATGGTTCATGTCGCGCTCGCCGCCGCCGAGGATACCGGCATCGACGCCGAGGTGATCGATCTGCGCAC
>CAZEEC010000029.1:6614-21405 GCA_964511105.1 uncultured Mesorhizobium sp.
CGCTCGCCGCCGCCGAGGATACCGGCATCGACGCCGAGGTGATCGATCTGCGCACCCTCCTGCCGCTCGATCTCGATGCGATCACCGCGTCAGCCCGGAAGACCGGGCGCTGTGTCGTCGTCCATGAAGCCACGATGACGTCGGGCTTCGGCGCCGAGCTTGCCAGCCTCGTTCAGGAGCACTGCTTCTATCATCTCGAAGCGCCGGTCATTCGCGTCACCGGTTGGGACACGCCCTATCCGCACGCGCAGGAATGGGACTATTTCGCCGGCCCCGCCCGCGTCGGCGAAGCCCTGCGCGCGGTCATGGAGGGCTGAGGATGCGACGCTCATTTGTCACGGTATGCCCACCCCTTACCCCTCCCCATAAGGGGGAGGGAGGGCATCCACGTTGTGCCCCTTCTGCCGGGCTCAGCGCCGATGTGATGAGTGTGACGCTGACGTCCCCCTCCCCCTTGTGGGGAGGGATAGAGGGTGGGGGTATGGCTGCCTCAATCTTGAAGAAGGGCCTCTGATCATGACCGAACACACGATCAAGATGCCCGATGTCGGCGAGGGCGTGGCCGAGGCCGAGCTGGTCGAATGGCACGTCAAGATCGGCGATCCGGTGCGCGAGGACATGGTGCTCGCCGCCGTCATGACCGACAAGGCGACGGTCGAGATTCCCTCGCCCGTCGAGGGCGAGATTTCCTGGCTCGGGGCTGACATCGGTGACGTGATCGCCGTCGGCGCGCCGCTGATCCGCATCGAGACGGCCGGCGAGGCGTCTGAAGGAGCGCCGATGGACGACGGCGCCGGCGAAGCTCCAGTCGCGGACGGCATGGCCGAGGAGGGCGAGCATGTCCCGCCGCCGCCGGCACAGGAAACGCCGAAGGTGGCAGCGAAAGCCGAGCCGAAGCTCGTGGAAAAGCCGAAGGCCGCGATCTCTTTGGGCGCGCCGCGCGCCGAAGGCGAAAAGCCGCTGGCCTCGCCGGCGGTCCGGCTGCGCGCCAGGGAGGCCGGCGTGGATCTTCGCCAGGTGCCGGGCGCCGGTCCCGCCGGGCGCATCGGCCATGAGGATCTCGACGCCTTCCTGTCCTTGGGCCGTGCGGGAGGCGCGCTCCAGGCCAGGACGCGCAGAACGGATATCACCGAGATCAGGATGGTCG
This sequence comes from uncultured Mesorhizobium sp., assembly GCA_964511105.1. GTDB lineage: Bacteria > Pseudomonadota > Alphaproteobacteria > Rhizobiales > Rhizobiaceae > Aliihoeflea. The sequence goes on from CAZEEC010000029.1 coordinate 7,762, forward strand.
GCCTGCGCCGGCGCATCGCCGAGAAGATGGCGCTTTCGAAGTCGCGCATCCCGCACATCACCTATGTGGAGGAGATCGACGTTTCGGCGCTTGAGGATCTGCGCGCGGCGATGAATGCTTCGAAGAAGCCCGATCAGCCGAAGCTCACCATCCTGCCCTTCCTGATGCGCGCCATGGTGAAGGCGATCGCGGACCAGCCGGAGATCAACGCGCTTTATGACGATGAGGCTGGGATCGCGCGCCAGCATGGCGGTATCCATATCGGCATCGCCGCGCAGACCGCGGCGGGTCTCGTCGTTCCGGTCGTTCGCCATGCCGAGGCACGCGACATTTGGGAGTGCGGCGGGGAGATCGCCCGGCTTGCCGAAGCAGCGAAAGCCGGCACGGCCTCGCGCGAGGAACTGACCGGCTCGACCGTCACGATCACCTCGCTCGGCGCGATGGGCGGCGTGGTGACGACGCCGGTCATCAATCATCCGGAAGTCTCAATCATCGGCGTCAACAAGATCATGGTGCGTCCCGTATGGGACGGCACGCAGTTCATCCCCAGGAAGATGATGAACCTGTCCTCCTCCTTCGATCACCGCGTGATCGACGGCTGGGTCGCCGCGACCTTCATCCAGCGCTTGAAAGTACTGCTGGAGACGCCGGCGCTGATTTTTATCGAGGGTTGAGGAGAGAAGCGGATGAAAGACATCTCCTGCAAGCTGATCGTCATCGGCGCCGGACCGGGCGGCTATGTCTGCGCGATCCGCGCCGGCCAACTCGGCATCGACACGGTGATCGTGGAGGAGAAGCGGCCGGGCGGCACCTGCTTGAATGTCGGCTGCATTCCCTCCAAGGCGCTGATCCATGCCGCCGACGAGTTTTACCTCGCGGTTGGAGCATCGCAAGGCCGCTCCCCGCTCGGCATCAGTCTATCCCAGCCGCGGATCGACCTTGCGACGACGATGGCCTGGAAGGACGGTATCGTCGGGCGGCTGACGACCGGCGTCGCGGGCCTCTTGAAGAAGGCGAAGGTCAAGATGGTGGCAGGCCGCGCGCGCTTTCGCGACGGCCGGACAGTCGAGGTCGAGACGGAGACCGGCACGCAGATTATCCGCGCCGAGCACATTGTCATCGCGGCCGGCTCGCAAACCGTGGAACTGCCCAACCTGCCCTTTGGGGACAAGGTGATTTCCTCGACCGAGGCGCTCGCTTTGTCGACGCTGCCCGAACGGCTCGCCGTGATCGGCGCCGGCTATATCGGGCTGGAACTCGGCACCGCCTTCGCCAAGCTCGGCGCCCACGTTACGATCGTCGAAGCGCAGGATCGCATCCTGCCGCTCTATGACGGCGAACTGGTGCGTCCGGTGGTAAGGCGTCTCGATGAACTGGGCGTCGAGTTGATCCTGTCGGCGAAGGCCAAGGGCCTCTCCGGCGCCGGCGCGCTTTTAGTGGAAGCCGCGGACGGGTCGGAGCACAAGATCGAGGCCGACGCCATCCTCGTCACGGTCGGCCGCAAACCGGTGACCGAAGGTTGGGGACGCGAGGAACTGGTGCTCGACATGGAAGGATCCTTCATCCGCATCGACGACCAGTGCCGCACCTCGATGCGCGGCATCTTCGCGATCGGCGACGTGACCGGCGAGCCGATGCTGGCGCACCGCGCGATGGCACAGGGCGAGATGGTCGCCGAGATCGTCGCCGGCCACAACAGAAGCTGGGACAAGGCCGCGATCCCCGCCGTCTGCTTCACCGATCCGGAGATCGTCTCCGTCGGACTGTCGCCGGATCAGGCGAAAGCGACGGGTCACGAGCTCAAGACCGCGCAGTTCCCCTTCACCGCCAATGGCCGTGCCATGACCATGGCCGACGAAACCGGATTCGTGCGCGTCGTTGCCCGCGCCGACAATCATCTGGTCCTCGGCATTCAGGCTGTCGGGCGCGGCGTCGCCGAGCTTTCCGCGGCATTCGGCCTGGCGCTCGAAATGGGCGCCCGGCTCGAAGACATCGCCGGCACGATCCACGCCCATCCGACACAAGGCGAGGCCCTGCAGGAAGCCGCCTTGCGGGCGCTCGGCAAAGCCTTGCACATCTAGACTAGGAGACGAGCAGCCCCGCCTCGCGCGCTGCCAGGACCAGAGCCTCGCGACCGTCGACGAGCGAGCGGTGGCCGTCCTTGACCTTGAGGCAGATGTCGAGCGCGTCTTCGTGACGCTGACCGCGGCGCGGCCAGCGGGCATCGGAGAGCATTGCAATCGCTTCGTCGAGAGAGGTAAGTTCGCGTCCGTCTGTCAGCCGGACCGGCTCCTCGAAAAATTTCGTCATCGTCAGGTCCTTGATTTTATCCCCGCTGTGAGATTTTCGCGAAAAAGGCTAGGAAATTCCGGAAAAATCAGCCGGTACGCACTGGAATTCGCGAGAAACGAGTAGAAATGAACACAAAAGACATCGTTTTTATCGCACTTTTCGCGGCCTTTACGGCAGCCTTGGCAGTTATCCCCCCAATGACCCTGCCGCTTCTCGGCGTGCCGATCACCGCGCAGTCCATGGGTGCGATGCTGGCCGGCTCCGTCCTCGGCGCCAAGCGTGGCGGCGCGGCACTGGCGCTGTTCGTGGTGCTGGTGGCGGCTGGAATGCCTCTGCTTGCCGGCGGTCGCGGCGGCTTTGCGGTTCTTGCTGGTCCGGGCGGCGGCTTCATTCTGGGCTGGATTCTCGCTGCGTTTGCAATTGGCTGGCTGTGCGAGCAAATCTGGAACAATCTTGGGTTTTTTCAAGTACTTGCATGCAATATTGTCGGCGGCATCCTGGTCCTTTATCCGCTCGGCATCGCCTGGATCAGCCTGACCACGGGCCTTTCCTTTTTCGAGGCAGCCATCGGATCGGTCGGCTTCATTCCGGGCGACCTGATCAAGGCGACGATCGCCGCGACGGTGGCGGTGACCGTGCGCCGCTCCTACCCGCTGATCGAATTACCGCGCCGCGCATGATCCGCTTCGACGGCGTTAGCCACTCCTTCGGCGACCGGGAGGTCCTGAAGCCGTTCAGCCTCGAACTTGCCGAGCGACGCGTCGCCATCATCGGGGCAAACGGGTCGGGCAAGAGCACTTTTGCGCGTCTGATCAATGGGTTGGTGGTCCCGACCTCAGGCCAGGTGACGGTCGATGGGCTGGACACAAAAGCTGATGGCAGGCAAGTCCGGGGCAAGGTCGGCTTCGTCTTTCAGAACCCGGAAAACCAGATCGTCTATCCGGTGGTCGAGGAGGATCTGGCGTTCGGCCTGAAGAACCGTAAACTGCCGAAGAACGAGATCGCGCGGCGGGTCGAAGAAGCGCTGCGCAAGTTCCGGCTGGCCCATCTTGCCAAGGAGCAGACGCATCGCCTGTCGGGCGGAGAGAAGCAGATGGTGGCGATTGCCGGGGCGACCATTCTGGAGCCTGAGATCATCGTCTTCGACGAGCCCACGACGCTGCTCGACCTGCGCAACAAGCGGTGGATTTCCCGGCTGATCTCGCAACTGGACGAAATGGTCGTTCTGGTGACCCATGACCTTGATCTGATCTCGGAATTTCAACGCGTCCTGGTCTTTGACGAAGGCATGATCATGTTTGATGGGCTACCGGATGCGGCCATCTCGCACTATCGGGAGTTGATGGGTTGATCGCCGCCTACCGTCCAGGAACAAGCATCGTCCACCGGCTTTCCGCAGGGCCCAAAATGGCTGCGCTCGCCATTGCCGGGACTGCACTTTTCTTCGTCACGAGCCTTGCCGGAACCGCGTTAGCATTTGCCATCGTCGCCGCGCTCTACTTTGTCGCGCAGCTTTCGCTCCGCGACATGGGCAAGGTACTGCGACCGCTCCTTATCGTCATGGTCCTGCTCGTTCTGGCGCATGCCTGGCTCAATGGATGGGAGGAAGCGCTGGCGATGGGGATGCGACTTGCCGCGCTCATCCTGCTCGCAGGTCTGGTGACGCTCACCACATCATCCGCGGCGATCATGGCGGCGATCGAAAAGGGGCTGGAGCCCTTGGGGAAGCTTGGCGTTGATGTCGAGAGAATGAGCCTCGCCCTGTCGCTCGCCCTGCGCTTTCTGCCGCTGATCGCTTCCGTCGGCGCGGAGGTGCGCGAGGCGCAGCGGGCGCGCGGACTCGACGACAGCCTCGTTGCCCTTGCCGTTCCGCTCCTGGTGCGAACATTGAAGATGGGCGAGACGATCGCCGAGGCGATCGATGCGCGCGGTTTCGGCAGCAGATCCAGCACGTGATGAGATACACACCTTTCGACGAGTCCTCCAAGCCCTTCACGATCGGCCTCAAGCCGCTCGACCTTTCGACTTGGCTTGAGGTCGACGATGCCCTTGAAGCCTATCTGGCGGAGAAGGACCGGCTTTATGCCGAACTGCCCGAAAAGGTGTTCGTCGAGCGAGTTGATACCCGCGATGCCCAGCAGGAAGTGCTCGACCTGATCGTCGAAAACCTCACGGTCAATCATGGCGGCACGCATAGCCTTGATGGCCGCTCTATGCGGGTCGGCCAGGGCGTGATCGCGCTCGATGGGGCCGACGTTCCGCCTTTGATGATCGCTTCGCGGCTGGTCCAGGAAGATCTCGTTCTGATGCGGCGATGCGAGGATGGTTGGCGGCTGGTCGCCGCTTCTCTGTGCTTTCCGTCCTCCTGGTCTCTTCAGGAAAAATACGACCGGGCCTTGGACGACATCCATGAGCCGGTGCCGCAATTCGGCCGCGGGACCCGCATGGCCGAATTGATCGGGCGCATATTCGACCGGCTGCACCCGTCAAGCTCGGTCGAGCGGATGAACTGGTCGGTGCAGGGCAATCCAGCGCTGTACCATCCCGTGCCACATGCGAGCCGCATCGTGCGATCGGGCGCGCACATCGGCGGCCGCTCGATTGAGGAAATTGCGGCGCGGTCCTTTATCCGGGTCGAACGCCAGACATTGCGCAAGCTGCCACGCTCGGGCGACATCCTCTTTACGATCCGCATCTATCTCGATCCACTGCAAAAACTGGTCGAGCATGAAGATCGGGTCCGCGTGGCAACGGACTTTGCCGCCCAACTTGGCGCCATGGACGATGCCCAACTTGCTTATAAGGGTCTGCTCAAGGATCGCGACCTTCTGGTCGCCACGCTCGATGCGTTCTCACATTGCCGCGGCATCGACGTTTGAACCGAAAAATTTGCAACGATTCCACCGGTCGCGCATTGTCCAGCGGGCGACTGTGCCATCGGCCCGGCCGGGGGTCTGTCAAACATTGTCGAAGTTCACGCGCGCACAAGGCGTGCAACCGCAGCCTTGCTTTTGCCGATCAAACCGGTGAATTTGAGGATAGGGGACGAGGGAGAATTCTCAGCATGATCAAGACACCTACACTCGCTTCGGTCGGCTCCGTCGCGTTGGTTCTCGCACTTGCCGGCTGCCAGGCCGTCGGCCCGATGCCGCAGCGACAGGCATCGCTGCCGGCTGTCCAGGCGCCGCTCGCCACACCGGGCCTTGAGGGCGAATGGGCGAGCACCGACGGCGTCGCCATTTCCCGTTTCTCGGGCGGCCGCTTCGAGACCATCGCAACGGATACCGGAAATCGCCTCTCCGAGGGCACTTATATCGATCGGGGTCAAGGCTCGGTGGAGATCTCGATGACGTCGCTGATCCGCCAGACCACTTCGCGCGTCAACTGCCGTCTTTCGGTGCCCGGGCAATTGAACTGCACCGGCGAAACCGGCAATCAGTTCTCTCTGATCCGCAGTCAGGGCATATCGTAGAGCAATGGCCGCCGGCAGCACCGGCGGCTTTTTTATCCGACCAGGCCAAGGCTTTGCGCCTAGTCGGCACATGGAACATGATCTTCGACCGTGCCGTAGCTTGACTGTCACATGTCTCGTTTAGCTCAGGTGTCGGTGGATCACTTCGGGAGCGTCACAGATGAAGAAACTTACCCTCGTCGCAGCCCTATCGGTATCGACGCTGGCGCTTTCCGCCAGCCAGTCCCTGGCCGATTATACGCTGACCATTCTGCACATCAACGACATGCACTCGCGCATCCAGTCGATCAATTCGTCGGATGCGACATGCTCGGATGAGGACGAGACGGCGGGCGAGTGCTTCGGCGGCGTCGCGCGCGTGGCCACCATGATCAATGAACGGCGAGATGCGCTGGCCGGCGAGAACGGCAACGTGATTGTTCTGGACGCCGGCGACCAGTTCCAAGGCTCGCTGTTTTATACGACCTATAAGGGCGCCGACACGGTCGAGTTCATGAACATGATTGGCTTCGACGCCATGGCGATCGGGAATCATGAATTCGACGACGGTCCAAGCGTGCTCGCCGATTTCATCGATTCGGCGGAATTCCCGGTGATCTCCGGCAATACGGTGGTGGCCGATGCCGAGGAAAGCCTGGCCGGAAAAATCGAGGAATGGACGGTCGTCGAGCAGGGCGGCGAGCGGGTCGGCATCTTATCCGTCGTAGCGACCGACACGGATGTCACCTCCGCCGGCGGGCCTAACGTGACCTTCACCGATGAGATCGAGTATCTCACCGATGCCGTTTCCCGCATGGAAGCCGAGGGCATCAACAAGATCATTCTTCTCTCCCATGTCGGCTTTGTCCGTGATCAGGAAATCGCCGCCGCCGTCGACGGCATCGACGTGATCGTGGGCGGCCACAGCCACACGCTGTTCTCGAACACGGAGGAGGGCGGCGAAGCCTATCCGACGATGATCGCCAATCCGGGATGGAACAACGTCCCGATCGTTTCGGCCTATGCCAATTCGAAATATGTGGGCGAACTCGAGGTCACGTTCGACGACGAGGGCAATGTGACGGCGGCGAGCGGGGATACGATCCTGCTCGACAATTCCGTCGAGCCCGATGCGGAAATTCTTGCTCGCGTCGAAGAACTCGCAGCGCCGATCGAAGACCTGATGATGCAGCCGGTCGCCGAGACCACCGCCGCCATCGACGGCAGCCGCGAGACGTGCCGGGCGCAGGAATGCACGATGGGTAATCTGGTCGCGGAAGCGATGCTCGACCGGACGGCTGAGCAAGGCGTACGCGTCGTCATCCAAAATGGCGGTGGCCTGCGCTCTTCGATCGACGCCGGCGAAATCACGATGGGCGAGGTGCTGGCGGTTCTGCCATTCCAGAACACGCTGGCGACCTTCGAACTGACGGGCGCCGACATCATCGCGTCGCTCGAGCATGGCGTTTCGGGCATCGAGGAGGGCGCCGGACGCTTCCCGCAGGTGGCGGGCATCCGCTATTCCTTCGACCCGAACGTGGCGCCGAATGAGGGCCGCATCCAGTCAGTCGAGATCGAGGAGAACGGCGAATGGGTGGCGCTCGACGAAAGCGCAAGCTACGGCGTCGCGACCAACAATTTCATGCGCGGCGGCGGTGACGGCTATGCGCTGTTCGGCACCAATGCGCAGAACCCTTATGATTTCGGTCCCGGTCTCGAAATGGTGCTGGCTGACTATCTGCGTGAGAACAGTCCTTATGAGCCCATGCTCGACGGCCGCATCACCAACGTCGCGGCGGCCGAGCCTACCGAGTTGGCCGTCGATGAAACGGCGCCGAGCGACGCTTCGGAAGAACCAGCGCCCTCGGCGGAAGAACTGACGTCGCCGCAGCCTGCCGACGCGTCGGCGCCGGCGGCGGAGGACGCCGCACCGGCGGAAAGACCCGCTGTGATGACGGAAGATCAGACTGCCGCTGAAGAGACCACGCCGCTTGAGCAGGAGGCGACCGAAATGCCCATCACGGGTGATCAGGACGTGGTGAGCGAGCCGGTCGCGCCAGTCGAGGAGCCGGCGGTGGATGCACCGGCAGCGCCGGAACCGACCCAAGCGCCTGTCGAGCCAGATGCGACCGAAATGCAGGAAGCGGCTCCGGCCGAAGAGGCTGTTCCGGCCGAGGAAGCCACGCCTGCCGAGGCCTTGGCTCCCGTGGCGCCGGCGGAAGAAGCAGCTCCCGCAGAGGAAGCAGCGGAAGAGGCCGCACCTGAACAGGCTGCCGAACCGCGCATCCATACGGTCGTCCAGGGCGACACCCTTTGGGACCTTGCCGAAGAGCTTCTGGGCGACGGCGAGTTATGGACGGCGATTGCGGAAGCCAATCCGTCGATTAATCCAGACCATCTCGGCCTCGGCCAGGAACTGACGATTCCGGCAGACTGAGCCCATTCGAAGATCAAGACGTCGGGCCGCCTTCGGGCGGCCCATTTGCATTCGGCATGCTGCGGCCAGACGCCATCTTGATCGGCCGGCTGCACGATCTAATTTCCGGCCACTCATCATTCCGGCGGCTGCACACCCGGATGTCGCGCGGCAACAAGGACTTGCAATGATATTGGAAACCAAGATCGACAGAGAACAGGCGCTGGCGACCGGCCCGCTGCCCAGCGCCCACCCTGAGGTGAAACCGCGCAGGATCGGCGTGCTTCTCGTCAATCTCGGCACCCCGGATGGTACCGACTACGCCCCGATGCGCCGTTATCTGCGCGAGTTCCTTTCCGATCCGCGTGTCATCGAGATGAACAAGGTGCTCTGGTATCCGATCCTTCACGGCGCGGTGCTGACTTTCCGCCCGACAAAATCGGGCGCCAACTATAAGAAGATCTGGAACGTCGAGAAGGACGAGTCGCCGCTGCGGACGATCACGCGGAGCCAAGCTGAAGCGCTTTCTGCCCGGCTTTTCGGCGACGACCGGCTGGTGGTCGACTGGGGCATGCGCTACGGCAATCCTTCCATTGCGAGCGCCGTCGACAATCTGATCAAGGCGGGCTGCGACCGGATCGTCATGTTTCCGCTCTATCCGCAATTTTCCGCCACCACCACGGCGACCGCCAACGACCAACTCTATCGCGCGCTGATGAAGATCAGGCACATGCCGACGGTGCGTTCGGTGCCGCCCTATTTCGACGAGCCGGTCTATATCGAGGCGCTGGCGCGGTCGATGGAGAAGCATCTGGCCGGGCTCGATTTCGAGCCGGAGGTGGTGCTCGCCTCCTATCACGGCATTCCCAAAGCGTATTTCGAAAGGGGCGACCCGTATCACTGCCATTGCGTGAAGACGACGCGGCTTCTGCGCGAGCGGCTCGGCTGGAGCGAGGATCGCCTCCGCACGACCTTTCAATCGCGTTTTGGCGCCCAGGAATGGCTACAGCCATACACCGACAAGACCGTCGAAAAACTCGCCAAGGAGGGCGTCAAGCGCCTTGCGATCGTCAATCCGGGCTTCTCTGCCGATTGCATTGAAACGCTGGAAGAGATCGACGACGAGGTCCGCGGAATTTTTTCGGAACATGGCGGCGAGAAGTTCACCCACATCCCATGCTTGAACGATTCCGATGAGGGCATGGAGGTGATCGAGACGGTTCTTCGCCGCGAATTGCGAGGCTGGCTATAGGCGGTCTTCTGCTCCTACCGCCTCAGCATCCTCTTAATCTCGTCATCGACGGGCTCGGGTTCGGCACGCTCGAGCATGAAATTGTCGGCGCGGCCCGGCGGCGGGAGATCGACGTCCGCCTCCTCGTCGCGATCAGGCTCGGCGCGTGACGCAGAAGATGTTGCAGGAGAAACGCGGATCGGCTGGATGCCATTGCGCCCCAGCAACTCGCCACTTGTGGTTGGCGCCGCAAACAACGCCACAGGCTGCGTCCGGTTGATCCGCGGCGCCTCGCGTGGACGATCGAGAAAGCCCATGGGGAGTTCTGGGCCGAAGAAGACCAGTTCGGGAGCGGGCACCTCCCCCAGCGCCTGGTGCAACGGCTTTTCGACGAAAAAGGCGATCTTGCGCTTGCCGGCGCGGGTGACGTTGATGCCGTCTTCGGCCCGCAACTGGGTGGGCTGGCCGTTCATGTCGGGCCCGGTCTGGACGAAGGCGCCGTCCTCGTCGACAAAGCCGTCCCAGACATCGACGAACTGGCCGTCCACGGCTTCCGCCACCTTGCGGTAGATGTCGTTGAAGGCGAGCATGTCGGCGGACATGGTGCTCGGCCGGAACGGGACCATGCCGACCCAGATCAGCGGTATGTCCTTATCCTCGACGCTGTCGGCAATGCTTGCCGCCCGGCGCTCATATTCCTTCAGCCAAGCGTCGCTTCGCGGGGCGGCACTATTTCCATCGACCATCATCGGCTGACGGTCGTTCGATCCCAGCATGACGATGACGACCGCAGGCTCGATCTCGTCGATGAGCGGTCCGACCGTGGCCGGCCAATCGTAAAAATCGTCGCGGACGAGACCAGACGATCCGTTCGACCGGCTGACGATCGCGACCGAGGCGTCCGTCTCGAATGCAGCCTCGAGGCCTTCGGCCAAGCCACCGGCGACGAAATCGCCGATCACCAGCACCTTGCGGGCGTCGTCGGCCTTGTCGAGGGCCGGCGGCGCGGCGGGAGCAGGTGCGGCAGCCTGGCGTGGCTGCGAGGATCGGCGCTGGCGCTGCGACTGGCCACCCCCCTGCTGCTGGCGACGCGGCTGCGCCCTTTGCTGGCGCTGGGGTTGGCGCCGCGGCGCCTCCTGGACCTGCGGCCGAGGTTGCTGTTGATTGCCCTGGAACAGAAAGCGCAACAGGCCGCCGCCTTGCCGCTGCTCCTGCGCAAGGGCTTGCGAAACGGCGAAAGGCGCGCCTTGTGGCACGCCTCCCAGCACCATGACCACAGCCAGGCAAAGGATCGATGCGATGTGCAGACCCTGCCGTGACAATCGCACCGTTGTTCTACTGACCCCTGATGCGAGCCAGGACTTCCTTGGACGGGTGACCGTCGGCCTGCATTCCGACGCGCGCCTGGAATGATCTGATGGCTTCGCGCGAGGCGGGACCGATTTTTCCGTCGATGTTTCCGTCATAATAGCCACGCGTCAAAAGATGCTGCTGCAATTCCTGCGTCTCGTTGAAAGATAGCCGCGTGAAGGGTCGGTTCCAGTCACGGACGAGTTCGGGCCGGCCGGCAATCCGGTCGGCGAGCAGCCCGACCGCGATCGCATACCGGTCAGCGTTATTGTAGCGCTTCAACATGTTGAAATTGTGCAGAACCAGGAAGGCCGGGCCCTCGCGTCCGTCGGGCACCTTCAACTCGGCGATGTCGCCTGGGCGCGGATAGGTCTGGCCATCGGCGCGCACGACGCCGATCGCCTGCCATTGCGACAGACTCATCGTACCGGCCGGGAACTTGCGGCCTTCGGGCAGGCGGACTTCGTAGCCCCAGGCATGGCCGCTGCGCCAGCCATTGGCCCGCAAGAGATTCGCCGCCGAGGCGAGCGCGTCAGGCACCGAGTTCCAGATGTCGCGGCGGCCGTCGCCATCGAAGTCGACAGCCCATTCCTGATAGCTCGTGGGGATGAACTGGGTATGACCCATCGCGCCGGCCCAGGAGCCGGTCAGATGGCGCGCCTCGATGTCGCCTCGCTGGAGGATCTTGAGCGCCGCGATCAATTGCTGGCGCCCGAAGCGCTGGCGGCGCTGGTCGGCATAGGCGAGCGTCGACAGCGAGCGGACGACATTGCGCATCACGTTGTCATTGGTGAGAACCTCGCCGTAATTGGATTCCATCGACCAGATCGCGAGCAGGATATAACGATCGACTCCCAGACGCTGCTCGATCTGGCCCAAGAGGCGATCATGCTGGCGCGCCATCTGGCGGCCGGTCCCGATCGAGTTCTCGTTGATGCGGTTGTCGAAATAATCCCAGACCGGCGCAACGAATTCCGGTTGGTACCGCGCTTTTTCCAGAACTTCCGGATCCGGCGCTGTGACGCCCTGGAACGCGCGCTCGAATATCGCGTTAGAAATGCCGTTCTGGGCCGCAACGGTGCGGAACTGTGACACCCACCTTTGAAATCCGGCATCGGCTAGAGCCGGCTCGGAGAGAACGGAAAGGCCAATCGTCATGCCTGCGACGGCAAGTGCAGCGGTGACCTGCCTGGCGCCCCGGCGCAACGATCTGGCGAACATCTTCAAGCTCATGAATTCCTCCTTGATCCAGGATTTGAAGTCATTCTGTCTCCATGCCGGTTAGGAAAAAGTTTACCATGAGGCCAAACGGGCAGCCAACGCCTCCTTCGGCCGCGTTGCAACTTCAACAGCGAGCAAGATTGACGGGAAGATGTCCCTTTTCGGTCTTTTCGGCTAGACGAGGGGCAGGCCGGTCAAACTTGCGTGATGACATGCGGGCGACCGCTATTTGAGAGGGACGATTAGATGAAGAAAGTCAGAAAGGCCGTTTTTCCCGTTGCAGGCCTTGGGACGCGGTTTCTGCCGGCCACCAAGACGGTGCCCAAGGAAATGCTGACAGTCGTGGACCGGCCGGTGATCCAGTATGTCGTCGACGAGGCGCGGGAGGCGGGCATCGAGCACTTCATCTTCGTCACTGGGCGCAACAAGGGCAATATCGAAGACTATTTCGATCTCCAGTTCGAATTGAACGATACGCTGACGCGACGCGGCAAGACCGCCCAACTCGGCCTTCTGCAATCCATCCAGCCAGCCGCCGGCACGACGAGCTTCACCCGCCAGCAGGAACCGTTGGGGCTTGGCCATGCGGTTTGGTGCGCGCGCGATCTCGTCGGCAACGAGCCCTTCGCGCTGCTTTTGCCCGACATGATCATGCGCTCGCCCATAAGCTGCATGCGCGGCATGGTCGAGCTTTATGGTGAAACCGGCGCTAATGTGATCGCGGTCGCCGAATGCGACCCGGCCGAAACGCACAAATACGGTATTGTCGCCGCAGGCGAGCGAAAAGGCGATGGGTTCGAGATCACCGGCATGGTGGAAAAGCCCCAGCCGGCCGATGCGCCCTCCAATCTCTACATCAATGGCCGCTATATCCTGCAACCGGAGATATTCGACCTGCTTGCCACCCAAAAGCGTGGTGCTGGCGACGAGATCCAGCTTACGGACGCCATGCTGCGGCTCGGCGACAGCCAAAAGCTTTACGGTTACCACTATCGCGGCGAGACCTATGATTGCGGCTCGCCGGAGGGTTTCGTGGAGGCGAACCTCGTTTTCGCGCTTGGTCGGGAGGATATTCGTCCACAGATCGAGACGATCGTCAGCCGTTTGGCGCGGTAGCCGATCTCATCGCGGATTCGATTCCGGCAGACGGGCTCCACTGCGCCGTTTCTGCCGGAGTGAACTGGAGCTGCCACGCGGCTGCCGGCTTGTCCATCGTCCTGAGCAGAAGCCCGCAATACGCACCGCGACTGAGTTCCTGGCCGCCGAGATCGCGCACCCAAGGCGACAGAACCTGATGGTCGACTGCGCAAAAGCCCCATGCCGCCAGATGGTGGTAGAGGCTCGCGAGGGCGAGTTTCGAGGCATCGTCCTTGCTGTGAAACATCGACAAGGCGCTGAAGATCGGCGCTACGTCGACGCCGAACACGCCGCCGACCATCTTGCCGTCGGCGTCCCAGACCTCGACCGAATGCGCACCGCCTTGCGCGTGGAGGCGATTGTAGAGAGCTTGTGCTCGTGGAGTGAGCCAAGTCAGGCGCGGCCGTCCGGGACGAGGTGCGGCACAACTTTCGACGACCTGCTGAAAAGCCTGGTCGATCGTCACCGTCATAGGTGTCGTGCGCGCCCAACGGCGAAAGCGCTTGGACAGATGGACGTCGTCCAGCATCATGACGCCGCGGCTCG
>CAZEEC010000030.1:0-21150 GCA_964511105.1 uncultured Mesorhizobium sp.
CGATGAAGGTGGAGAAGTCGCCGCGCGACAACAGCATGGCGCGCCGGAAATGCTCCTCCATCAGCGGCCCGAGCACGAAGCCGAGCAGCAGCGGAGCGGCCGGGAAGTCGAAGATGCGCATCACATAGCCGAGAAAGCCGAAGAAGACGACGAGCCAGACCTCGAAGGCGGAGTTGTTGACCGAATAGGTGCCGATGCAGATGAACATCAGCACCGCCGGGAACAGCAGATGATAAGGGATCATCAACAGCCGCACCCAGACACCGATCAGCGGCACGTTGAGGATGACGAGCAGCAGGTTCCCGATCCAGAAGCTCATGACAAGGCCCCAGAACAGCGATGGCTGTTCGGTGACGAGACCAGGACCCGGCGCGATGCCGTGGATCATCAGCGCGCCCAGCATCAAGGCCATGGTCGGGCTGCCGGGGATGCCGAGCGAGAGCGTCGGGATGAACGACGTCTGGTCGGCGGAATTGTTGGCCGATTCAGGTGCCATGATGCCTTCGATCGCGCCCTTGCCGAAGCGCTTCGGCTCCTTGGCGACGCGTTTTTCCATGGCATAGGCCATGAAGGCGGCGACCGAAGGACCGGTGCCCGGAAGCGTGCCGAAAAAAGCGCCGATCGACGAGCCGCGCAGCATCGGCGCCCAGGAGCGGCTCATATCGTCCTTGGTGGGTTTCATAGCCCGAAACCGAACGCTTTCCTGATCTATGTCCCCGGCATGGACGTTGCGCACCGAGGCGATCACTTCAGCGACGCCAAATATGCCCATGGCGAGCGCGATCAGGCTGATTGCGTCCGTCAGTTCGAGGACGCCGAACGAAAAACGCGGTGTCCCGGTATAGATGTCGGCGCCGACCGTGCCGAACATGATGCCCAGAATCACCATGGCCAGGCCCTTGATCGCCGAGCCGTCGGAAATCGTGGAGGCGGCGACGAGACCGAGCACCATCAGCGAAAAATACTCCGCCGATCCGAAGGAGAGCGCGTATCGCGCGATGGTCGGCGCGAACAGCATCAGCAGAACGATGCCGATGGAGCCACCTACGAACGAGGCGACCGTCGTCATGAACAATGCAACGCCGCCACGCCCCTGGCGCGCCATCGGATAGCCGTCGAGGCAGGTCACGGCATTGGCCGGCGTGCCGGGGATGTTCAAGAGGATCGAGGCGGTGTTGCCGCCATAGGAGGTGCCGTACCAGATGCCGGCCAGCATGATCAGAGCGGTCGTCGGCTCCAGATAGAAGGTGATCGGGAACAGCATCGAGATCGCCGACAGGACGCCGATGCCCGGGATGACGCCGACCAGTGTGCCGAGAAACACGCCGAGAAAGCAGTAGAAAAGGTTGTTCAACGACAGCGCGGTGTCGAGACCGAGCGCGATGTTGGAGAAGATGTCCATCGGATCTGGTCCCTAGAACGGCCAGCGCCACATCGCGATCGGCAAGCCGAGACCGACGCGGAAGGTGAGCCAGGCAATAATGCACAGAGCCACGCATAGGATCGTGAGGCTCACGGGTCGCACCTTCAACTCGGCGAAGGAGGATACGATGACGACGGCTAGGATGGCCGGCATCAGCCCGAAGGGCCGGATCATCATCGCGAAGGCGGCGACGCCTGCAAGCACGAAGATCGGCGTCCATATGCGGATAACCGGCATCTCGCCGGGCCGGAAGAAGGCCGGCACCATCATCACGACACCGAACGCTGCCAGCACGAAGCCGAGCGCGGTTGGAAACATGCCCGGACCCATGCGCCGCAACGTGCCGAGGTCATAGGACGAGCCGGCATACCACGAGAAGGCAAGACCGCCGATGACCAGCAAGAGACCGCCAACGATATCTCGATAATCGCGCGAAAGCATGGTTCGCTCCAGGATTTTATCGGGATGCCCTTAAAACCAACTTGCCTCAAGATCAATGTCCCGCGCCACCGGAAGCAGCGCGGGACAACCACTCTTCAATCGCTTGAGGGTCAAGCCGGCCTTAGTTGGCGTAGACGCCGGCCGCCTCGATGATCGGCCGCCACAGGTCGATCTCGTTTTGCACCTTGGCGCGCAGGGCTTCCGGCGTCGCGTCTTCCTGGGGCGAAGGGCTGGTGCCCAGATCGGCGAAGCGTTCGATCACGGCTTCGTCCTGAAGCGCGACCTGAAGCGACTCGGTCAACCTGGCGACGATCTCGTCCGGCGTGCCGGCTGGAGCGTAAAGCCCGTGCCAGATCGTTACCTCGAAGCCCTCGATGCCGGCTTCGGCGGTGGTCGGCAGGTCCGGAAGGCTTTCGAGCCGTTCCGGCACGGTCACGGCGTATCCCTTGATCGAGCCGTCGCGGATCTGGTTGGTGGTATTGGTCGTCTGATCGCACATCAGGTCGACTTGACCACCCATCAGATCGGTGACGGCCGGGCCGGTGCCCTGATAGGGGATGGTCGTCATCTGCGTGTCGATCGCGTTCATGAAGAGCAGACCGCACAGATGGGACGCCGCGCCGATGCCGGCATTGGCGTACATCACGTCCTCGCCGCCCGCGCGAACATATTCCACGACCTCTTCCAGCGTCTCGGCCTCGAGATCGGAGCGGCCGACCATGACCATCGGCACTTCGGTGACGAGCCCTATATGGGCAAAATCCTCGAACGCGTCATAAGGCAACTCGCGATAGAGAATCGCGGTCGTCGCCATGCCGATATGGTGCAGCAGCAGAGTGTAGCCGTCATTGTCGGCTTGCGCGACGCGGGCCGCACCGAGCGTGCCTCCGGCGCCGCCGACATTCTCGACGACGATCTGCTGGCCCAGATCTTCACTCATCGCCTGGGCGACAAGCCGCGTGACGGTGTCGGTCGGACCGCCGGCCGAGAACGGCACAACGATGGTGATCGGCTGTTCCGGATAGGACTGCGCGGCGGCAAATTGCGGCACGAGGGCCAGTGCGGTGGCGAGCGTCAGAGACGCGGCGAATGTCTTCATTTTGTTTCCTCCCGGAATCGAATGGTGCGACCGCCAACGTGCATATGCCCCCGCCGTCGGTCATCGGCCAGGTATTAGTAGAGCCCCACCGAACGATTTACAACGATCGAAGAGCGCTCAAAACGCCCGCCAGCGGGTTCAGCCGAGCACATTGCGGTGATTTGGCAACACCGTGCGCGTCGCCTACAGTCGATGAAGAGCGGACCCGAAAGAAAAACATAGGGATCGATCGATCCGGGAACAGCCTGACCGCGTTGAACGACACGAGCACTCTTGCGGAGCAAAATGACATGACGTCTGCCTGGCCGGATATTCCTTATGCACCGTGGCGCGACACCTGCTCGGCGCTGCATCTTTACTCTCAGATACTCGGGAAATACCGCCTCGCCCGCACGCCTTGGGTCAACCATTCCTGGCATGCCACCCTTTACGTCAACGCGCGCGGCCTCACGACGTCGCTCGTGGTCGACGCCTCCGGCGGGGTGGAGATCATGCTCGATCTGATCGACCACGCCGTGATCGGGTCGACAACCACCGGGAAGTCCTCTCGGTTCGAACTTGCGCCCATGTCGGTGGCGCAATTCCATGCGCGCTTCCTCGAACTGCTGCGTGAACTTGGCGCCACCGACAGCTTCCACGGGCGACCGAACGAGGTGCCCGATCCGATTCCGTTCGTCGACGATCACGCCGAGCGACCCTATGACGCGGAGGCGGTGAGCCGATTCTTCCGGGCCTGCGTCTCGATCGACCGGGTTATGAACCACTTCCGGACCTCCTTCCTCGGCAAGGTCAGCCCCGTCCATATGTTCTGGGGCAGCTTCGACCTTGCCGTCACGCGCTTTTCCGGGCGGCCCGCTCCGCTTCACCCGGGCGGCGTTCCGGGGCTGCCGGACGATGTCACCTGCGAAGCCTATAGCCATGAAGTTTCGTCCGCCGGCTTCTGGCCGGGCGGCAGCGGCGTCGACTTTCCGGCCTTCTATTCCTACGCCTATCCCGGCCCGCCGGGATTCGCGGACGCTTCGGTCGAGCCGAATGCGGCCTATTACGATCAGAAGCTGGGCGAATTCCTGTTGCCCTATGATGAAGTCCGGCGCTCCGAGAATCCCGAAGCGACGCTGATGGCGTTTTTCGAGAGCACCTATCTGGCCGCCGCCAATCTCGGCGAATGGGACCGAAAGACGCTTGAATGTGCGACCGGCATTCCGCTTCGTCCCCGCCCCATATGAACCTGAAGCATTGACGGGAAACGGAACAACCGCATCGGCGTGACCGTTTTCACGGCTGACAGGAGGCAACCATGGCGAAATACGCAATTGGCGATCATGTGAGTTGGAATTCGGAGGCGGGACGGGCCAGCGGCAAGATCGTCAAGATCCATCGCGCCGGCTTCGACTACAAGGGCCATCAGCGCCGCGCCACGAAGGACGATCCGGAATACGAGATCGAGAGCGACAAGACCGATCATGTCGCCGCCCACAAGGAAGCCGCGCTGACGAAGATCGACTGATGGTGGCCCGGTTCACCACCATCGGCCATTCCAATCGCAGTCTCGACGACTTGCTCGACATGCTGCGCGCGGCGCAGGTGGACCTGCTGGTCGATGTCCGCTCGTTTCCGCGCTCGCGAACCAACCCGACCTTCAACATCGACACATTGCCGGACGAACTCGCCCGTGTGCAGATCGGCTACCGTCACATGCCGGTTTTGGGCGGACGGCGCCCGAAGCAGGCCGGGATCGATGAAAGCGTTAACGCATTTTGGCGGGTGCGAAGCTTTCACAACTACGCCGACCATGCTCTGGGCGATGCGTTCACCGCGGCATTCGACGAATTGGTCCGCCTCGGGCGCGACCGACGGCTGGCCTTGATGTGCTCGGAAGCTGTCTGGTGGCGCTGCCACCGGCGCATCATCACCGACTACCTTTTGTTAAACGGCCATGCGGTCGATCATTTGATGGCGCCGCGCCAGACCGACCAGGCATTGCCCACGCCCGGTGCGCGGAAGGCCGCCGACGGGAAAGTCGTCTATCCGGCGGCCGCTTCTGGTCAGTGACGTCCGGCCTACAGAATCGGTCGCAAGGGCGCTATAATCCAACGGAAACAAGTTGGGGGGCGGCCAGGAAATTGGCCACAGGGAGCGGTAAATCGCTCGATCCCGCTGCATAGAGGCCGCATCTGGCGATCAGCAGGCGTTTGTCGGCTTCCTGTCCGTGAAGCCGCCAGATCATGCGGGAGGCGTAGGGCTGGTTGTTGTTTCGCCACGACACGCCCATCGTCACGCCGCGCAGATAAAGCCGCTGATGGACCTCGGAGGGCATCAAGATTGTCTGTCCGAAGGTCGGAGCGTCGCCGCGCGTACGCTCGGTGACGAAGATGCGATTTCGGCGAAAGGCCGCGAGGCCGACATAGCGCGAACGCTGTCGGATGCCGCTGTCCTTGTCCTCGATCCGCTCCAGCGTGGTCACCACCACGCGGCCTGCCTCCTCGCGCAGATGGACACAGGAACAGACGATCCGGTCCGGCCAGGACAGCGACAAATGCCAACTTTGGTAAAAGCCTAGATATCTACGCAGCGCAGCCACGTCGCCGACGAACGCATCGGCGAGCGGATCGCGCGGCACCGGCGCCACGTGGCGCGCCTCCAACTTGCGACGGAACTCGTCGGCCGGTCGGTCGAAATCTTGCGCGTCGAGACCGAAAGCGTTGGCGATCCTCAGCCTGTTATGAGCCGAAGGCCGCGACTGCCCGCCGATATAGCGATTGAACTGCTGCCGGTTAAGCCCGATCGCGCGGCAAAGATGCGAGACCGACGGCAGCGTGCTGCACGCTTGTTTCAGGTTGATGGTGAAAAAGTCCGATCCGTGCTTCATCCAGCCAGCGTAAAGACGCGTAAAGGCGCGTCAAGGCGCGAAATTGCGGATGGCGGCCAATGGTTCAGTATCGCGAGAGAATTCCAACTCAGGCGAAGGAATAATGCGATGATCGATCTGCGTAAAAGACGTGCTCAACTGAACCTCTCCCGTCGCGGTTTCCTGCAAGGCAGCGCCTTGGTCGGCCTGACGGCGGCATCCGGAACCCTGTTGGTGGGGTCCGCCCACGCGCAGGAACCCAAGCGGGGCGGCAACCTGCGGCTCGGCATTGCCGGCGGCACCTCCGCCGACACGCTCGACCCTGCGGCGGCCACGGCGACCGTTGCTTTCACAATCGCTCATTGCTGGGGCGACACGCTGATCGAGTCCGATCCGGAAACGGGCGAGGCGCTGCCTTCTCTGGCCGAATCCTGGACGCCGTCCGCCGATGCGAAGGAATGGACCTTCAAGATCCGCCAGGGCGTGACGTTCCACGATGATACGCCATTGACGACAGCCGATGTGGTGGCGACGCTGCGCCGTCATGCCGACGAGAACTCGCAGTCGGGTGCGCTCGGCCTGTTGAGCGCCGTCGAGCGCATCGAGGAGGTCGCGGGCGACGTGGTGATCACCTTGAGCGAGGGCAGCGCCGACCTTCCGCTGGTCCTGTCCGACTACCACCTGCAAATCCAGCCCAATGGCGGCAATGACGATCCCACCGCCGCGATCGGAACGGGACCCTACAAGCTTGTTTCCTTCGAACCCGGCATTCGCGCGACCTTCGAGAAGAACGCCAATGACTGGCGCGACGATCGCGGCTTCGTCGACAGCGTCGAACTCATCGTCATGAACGATGCGACCGCGCGCGTCTCGGCGATCTCGTCCGGCCAGGTCGACTTCATCAACATGGTCGATCCGAAGACCGTCTCGCTTCTGGAACGGGCACCGAACGTCGAGATCCTGCAGACATCGGGCAAGGGCTTCTACTCGTTCCTGATGCATTGCAACACCGCGCCCTTCGACAACAATGATTTGCGCCTGGCGCTAAAATACGCGGTCGACCGCGAACTGCTCCTCAATCAGGTGGTCGGCGGGTTCGGCACGATCGGCAATGATTATCCGGTCAACGAGAACTACGCGCTTGCCCCCGACGACATCGAGCAGCGCGTCTATGATCCGGATAAGGCGGCATTCCACTATCGCCAGTCGGGGCATGAGGGGCCAATTCTGCTGCGCACATCCGAAGCCGCGTTCCCCGGCGCCGTCGATGCCGCCCAGCTTTATCAGCAGACGGCAGCCGAAGCAGGCATCACAATTCAGGTGCAGCGGGATCCGGCCGACGGCTACTGGTCGGAGGTGTGGAATGTGCAGCCTTTCTGCGCCTCGTACTGGGGCGGGCGCCCGACGCAGGATTCCCGTTATTCGACGTCCTACGTCTCGGATGCGGAATGGAACGACACCCGCTTCATGCGTCCCGACTTCGACGCCATGGCAGCCAAGGCGCGCGCCGAACTCGACGAGACGGTCCGCCGTGAACTCTATCGCGACATGGCGCTGATGATCCGCGACGAGGGCGGGTTGATCCTGCCGGTCTTCAACGACTTCGTGAATGCCGGCAACACGCGCATGAAGGGCTTCGTCCACGATATCGGCAACGACATTTCCAACGGACGGATCGCAAGCAGGGTCTGGCTCGACGCCTGATCTCCTTGTCCCGACGACCGGCCAATCATGGCGGCACACAGCCGCCGTGACTGGTTCACGTCAACCACTTGAGCCCACGCGCGACTCTCCAGGATAATACATGACCGGGCGAACATTTGCGACCATTGAAAACCAGTGGATCACGCTTGCCGACGGCACTCGGCTTGCCGCGCGCATCTGGATGCCGGACAACGCGCCGGCCGATCCCGTCCCCGCCGTCCTCGAATTCCTTCCCTACCGCAAGCGCAACGGCACCGCGCCCCGCGACGAATCCACTTATCCGGTCTTTGCCGCCGCCGGCATTGCAGGTGTGCGCGTGGACATTCGCGGTTCGGGCGAATCCGAGGGCGTCATCGACGGCGAATATACGCCGCGCGAGCTCTCCGACGCGGTGGAAGTGATCGAGTGGATCGCCGCCCAATCGTGGTCGAACGGCAATGTCGGCATGATGGGCATTTCGTGGGGCGGCTTCAACTCCTTGCAGGTCGCGGCACTCAAGCCCCCTGCCCTCAAGGCGGTCATTTCCATCGCTTCGACGGTGGACCGCTACAATGACGACATCCACTACAAGAACGGAACGCAGCTTTCCACGCAATTGTCCTGGGCAGCAACGATGCTCGCCTATCAGTCACGTTCGCCCGATCCCGAGATCGTGGGCGAAAAATGGCGCGCCATGTGGCTGGAACGGCTCGAAAACGAACCCTTCTTCATGGAGGAGTGGCTGACGCACCAGCGTCGCGACGCCTTTTGGCGGCATGGTTCGATCGGGGAAACATTCGACGACTTTCCTGTGCCCGCTCTGGTCATCGCCGGTTGGGCTGACGGATACCGCAACACGCCCTTGAAGGCCGTGGCCGGAATGCCCGGCAAGGCAAAGGCGCTGATCGGCCCGTGGGTGCACAAATATCCGCATTTTGCGTTTCCCAAGCCCCGAACGGACTTCCATGCCGAGGCGATCGCCTGGTGGAATCGTTGGCTGCGCGACGAAGAAAACGGCGCGGAGGGCATCGCGCAGGTACGCGCGTTCATCCTGGACAGCCCGCGACCGGCGCTATGGCGCGACACCGACCCCGGCTATTGGATCGCCAAGGACGAGTGGACCGAGCCGGACATGCTTGGCCTTGCGATCGACGATGTCGGCCGTCTGGCAGAGGCGCCGTTGGCCGCGGCGACGGGAACCGTGCTCCTGCGTTCGCCGCTCGATACCGGCCTTTCGGCGGGCGAATGGTTCACATTGAAGCCCGACGCGGAACTGCCCGGCGACCAGCGCATCGATGATGCCGGATCGCTGACCTTCGACAGCGCAATCCTCGATGAAGAACGCGTTGTCCTTGGTCAGCCGGTGCTGAAACTAAAGCTGTCGGCCGATGCGGAAATCGCCAATTTATGCGCCAGGCTCGTTGACGTTCATCCCGACGGGACCGCGACGCGCGTCAGCTTCGGCGTTCTCAACCTGGCGCACCGCGAGGGCAATGGCGAGCCGAAAGCACTCGTTCCAGGCGAACCGGTGGTGGTTTCGCTCGTCCTTGATGCCTGCGGCTACCGCTTCGCGCCGGGCCACCGCATCCGCCTGTCCATTTCGAGCGCCTATTGGCCGATGGTATTGCCGCCCCCGGGCGATGCGACGATCGAAGTCGATCTCGGCTCGATCGGCCTCGAACTTCCGCTTCTGGGCTTGCACGAGCGCATCGATCTGCCGGAACCCGCCGATCCGAATCCCCTGCCCCGATACGAGGCGCTGGAGAAGGGAGAAGCCGCGCGCCGCGTCGAGCGCGATCTTCAGACCGGCGTTACGCGTTACCAGGTCATCGAAGATACGGGGCTCAACCGGCATCCGCAAAACGGCCTTGCCTCGCGCGACCGCCGCGAGGAAACCTGGTCGATCAAGACGGGTGATCCGCTATCGCTGAGCGGTGAGGCCCGCTGGACCTGCGTGAACCTGCGCGAAGGCTGGGAGACCAAGACGCATTGCGTCTCGACGCTCGCCTGCACCGCCAGCGACTGGATCGTCTCGGCCAGCGTCGACGCGTTCTATAACGGAGTCAAAATGTTCTCGCGGGCAACAACCAAGACGATTCCCCGCGATCACATGTGAGCGGTGGCCGCCTATCCGCCTTTAGGGATGGCGGTATAGACCCGGTTTATGAACCCGTTGAACTCCGACATGTAGTTGCGCAGGAATTCTTCGGTTGATTCGTTCGTCACCTCGCCATCGTCGGTGATGAGGCCGTCCGTGAACTGGATATAGGCTTCGGGTGAGTTCATCTGCGGCGAATTGCAAAAGGCAAGGACGCTGCGCAGGTTCTGCTGGGCAACTGCGGTCCCGATCGCACCGGGCGACGTGCCGATGATCGCCGAGGGCTTGCGGGTGAAGGCGTTCTGGCCATAGGGGCGGCTTGCCCAGTCGATTGCGTTCTTCAGCCCGCCCGGGATGGCGCGGTTATACTCCGGCGTGACGAACAGCACCGCGTCGACGGACGCAATGGCATCCTTGAATGTCCGTGCCGGCTCGGGGTAGTTGGCATCGTAGTCGTAGCTGTAAAGCGGCAGGTCCCGGAACGGGATCTCCTTCATTTCCAGTTCCGACGGCGCCAACTTCACCAGAGCCTTGGCGAGCTTGCGGTTGATTGAGCCGGTGGCAAGGCTGCCGATAAGATAGCCGACCGTGTGGTGGGTCATGGTTCTGCTCCTTGTTTCTGGCGGGCCAGAAAACGTGTCCTGGACCACCGCAGAACGCCGCCGCCAGCAAGCGGTTCCTGCTTCGGCCAACTTCCCGCATCCTTCTTCACCTGAGCGCCCAGCGCTTACGAGGTTCTCCAGGCCCGCGGCCGCTGTCCTTCCAAAAGATCCGCTTCCCCCGCCAGAGCCTCGGCCAGAAAGTCGAGAAAGGCGCGGATGCGGGCGGTCCGGCGCAGGTCCTCGTGGGTCAGGAGCCACAGGTCGAGCGTAAAATCGTCCGGCAGTGGTGCGACGCGCACGAGGTCGGGTTCGAGGTCGGCAATGCCGCAGGGCAAGGGCGCAAGACCGATGCCGGCCTTGGCCGCAGCAATTGCGGCGGCGACCGAGTTCACGCGGAAGATCGGCCTGGTCCTTGGCAGGAAGCGCGCGAAACGCCGGACAAGCGCTTCATGGTCGGAATCGAACCCGATCCAGTCGCGTTCCGCCAACGGGATGTCCGCGGCTTCATCCATGGTGGCGGCGGCACCGTAGGCGGCAAAGACAAGCCGGCCGGCGCGGCGGCCTATGAGCGCTTCGGGCGGCTGGTTGCTCACCCGAAGCGCGATGTCGGCTTCGCGCCGACTGAGGTTGACGGCCGCGTTGGAGACGGCGATTTCGAGCTCGATGCCCGGATAGGCGGTGCGGAAGGCGGCGAGATGGCGCGGCAAAAGGCCGAGCGCCAGCATGTCGATGGTGGTGATCCGGACCGTGCCGCTGAGGCGCAGGTCCTGCCCAGCGACCTTCCGACCGAGCGCGGCGATCTCGGCTTCGACGCGCAGAGCAGCCTCGCGCATTTCCTCTCCGGCCGCCGTCAGGACGTATCCATTCGGCAGGCGCTCGAAAAGGCGCACGTCGAGCGCTTCCTCGAAAGCGCCAATCCGTCGAAAGACCGTGGAATGATTGACGCCGAGTGACCGCGCGGCCCCCGACAGAGAGCCGGCGCGCGCCACCGCGAGAAAAAGACGAAGATCGTCCCAGTTCCTGGCCTGTGCATTCATGCAAGTAGAGCTTTCACCGTTCGCCAATTCTTATGCGTG
The DNA here is from genome assembly GCA_964511105.1 of uncultured Mesorhizobium sp. Taxonomy (GTDB): domain Bacteria; phylum Pseudomonadota; class Alphaproteobacteria; order Rhizobiales; family Rhizobiaceae; genus Aliihoeflea. Next base: position 11,271 of record CAZEEC010000030.1, read on the forward strand.
ACGGAACAGCCTATCTCCGTCGTGAAGCAAGGCTCCGTCAAGACCCCGCTGGAGCTGGTGAAAGGAGAAGAGCAATGTCTGCAACAACCAAGACCGTCCTGCGCAGCGACGAACTGTCCTGCCCGTCCTGCGTGCCGAAGATCGAAAAGGCCCTAAGCGCCCTTCCCGGTGTCGAAAAGGCCGCGGTCCGGTTCAACACCGGCAAGATCGAGATCGAGCACGACCTGGAACGGACGAGCGTCGAGGCGCTGGTCGAGGCCGTGCGCGGCACCGGCTACGAGGCGCGGCCCTCCGCCTTCGGGTGAGGCAAAGCAGCTGACGGCGGAGCAGGAGAGCTCCGCCGTCTTCCTCTGATGACACAAGGAAATTGCGGGGAGACCTGCTTGCGACCGCGCCAAAACCCGCCGCGGTCGATCGAGAAGGATTGCGTCCAATGTTTGGAAACATCACAGCGGCACTGACCAATCCGGCGCAGCGTCGCTTTTGGCTGACGATCGGCAGCGGCGGTCTGATCGTCGTTGGACTGTTGGCCCGCTATGGCTTCGGCGAAATCGAAGTCTGGCGGGCGCTCATGGTGGTCGCCGCGCTGTTGGCCGGCTCCGATATCGCTGTCCGCGCGTGGCGGGCGCTCAAGGTGCGCCATCTCAGCATCGAGCTTCTGGTCACCATTGCCGCAGCCGGCGCGCTCATCATCGGTGAGGTGTGGGAGGCTGCCGCGGTCACCTTCCTCTTCATGTTCGGCGCCTGGCTCGAGATGCGGACGATGGGCCAGACCCGTGGAGCCTTGAAGGAGCTCTTGAGCGCCGCGCCTGCCACCGCGACCGTCCTGCGCCACGGCGAGGCGGTCGAGGTCCCGGCTCAAGCGGTGAAGGTGGGCGAGACGGTGTTGGTCAAGGCCGGCCAGCGCATTCCGGTGGATGGCGAGGTCACCGAAGGCACCGCTGCCGTCAGCGAAGCGGCGATCACCGGTGAGCCGATGCCGGCGGAAAAGGCTCTGGGCGCGCGCGTCCATGCCGGCACCATCGCCGAAAATGGCTTGCTGCGCATCCGCGCGACAAATATCGGCGCCGACACGACGCTGGCGCGGATCATCCAGCGGGTCGAGGAAGCGCAGGATGAGAAGGCACCGACTCAACGGATGATCGAACGTTTCGCGCAATGGTATACGCCGTCGATCATCGGCCTTGCCGTTCTCGCCTTCGCATTCACGCAAGATATCAGGCTCGCGCTGACGCTGCTCGTCGTCGGCTGCCCCGGCGCACTGGTGATCTCGACGCCGGTCTCGATCGTCGCCGGCATCGGCCGGGCGGCGCGCAGCGGCATCTTGATCAAGGGTGGCCAGCATCTGGAGAGCGCCGGGCGGATCGATACGCTCGCGCTCGACAAGACCGGCACGCTGACCGAAGGCAAGCCGCGCCTTGCCAGCGTGATCGCGTTGGACGGCACGGCCGAGGACGAGTTGCTGCGGCTTGCCGCGACGGCCGAGGCAGGTTCGGGCCATCCGCTCGGCCGTCCCATCGTCGAGGCCGGACGTAAGCAGGGGCCGCTGCCCACGCCCGAGACGCTCGAAGAACATGCCGGCATGGGCATCAGCGCCCGCATCGACGGTCGCCAGGTCGTCGCCGGCAACCGCCGCTTGATGGACAAGCTCGCCATCACGCTGGGTTCCGACGGCGAGACGGCGCTAGAGCGCTTGCTCGCCGCTGGGCAGACGCCGGTGCTGGTGGCCATCGACGGCAAGCTTGCCGGACTGCTCGGTCTTTCGGACATGCCGCGCGATAGCGCTGCGATGGCAATCGCGCAGTTGCGCGAGGTTGGCATCGGTCGTGTGGTCATGCTGACCGGCGACCAGCACGGTGCGGCGCAAGCGATCGCTCGCGAGGTCGGGATCGATGAGGTCCATGCCGGCCTGATGCCCGAGGACAAGCTCGAACTCATCCGCGCGCTGAAGGCTGAGGGCGCGCATGTGGCCATGGTCGGCGATGGCATCAACGACGCACCCGCTCTCGCGGCGGCGGACACCAGCATCGCGATGGGCGCGGCTGGCAGCGACGTCGCCATCGAGACCGCCGACATCGCGCTCCTGAAGGACGATCTCGGAAAGATCCCCGAGGCCATGGCGATCTCGCGCGCGACGCTGGGCAACATGCGCCAGAACCTGGTCATCGCGCTCTTGACCGTAGCCGGCCTGCTGATCGGGGTCTTCACCGGCCACATCCACATGGCGGGCGGCATGCTGGTGCACCAGCTCTCGGTGCTGATCGTCATCGCCAACGGCATGCGCCTCTTGCGCGTGCCGGCGGCATACAAAGCGGATGCGGCAGGTGCGGCCTTGGCCGTGGCCCAGCCCGCCGCTGCTGCGGCGCGGAGCTGACATCGCCACGAGAAAGACCCGCGTCTTCAACGAGGCGCGGGTCTTGGGCTGCCGTCGCATCAAGCACCGCGCCCTGTCATTGCTCTCCGCTGTGATACGGAACATTAACCGTCCGCGACGGAATTTCTTCCCTACGGGAACGTTTCGTGCCGCCACATGTAGAGGATGCATGCGCGGACATGGAACCGAATCGATTGCCATCAGCGTTCAGACGGAGATTCTGGGCGAATTGCTGCCGCGCAAGCCGCGCTCGATCGTTTCGGTCAACCGGCTGATCGGGCGGATCCGTCACAATATCCCCCAATGCACCATGAGCGACGAGACCCTGGCACGCTCGATCCGCGATACCGCCAAGATCCTCTGCCTGGTTCCTGTATTCAATTTCCCTTCCTCTCCTCACCCCCCGTCCCTGCATCCGATACGCTCTCCTGTACCCTACCCGAAGAAGGCGTCCTGAACGACGTCCGCACCCCGACCTTAGAATCGTTCTCAAAGATCGTCGTTGACGGACCTCGCCGAAAATTTAATAGGAGTGTTTCAGTCAAGTATTAGGTCGGGGCAGATTCATGATGGTCGGCACAGTTCGCCACGTATTCAGCGGCACCCTCTTGGGCGGCCACACCGCGCGCCTTTTGGGATGTTGCTGCATCGCCAGCCTGGCTGTCGGCGAGGCTTCGGCCCAGGAGACCGGCCGGCCTTCAGCCTCACCCGGCACCACCCAACTGCAGCAGCTCGTCGTGACCGCCTCCGGCTTCGAGCAGAATGTCGCCGATGCGCCGGCCAGCATCTCGGTCATCACGCGCGAGGATCTGGAGCGCGGCGCGTTCCGTGATCTGACCGACGCGCTAAAGGAAGTCCAAGGCGTCGCCGTCACGGGCGTCGCCAACGAGAAGGACATCTATATTCGCGGCCTGCCGGGCCAGTACACCTTGATCCTCGTCGACGGGAAGCGGCAGACCACACGCGACGCACGCCCTAATGGCAGTTCCGGCTACGAGCAGAGCTTCATCCCGCCGATCAGCGCGATCGAGCGCATCGAGGTGGTACGCGGCCCGATGTCGTCGCTCTACGGATCCGACGCGATGGGCGGCGTGATCAACATCATCACCCGCAAGGTCGCCGACGTGTGGACAGGCGAAGTGACCGTTGAAGGCACGCTGCAGCAACACGGCGATTCCGGCGACAGCGGCCAGACCTCGTTCTATACGGCCGGACCGATCATCGACAATGTGGTCGGCCTGCAAGTCTGGGGACGCGGCCTGTTGCGTCAGGAAGACGATTTCCTCGATGGCTTTCAGGGCAATCGGGAGGGAAATCTGACCGGGCGGCTGACGGTTACACCGAATAGCGATCACGACATCTATCTGGAGGCGGGCGCCAGCCGCGTGCGTGGCATCACCAGCGCCGGCAGGACGCTGGCGGACACGGCGAACGATTCTTATCGCGATTATGACCGCGAGCACTGGTCGATCGCCCATACGGGTCGCTGGGGGCCGACGACATCCGATTTCTCTTTCCAGCAGGAATGGGGATCGCGCACGACGACGTCCTACGATCCCATGTCACTCAGATTCGTCGAGAACCCGCGGGTTCCGACGGTTCGCAATTCCGTTCTCGACGGCAAGTTCACGACGCCCTTCAACCTGCTCGGCCAGCATACGCTCGTCACCGGCGGCCAGTTCCGCGACACGACGTTGACCGATCGCGGGCACCTTCCGACCGACCAAACGATCGGCATCCACCAATGGGCCGTCTTTGCCGAGGATGAGTGGCGGATGACCGACAGCTTCGCGCTTACCGGCGGGCTGCGGATGGATCACCACGAGATTTACGGCACGCATTTCAGCCCGCGTCTTTACGGCGTCTGGCACGCGTTGGACACGATCACGCTGAAGGGCGGCGTCTCGACCGGCTTCCGCGCGCCCGATATCCGCCAGATCGCCCCCGGCTATTACATGCCGACGCAGCAAGGCGCCGGCCTGATCGCGCCCAATGCCGATCTGCGGCCGGAAAGCAGCGTCAATTACGAGATCGGCGCGCTCTACGACAATTATGCCGGCTTTACCGCCGGAGCGACGCTCTTCTACACTCAGTTTTCCGACAAGCTCGCCAATGCCAACACGCATCGGCTCATCAATCCAGAGACCGGGTCCATCATCGATCCATTGGGCGGCGCGGGATGCAACGCCGCGGCTCTGGCGCCTTACCCCGGCTATTCCTGCCTGTGGCAGAACTTCAATATCGACGAAGCCGTCATCAGGGGCGTCGAACTGACCTCGACCTGGGATGCGACCAACGCGCTCACCTTCCGCGCGAGCTACACCTATACCGATTCCGAGCAGACGACGGGCGCCTTCGCCGGCTTCCCGCTCGCCCGCACGCCCAAGCACCGCGCCAGCCTGCGCGCCGACTGGATGACGCCGATCGAGAACCTCGACGCTTGGACGACGCTCACCTATCACGGCTCGGAGATCAATGCCGGCGCCCGCATCGGCTCGAACGGCACGCCGGTCGTCATCAACGGCGCGCAGGGTCGCAAATATGATCCCTACACGACGCTCGATCTCGGCGCGTCCTACGCGTTCAACGAACAGGTTCGGCTGAACGCCGCCGTATACAACGTCTTCGACAAGCGTCTCGACGCAACCGACTACAACGCGACGATCGACGGGCGCCGCCTGTGGGTCAGCCTGAGCTCGACCTTCTGACGGACCCCAATCGAACCCTTATCCCTAAAGCGGAAGCCTCCTCATGATCCACAAGACCCTCCTCGCTGCGCTCATGCTCGGCCTTGCCGCGGCAAGTCCCGCACATGCCCTCATCGTCTCCCACGCGCAGGGCGAAACCGAAATCGTCGACAACCCGCAGACGGTGCTCGTCTTCGATCTCGCCTCGCTCGATACGCTCGACGCGCTCGGCGTCAACGTGCAGGGCGTGCCTGGCGGTGCTATGCCGGCCTATCTCGAGCAGTATCAGGACGATCAGGTCGCGCGCGTTGGCACCCTCTTCGAGCCTGATTACGAAGCGGTCAACGCCGCCCAACCCGACCTGATCATCGTCGGCGGCCGTTCGGCTGCAAAATTTGCCGATCTCGCCCGCATCGCGCCGACCATCGACATGACCGTCGACCGGACCGATTTCGTGGCAAGCGCGCGGCGCAATGTCGAGACGCTGGCGGAGATTTTCGGCAAAGAGAGTGAGGCCGAAGCCAAGCTTGCCGAACTGGATGAGGCAGTCGAAGGTCTGCGCGCCGCCAGCGCCGAGGCCGGCACCGTGCTGGTGATCTTGACGACGGGCGGGCGGATGAGCGCCCATGGGCCAGGGTCCAGGTTCGGCGTCATCTATGACGAGTATGGCCTGCAGCCCGCCGTGGAGGGCCTCGATACCGGCAATCACGGTCAGCCGATCTCGAACGAATTCATCCTGGAGACCAATCCCGACTGGCTGTTCGTCGTCGACCGCGACGCGGCGATCGGCCGCGAGGGCCAGGCGGCCGCGCGGATGCTCGATAACGAACTCGTCGCCCAGACCACGGCTTGGGCGAACGAGCAGGTGATCTATCTCGATCCCGTTCACTGGTATCTGGTCGGCGGCGGATTGACGGCCATGCAATCGAGCATCGAACAGATAACCCAGGCGCTCAGCGACTGATCGAAGCATCCTAGTTGAAAAGCGCCCGGCCCCGGCAACGGGGCCGGTCGTACTTTGCCCAACCGGACGAGACAGTGACCTTTTATACCCGCGCCACCCTTCTGGGAGCCTTTGGGGCGATCCCGATGCTCGGGCTCGTCAGTCTGTTCGTCGGCGCGAGCACCGTTTCCCTGGCCGACATCTGGTCGCAAGGGTTCGACGGCCAAGCCGCTCAGGTCCTGTTCGCAAGCCGTCTGCCGCGAACGCTCGCCCTCATCCTCGCCGGCACGGGCATGGCTGTGGCCGGTCTCATCATGCAGATGCTGGTGCGTAACCGTTTCGTCGAGCCGTCCACGGTCGGAACGGTCGAAGCTGCGACGCTCGGCATCCTCGTCGTGACGATCTTCGTTCCGGGTCTGCCGGTCTTCGGCCGGATGCTGGTGGCGGCTCTCTTCGCGCTTGCCGGAACCGCGCTCTTCATGCGGATTCTGCGCTTCGTCCCGCTCCGATCGATCCTCATGGTGCCGCTGATCGGAATTCTTCTGTCCGGCATCATCGGCGCGATCACCACCTTCTTTGCCTATCGCTACGATCTGCTCCAGTCGCTCAACGCCTGGACGACAGGCGACTTCTCGATCGTCCTGCGCGGCCGCTACGAATTGTTGTGGATCTCCGGCGCGATGACGATTCTTGCCTATATCGCGGCCGATCGGTTCACCGTCGCCGGTCTCGGCAAGGAATTCTCGACCAATCTCGGGCTCGACTACCGTAAGGTGATGGCGCTTGGTCTGGTCGTGGTCTCCCTGGTCAGCGCGTCGGTTGTCGTCACGGTCGGAATGATCCCCTTCCTGGGACTGATTGTTCCCAATGTCGTCAGTCTGATGATCGGCGACAATGTGCGCCGGTCGTTGCCGCTTGTCGCGCTGTTCGGCGCCGGCCTTGTCTTGATCTGCGACATCGTCGGCCGCCTGATCATCCACCCTTACGAGATTCCGATCGGAACCGTGATGGGGATCGTCGGCAGCGGCGGCTTCCTCTATCTGCTCCTGCGCAGAGGCGCCCGTGTCGCGTGAGGCCAGACGCACCCGCATTTGCTGGACGCTTGCAGCATTGCTGGCAGGCACGCTTGCCGCATCCATCTTGTTTCTGACGCTCGGCGCACGCGGCAACTGGGACTTCGTCCTGCCGTTCCGGGGCACGAAGCTCCTTGGCCTTGCTGTCGTTGCCGTTGCGATCGCCATCTCGACCGTCATCTTCCAGACGATTACCAACAACCGGATCCTCACGCCCTCGATCATGGGGTTCGACGCGCTTTACGTGCTGATCCAGACCGGGCTCGTGTTCTTCATGGGAGCGGCACGCGTTTCGGCGATCGAACCGCGATTCATGTTCGTGCTGGAGATCATGGTGATGATGGTCTTCGCCGGCCTGCTCTATCGCTGGCTGTTCGGCGCCACCGCCCGAAGCCTGCATCTCTTGCTTCTCGTCGGCATCGTCTTCGGCGTCTTCTTCCGATCGATTTCCAGCTTTCTCCAGCGTGTCATCGATCCGGGCGAATTTCTGGTTCTGCAGGACCGGCTGTTTGCCAGCTTCAACAGCATCGACCAGACCCTGCTCGCGGTCTCCGTCGTCATCATCGGCTTGATCCTGGTCATCCTGTGGCGGCTACTGCCAGTGCTGGATGTGCTGGCTCTGGGCCGCGATCAAAGCATTTCGCTCGGCGTGGCGCACCAGCGCATGGTGGCGCTCGCCTTGATGCTCGTCACCGTGCTGGTCGCGGTATCGACGGCGCTGGTCGGTCCGGTGAGCTTCTTCGGCCTGCTCGTCGCCAACCTCGCCTATCTCATCATGCCGACGGCGCGCCATGCGGTCGTGCTGCCGGCGGCGATCCTCCTGGCGCTGATCTTCCTGATCGGCGGACAAACCATCCTCGAACGCGTGTTCGCCTTCGATACGGCGCTTGCCGTCGTCATCGAATTTATCGGCGGCATCGTCTTTATCCTGCTCGTCATCCGCGGAGCTGCTCGATGATCGAAACCGAAGACCTCTCCAAGTCCTACGGACCGACGGTCGTCCTCGATGCCGTCAACCTGACGCTCGCCAAGGCGGGCGTCACCGCGATCATCGGGCCCAACGGCGCCGGTAAGTCGACCCTGCTGTCGATCATCGGCCGCATCCTCGCCGCGGAGTCCGGCCGGGTTCGGGTCGACGGTCTCGATCTGGCGGCGACGCGGGGCGACGTGATCGCGAGGCGCCTGTCGATCCTGCGCCAGGACAACCACATCGCCGCGCGGCTGACGGTCCGCGATCTGGTTGCGTTCGGCCGTTATCCTTATTCGAAGGGTCGCTATACCTCGGACGACAAGACGCATGTGGACCAGGCGATTAGCTTCCTCGGCCTTGAGCCATTCGCCGACCGGTTCCTCGACGAGTTGTCGGGAGGCCAGCGTCAGCGTGCCTTCATCGCCACCGTGCTTTGCCAGGACACCGACTATGTGCTCTTCGACGAGCCGCTGAACAATCTCGACATCAAGCATGCCGTGTCGATCATGAAACTGATCCGCCGCGCGGCGCGCGAACTCGGCAAGACCATCGTGGTGGTCCTACACGACATCAATATGGCTTCAGCCTATTGCGACACGCTCGTGATCATGAAGGACGGAAAGATCGTCGCCCAGGGCCCTTCGAACGCGATGATGACCGCTGCCCTTCTGAGCGACGTCTACGAGACCGAAGTCGAGGTTCATCAAGTCGGCAGCCAAAAATTCGCGTCCTATTGGTCATAATCCGGGAGCGCTCACGCGGCTGAATAAAGGCCGTCGATCTCCGCGGCGTATTTCGTCTGCACATTGGCCCGGCGCACCTTCATCGTGGCCGTCACCTCGTCATCGTCGTGATCGAGTTCCTTGGTCAGGAGGTGGAACCTGCGGATATGCGAGACCTGCGCAAGCTGCGCGTTGGCGCTCGCGATCTCCTTGTCGATTAGGTCGCGCACGGCCGGGTTCTCGGCGAGATTGCGGAAATTGGTGTAGGATATCAGGTTCTCCTCGGCCCATTTTCCTACCGTCTCCGCGTCGATCTGGATCAGGGCGGAGACATATTTGCGCGCCTCGCCGATGACGATGCATTCCTTGATATAGGGGCTGCCCTTGACCGTATTCTCGATCTCCGATGGGCTCAGATTCTTGCCGCCTGCGGTGATCATGATGTCCTTGAGGCGGTCGACGATCTTGAACTGGTCGCCCTCCGTCGCAACGACGTCGCCCGTGTGGAGCCAGCCATCGCGTATGGTGGCAGCGGTTGCTTCATCGGCCTTGTAGTAGCCGGCAAAGACCGTATCGCCCTTGATCAGCAGTTCTCCCATATCGCCGATGCGCGCTTCGATATTGGCGACGGCCGGGCCGACGCAGCCCGAGACCAGTTCGTTGCGGCGTTGCCCCAGCGCCACTCCGCTTGTTTCGGTGGCGCCATATACTTCCACCAGTGGAATCCCGATTGTCCGAAAGAAGCGGACGATCTTCGGCGAGATCGGGGCCGCGCCGGTCATCGCGACATGCGCCCGGCGCAGGCCGACATAATTCTGCAGCGCGCGAAAGACGAAGAGATAGGCGAGCCCGTAGCGCAGTCTTTGCGCAAGCGACCGCTCCCTTGCCGGCCTCTCGGCGAAGGGTTCGCACATCGCGTATGCCCAATCGAAAAGCCGGCGCCGGATCGGTCCGGCTTCCAGCATCCGCACATAGATCGAAGAGTGCAGTTTCTCCCAGATGCGCGGGACGCCGAGGAACATGTTCGGCGCAACCTCGCGCAGATCTTCCTGAACGGTACGGATCGATTCGCCGAAATTGATCTGCGAGCCGAGGTAGATCGGCGCCATCA
>CAZEEC010000031.1:0-20005 GCA_964511105.1 uncultured Mesorhizobium sp.
CTCGAGAAAGCCGATCTTCGGCTATCTCGGCATGGCCTACGCCATGGTCGCGATCGGCGTGATCGGCTTCATCGTGTGGGCGCACCACATGTATACGAGCGGCATTTCGCTCAACACGCAGCGCTATTTCGTGTTCGCCACGATGGTGATCGCCGTGCCGACCGGCATCAAGGTGTTCTCCTGGATTGCGACCATGTGGAGCGGCTCGATCACCCTTCGCACATCGATGCTGTGGGCGATCGCGTTCATCTTCCTGTTCACGGTCGGCGGCGTGACGGGCGTGCAACTCGCCAATGCCGGCCTCGACCGCGCCTATCACGACACCTATTACGTGGTGGCGCACTTCCACTACGTCCTGTCGATGGGCGCGGCCTTCGCGATCTTCGCGGCCTGGTACTACTGGTTCCCGAAGATGACCGGATACATGTACAACTCGCTGATCGCGCGGATCCATTTCTGGATCACCTTCATCGGCGTCAACCTGATCTTCTTCCCGCAGCACTTCCTGGGTCTGGCCGGCATGCCGCGCCGCTATATCGACTATCCGGACGCCTATGCGGGCTGGAACCTTGTCTCGTCCTATGGATCCTACCTGTCGGCGATCGGGATGCTGGTCTTCCTCTACGGCGTCTTCGAGGCCTTCTCGAAGAAGCGTGAGGCCGGTGCCAATCCGTGGGGCGAGGGTGCAACGACACTGGAATGGCAGCTTCCCTCACCGCCGCCCTTCCACCAGTGGGAGCAGCTTCCCAGGATCCGGTAGATCCCGGCTGCTGGAACGCCCAAGCGCAAACAACATGCGAAGCCGCCGGATCGCCGGCGGTTTCGTCAAGTCAAAGAGAAGAGCAGTCAATGGCCCTGGTCGAAAAGCATAGCCTCACGGAGGCACCGGAGTTCGGAGTGTCCGAAGCGATGCCGGGGGACTTCATCGCTCTCTTGAAGCCGCGTGTCATGTCGCTGGTCGTCTTTACCGCCTTTGTCGGAATGGCGACCGCGCCCGGCATGCTCGATCCTGTCCTGGCCATCATCGCGATCGTGGCGATCGCGGTCGGTGCCGGCGCGTCGGGCTCGCTCAATATGTGGTACGATGCCGATATCGACGCCGTCATGTCGCGCACGGCCAAGCGTCCTGTTCCTGCCGGCTTGGTCACCCCGCACCAGGCGCTCGCCTTCGGCATCGTCCTGGCGGTGCTCTCCGTGATGACGCTCGGCCTCCTGGTCGATCCGTTCGCCGGCGTGCTGCTCGCCTTCACCATCTTCTTTTACGCCGTTATCTACACGATCTGGCTGAAGCGCCTGACGCCGCAGAATATCGTCATCGGCGGCGCGGCCGGAGCATTCCCGCCGATGATCGGCTGGGCCGCGGTCACCGGCTCCGTGTCGATCGAAAGCATCGTCCTGTTCCTGATCATCTTCTTGTGGACGCCGCCACATTTTTGGGCTTTGGCGCTGTTCAAGTCGGACGATTACGGCCGCGCGGGCGTCCCCATGCTGCCCAATGTCGCCGGCGAAGCAAACACGAAGCGTCAGATCTTCGTCTACTCGCTCCTCGTCGCGGCGGTCGGCGTGGCGCCCTGGATCATCGGGCAGACCTCGTTCGTCTACGGCATTGCCGCGATCGGTCTGGGTGCGGCCTTCGTTTGGCATGCATGGAACGTCTTGCGCATGCCCGAATCCGACCGCACGATGAAACCGGCAAAGTCGTTGTTCGGCTATTCGCTGGTTTACCTCTTCGCGATCTTCGCCATCCTTCTGGGCGATGTCGCCATCAGCCGGCTGCTTGGACTGTGAGCATCATGGAACCCGTCGAAACCATCGAATTGTCCGAGAAGCAGAAGAAGGCGCGCCGCCGACGCTCGATCGCGATCGGCCTGGCGCTGGTGGCAATGGTTGTCATTTTCTACGTCGCGACCCTGACCAAGATCGGCCCCGACGTTTTGAACCGGCCACTTTAAGGCTTGGAGCATGGCTGAAAACTACACGCTCGACAGTCGTCAAAAGAAGCGCAACCGCAACGTCGCGATTGTCTGCACCGTCTTCTTCACGACGATGATCGGCATGGCCTATGCCGCGGTGCCGCTTTACGATCTTTTCTGCCGCGTCACCGGCTATGGCGGGACAACGCAGCGCGCCGAGCAATATTCGCAGACGGTACTCGACCGCGATATCACGGTTCGCTTCGACGCCAATGTGGCAGGCGCGCTGCCCTGGCGCTTCAGCCCCATGCAGCCGTCGGCGACGCTCAAGATCGGCGAGACGACGCAAGTTGCCTATCAGGCGGAAAATTTCTCCAGTCGACCGGCGATGGGCCGCGCGAGTTTCAACGTCACTCCGCAACTGGCGGGTGCCTATTTCATGAAGGTGGAATGTTTCTGTTTCACCGATACGCAATTGCAACCTGGCGAATCCATGGATATGCCGGTTGTCTTCTTTGTCGATCCTGAGATCGTGAACGTGCCCGAGCTCAAGGATATCAAGACGATCACGCTGTCCTACACCTTCTTTCCGACCACCGAGCCCGACTCGGTAGCGGTCAAGGCAGGCGAGGGGGACGATCAGAACGCAGCGGCCGAGTCCGGATTCGGGGGTTGAAATGGCAGACGCACAGGTAAAGAACCACGATTATCACATTCTGGACCCGAGCCCGTGGCCGTTCCTCGGCGGCATCGCGGCCTTTGTCCTGATGTTTGGCGGCGTCGGCTACATGCAGTGGCTGAACAACGGCCAATTCAATCTGCTGGGCCTCAACCTGGCGACCCCTTGGATCTTCTTCCTCGGCGTGGCGATGGTTCTCTACGTCATGTACGCCTGGTGGTCGGACACGATCAAGGAAAGCCGCGAAGGGCACCACACGCCGGTCGTGTCGCTTCATCTTCGCTACGGCATGATCCTGTTCATCGCCTCCGAGGTCATGTTCTTCGTGGCCTGGTTCTGGGCCTTCTTCGACGCGAGCCTCTTTTATGACGAAGCGGCACAGGTCGCGCGCACGGAATATACCGGCGGACAGTGGCCGCCAGCGGGCATCGAAGTTATCGATCCGTTCCACCTGCCGCTCTACAACACGATCATCCTGCTCCTCTCGGGCACGACGGTCACCTGGGCGCATCACTCGCTGCTGCATGACGACAGGCGCGGACTGGTCTGGGGCCTCGCGATCACTGTGGCCCTGGGTGCCCTGTTCTCCTTCGTCCAGTTCTACGAATACATGGTCGCACCATTCGCCTTCGCCGGTTCGATCTATAGCGCCACCTTCTTCATGGCGACGGGCTTCCATGGCTTCCACGTCTTGATCGGCACCATCTTCCTGGCGGTCTGCCTGGTCCGGGCGATGAATGGCGGCTTCACCAAGGAAAAGCATTTCGGGCTCGAAGGCGCCGCCTGGTATTGGCACTTCGTGGACGTGGTCTGGCTCTTCCTGTTCGCCGCGATCTATGTCTGGGCTTCCGTCGGCGCGCCGATCGCCGCCCACTGAGCGAAGACGCAGACGCCAAAAAAGAAGCGGCCGTGCTCGGGCACGGCCGCTTCTTTTCGTTTGAGAATGGAGGACCGTTATCGCGCGGTCGGCGCGTCGAGGCGAACGAAGATTCGGGTCTCCTGGGCGCCGGCCTGCGGGATCAGCACCGCCGGGTCGTTATAGACGAATTGGGTGGCGCCGGCCGTGTCGGCGACCTGCACCGGGTAGTCGACGCGGTTGGAATAGACGATCTCGCCGCCGCGGCGGGCTTCGACCATGATCGGCACCGTGACCTGACCGGGCCGTCCGACGGGGCCTGGAACCAGCCGGCCGGCCGCGGCGACATTGACCGTGATCGCATCGGAGGAATAGGTGCAGGCGCGCGTTGTGTCGGCGATGGTCGTGCGCTGGATGAGGCGCGCGGCGTCACCCTCGCCGCCCGGTTCGAACTGCGACCAGACCGCGCCGCTGCTCTCGAGGATCACCTGCGGGCAATAGGCGCGCAATTCCGCCACGTCGACGATTTCGCCCTGGGCCGGATCGCTCGACTGGCAGCCGGCAGCGACAAGGGCCGCCGCAAGAGACGCACAGACGGCAAGATTGCGGTTCAGCGAACGGTTAAACGGCATGGTTGGCCCTTCCCTCAAGCAAAGCAGGTGTTCTATACCAACGCCTTAAGCAAAAGGCGACCGGACGGATTGCATTTCCAACAGGTCCGGGACCGCAAGATTGGAAACCGATGCGCTATTCAAGTACGCGCGGCGAGGCGCCGCAACTGGGTTTTGCCGATGTGCTCTTAACCGGGCTTGCGCGTGACGGCGGACTTTACCTGCCCGATCAATGGCCGAGCTTTTCGGCCGCCGACATCCGCGCCATGCGCGGGCTTTCTTATCCGGAACTCGCCATTCGGCTGCTGACGCCTTTCGTTGCCGAAGACATAGCGGCGGGCGACTTTCGCCGCCTGGTCGAGGAAGCTTATTCGACGTTTCGTCATGAGGCCGTCTGCCCACTCGTCCAGACCGCCGGCAACGAGTTCGTGCTCGAGCTTTTCCACGGGCCGACGCTTGCCTTCAAGGACGTGGCGATGCAACTCCTCGCGCGGTTGATGGATCATGTGCTGGCCGAGCGCGGCCAGCGGGCGACGATCTGTGGCGCGACCTCCGGCGACACAGGCGGAGCCGCGATCGATGCCTTTGCCGGCCGCGACCGCACCGATATCTTCATTCTCTTTCCGCATGGGCGCGTCTCGCCCGTTCAGCGTCGCCAGATGACCACCTCGACGGAGACCAACGTCCATGCGCTGGCCATCGAGGGCAATTTCGACGATTGCCAGGCGCTGGTGAAGGGCCTTTTCAACGACCACGCCTTCCGCGACCGCGTGAGTCTCTCGGGTGTGAATTCGATCAACTGGGCGCGGATCATGGCCCAGATCGTCTATTATTTCTCCTCGGCGATCACGCTTGGCGCGCCGGACCGGCCGGTTTCCTTCACCGTCCCGACCGGCAATTTCGGCGACATCTTCGCCGGCTATGCCGCCAAGCGGATGGGACTGCCGATCGACCGGCTGGTCATCGCCACCAATGACAACGACATTCTGGCACGCACCTTGGAGACGGGACGTTACGAGACGCGCGGCGTCGTCGAGACGACCTCGCCATCGATGGACATTCAGATATCGTCAAATTTCGAGCGCCTTTTGTTCGAGGCGGCAGGGCGCGATCCGGGCGTCGTGCGCCGCTCGATGGGCAGTCTTGGCCAATCCGGCGCATTCACCATCGAGGCTCCCGGGCTAAAGGCGATGCGCCGCGATTTCGTCGCCGGCCGCTCGACTGTCCGCGAGACGGCCGTGACGATCCGCAACGTGCTTGAAAAGTCCGGCTATCTGGCCGACCCGCACACGGCGACCGCCATCAAGGTCGCCCGCGACCAGAATCCCGATCCAGCGATTCCCATGGTGGTGCTCGCAACGGCGCATCCGGCCAAGTTCCCCGATGCGGTTCAGGCGGCGAGCGGCGTTGATCCCGCATTGCCGGCCTGGCTCGGTGATCTGATGACGCGCGCGGAAAAATTTGACGTTCTTCCCTCGGACCTGCAATTGTTGGAAGATCACATCGACCGCGCAACGAGAGCGGCCACAAATCAGTAAGGCGTCGCCCGCATATCGAGCCGGCGCGCCGTGCACCAGGAGTATCACCCGCATGGCGGTTGAAGTTAGCCGTTTGTCAAACGGCCTGACGGTTGCGACCGAGACGTTTCCGCATGTCGAATCCGTCGCCCTCGGCATCTGGGTCAAATCGGGCTCGCGCGACGAACGCGACAGCGAGCACGGCATCGCCCATCTTTTGGAGCATATGGCCTTCAAGGGGACGAACAAGCGCTCGGCCCGCCAGATCGCGACCGACATCGAGAATGTCGGCGGCGAGATCAATGCGGCGACAAGCGTCGAAACCACGTCGTTCTTCGCGCGCGTGCTCCAGGACGATGTGCCGCTGGCGATCGACATCCTGGCCGATATCCTGACCGACTCGAAATTCGATGAAGAGGAGTTGGAGCGGGAAAAGCACGTGATCCTGCAGGAGATCGGCGCTGCCCACGACACGCCCGACGATATAGTCTTCGATCATTTCACCGAGGCGGCGTTTCGCCACCAGACCCTCGGCCGTTCGATCCTGGGCACGCCCGAGACGGTTCGCGGTTTCACCGCGCCGCAATTGCGCGGCTTCCTCGACCGCCAATATGCGGCCGAGCGCATGGTGGTCGTGGCCGCCGGCGCGATCGACCATGACAGCTTCGTGCGCGAGGTCGAAAACCGCCTGGGCGGATTCCGCGCTCATTCCGAAGCAAACCTGCCGCAACTGGCGCATTATGTCGGCGGTGAATTCCGCGAGAACCGCGACCTGATGGACGCGCAGATCGTGCTCGGCTTCGAAGGCCGCGCCTATCACGTGCGCGACTTTTATGCCTCGCAGATGCTGTCGATGATCCTCGGCGGCGGCATGTCGTCGCGCCTGTTCCAGGAAGTGCGCGAGCAGCGCGGGCTGTGCTATTCGGTCTATGCCTTCCATTGGGGATTTTCCGACACCGGCATATTCGGCGTCCACGCGGCCACCGGCAGCGAGGACATCACCGAACTGGTCACCGTGCTCCTGGCCGAGTTGAGGAAGGCGGGAGAGAATATCCACGCCGAGGAGCTTGACCGTGCGCGGGCGCAATATCGCGCCGGCCTTTTCATGTCCGAGGAAAGTCCCGCGAGCCGAGCGTCTCAGATCGCCCGCCAATTGCTGCTTTACGGCCGGCCTATTCCGAAGGAAGAGCTTCTGGAACGTCTGTCGAAGATCACGACCGAGCGATTGACGGATCTGTCGGCGCGGCTTTTCTCGCAGCGTCCCACGCTGGCGGCCGTCGGCCCGGTCGGGTCTCTGCCTCCCTTCGAAGCGGTGACGCAGATGCTCGCAGACACTCCGTCCTCGGCGCGCAAGTTCGCCGTCTGAGGGGCGGATGCCGCGCCTGCCGTTCATCCGGGACATCGTGCCCGTGCTTTCGGGAGGCGGCGTCACGCTCCGGCCCCCTTACAGGCGCGACCATGGCGAATGGGCGCAACTGAGGCAGGAAAGCCGCGCCTTTCTGGAGCCCTGGGAACCGCGCTGGCCGGCCGACGATCTCGATTATCCGGCCTGGCGGCAACGGCTGAGGCGCTACAATGCCGAAGCCGCGGCAGGCACCGGTTTTGCGTTTCTCATCTTCCAGAGCGAACAGATGACGCTCGTCGGCGGCATTTCCCTTGGAAATATCCGCCATGGCGTCGCCCAGACCGCGCAGATCGGCTATTGGATGGGGGAGCGCTATGCAGGTCGCGGTCTGATGCAGGCCGCGATGAAGCTGGCCATGTCGCACGCTTTCGATACATTGAGGCTTCACCGGTTGGAGGCGGCCTGCATACCCGACAATGTTCGCTCGATCCGCGTGCTTGAAAATGCCGGATTCCGCCGCGAAGGACTGATGCGGGCCTATCTGCGCATCAATGGCGTGTGGCGGGACCATCTTCTCTACGCCCTGATTGCCGAAGAGCATCGGGCCAGACACGAACGAGGCTGAGCTCTTGGGGCGTTCCGGCTCTAACGCGATCCTGCTTTTGCTGATGGCGCTTTGGCTTGCTATCGCAGCGCCCGCCTATGCGCTCGACCCAGTCGCCATCACCGGCGAGGAAGCGGCGATCGAACTGACGGACCGGGTCGAGCTTCATCGCAACCAAGGGGCCAACTTTCAGGTGTCGACGGCGCCTGGAACCGACGGCATCGTGCGCCGCATCGAGGTCGAGGCCAATGACGAACGCTCATCCGGCGACTGGGCGGTGTTTTCGCTGTCCAATCCCACGGATCGCCAACTCGACCGGCTGATCGTCGCGCCGCATTTCCGGCTGGTCAATTCCGGCCTGATCTGGCCGGATCTGGGCTCGAGCCGCATCGCTTCGATCACACCATCGGAAGGCTTCACGCTCGACAGGCAGGAATCGCCCGATGCCGATGTGTTCCTGGTGACGCTCAATCCCGGTTCGGTCGTCACCTTCGTTGCCGAACTGGCATCCTCGGAACTGCCGCAATTGCGGCTCTGGGAGCCGGAAGCCTACAAGGACAATGTCAACGCCTACACGCTGTTTCGCGGCATCGTGATCGGCATCGCGGGCCTTCTGGCGCTGTTCCTGACGATCCTGTTCGTCGTCAAGGGAACCTCGCTCTTTCCAGCCACGGCGGCGCTCGCCTGGTCGGTGCTCGCCTATATCTCGATTGATTTCGGCTTTCTGACCCGCATGATCGAGATCACGCCCGGCAACGAGCAGATTTGGCGGGCAGGGGCGGAAGTGGCGCTCGCCACCACCATTGTCGTGTTCCTGTTCACCTATTTGAATCTCAATCGCTGGCACTGGCATTTCAGCTACGCCGCGCTCGCCTGGGTGTTCGGCCTGTTCTTGATCGCCGGCGTGGCGACGTTCGACCCGGCGGTGGCCGCCGGCATCGCCCGGCTTTCTTTCGCCGTCACGGCCGTCGCGGGGCTGGCATTGATCGGCACCTTCGCCGTTCAGGGATACGACCGCGCGGTGATGCTCATTCCAAGCTGGCTGATGATCCTGGCTTGGCTTTCAGCGGCCTATCTGACGGTCACCGGCACGATCGACAACGACATCATCCAGCCGGCGCTCGGCGGCGGGCTCGTGCTCGTCGTCCTCCTAATCGGCTTTACCGTCATGCAACATGCCTTTGCCGGCAGCGGATTGCAGCAGGGGATGTTCAGCGATCTGGAGCGGCAGGCCCTGGCCGTCAGCGGTGCGGGCGACACCGTGTGGGACTGGGACGTGGCGCGCGACCGCATCATCACCCGGCCCGATATCGCGCGCCAGCTCGGCCTCGAACCCAACAGCTTGCACGGACCGGCGCGCAATTGGCTGCCGAGGCTGCATACGGAAGACCGCGACACGTTCCGCACCTTGCTCGACGTCCTGTTGGATCATCGACGCGGCCGCATCTCGCAACCATTCCGCCTGTCCGGTGCCGACGGCCATTTCCACTGGTTCACGCTGAAGGCGCGGCCGGTGATCGGCTCGGCCGGCGAGATCATCCGCTGCGTCGGCACGCTGGTCGACACGACGGAACAGAAAAAGGCCGAGGAACGGCTTCTCCACGATGCGGTCCACGACAATCTGACAGGCCTTCCGAACCGGCAGATATTCCTGAGCCGCCTCGATGCCCTGCTGTCGGTGGCGCAGCCCGACGATGCCATCCGACCGACCGTTCTCGTCATCGACATCGACCGCTTCAAGCAGGTCAATGACAGCCTCGGCATGTCGGCCGGCGACACGATCCTGTTGACGATCGCACGGCGCCTGCACCGCATCTTGAAGCCGCAGGACAGCCTGTCGCGCTTTTCGGGCGACCAGTTCGCACTGATGCTCGTCTCCGAGCAGGATCCGGTCAAGATCGCGGCCGTCGCCGAAGCGGTGGGCCAGGCGATCAGCGCGCCCATCACCTATGCCAAGCGTGAGATCGTGCTGACCGCCTCGATCGGCCTCGTGTCCTGGACGGCGAATACGTCAAGTGCCGCCGATATGGTCAAGGACGCCGAACTTGCCATGCACCAGGCCAAGCGCTTCGGCGGCGATCGCATCGAGCCGTTCCGCCCCGCCTTCCGCACGGGCGGCAGCGATCGGCTGCAGATCGAATCGGATCTGCGCCGCGCGGCCGAGAAGGGCGAGTTGCAGCTTGTCTACCAGCCGATCATCCGGCTGGAAAATGGCACGATCGCCGGCTTCGAGGCCTTGATGCGCTGGGAGCATCCGCGGCGTGGGGCGATACCGCCGGGCGAGTTCATTCCCGTCGCCGAAAGCTGCGGGCTGATCGTCCAGCTCGGTCAATTCGCCATGCAAAAGGCGGCCGACGACCTGCACGAATGGCAACAACTCGCCGGCAAGCTGCCGCTATTCGTCTCCGTCAATCTGTCGAGCCGCCAATTGCTGCGCCGCGACCTGGTCTCCGACGTCCGCTCGACGATCGCGCGGGCGAGCATCAAGCCGCGCAATTTCCGGCTTGAACTCACCGAATCGCTGGTGATGGACAATCCCGAGCAGGCGGTCCACGTGCTGTCCAAGCTGCGCCGGCTCGGCATCGGCCTCTCGCTCGACGATTTCGGCACCGGCTATTCGTCGCTCGCCTATCTGACGCGTTTTCCATTCGATACAATCAAGATCGACCGCAGCTTCTTCGAGGATTCGAGCCCCAAGCGTCTGGTTCTGCTGCGCTCGATGATCAACATGGCCCATGATCTCGGCTTGTCGGTCGTCGCCGAAGGCGTGGCGACGCAGGCCGATGCGGAGGAATTGCGCGGCTTTGGCTGCGAATATGTCCAAAGCTTCGCCTTCGGCCATCCAATGGCCTCCGCCGCGATCATCGCGATGTTGAAAGATCAGTCGGTCCCGGCGGCAGCCGCGGCGGAGTAACAACCGGGCGGTCGGTTCGGGCAACAGCAGCCGTCTTCATTGCGGCATCTTCGTTGACTGGAGGTCGAAGCTTTGCGACAGTCGCCGGGTCGAGGGAGTCGTTGGGGGAGTACGCATTGTCGCCGATAAAAGTGATCGACGCCACCAACGAACTTGTCGGAAAAGCGGTTGCCTTTGTTGCGGTATTGTTTGCCGCCGTCATTATATACGAAGTGACCATGCGCTATGCCTTCGGCAGTCCGTCGCGCTGGTCGTTCGATGTCACCAAGCATCTTTACGGCTTCTACTTCATCATGCTGGGCGGCTATGCATTGCGGCACCAGGCCCACGTCAAGGTGGACTTGTTGACTGAGCGGATGTCTCCGGGATTGCGCCGGTGGGTCGAGGTTGCCGGCTACGTCATTTTTTTCTTCCCCTTTACCTGGGTATTTGCCCGGCGCAGCTGGGATTTCGCCATGACCTCTTACCGGCAGGGAGAAGTCACCTATGGCGCGGTGTCGCTTCCCGTCTATCCGCTCAAGATCGCCATGTTCATCGCCGCCTGTCTGCTGTTGATCCAAGGCGTGAGCGAGGTGCTCAAACTGATTCTCGGCAAGACCGATCACCTGGAAGCACTGGATCCGACCGATGTCAGGTGAATGGATGGGCCTCATCATGGCCGGCCTGCTCGTCATTGGTCTTTTCATGGGCCATCCACTGGCCTTCGTCCTCGGCGGCGTGGCGGTTCTCGGGGCGCTCATCGCCGACCGGTCGATGGTGCTCGGCATCATCATCAACCGCATCTTCGGTGACGTGCTCGACAATTACACGCTGATCGCTATTCCGCTCTTCGTGCTGATGGCGCGGTTTCTCTCGGATAGCGGCGTGTCCGACAAGATGTTCGAGGCGCTGCGCCACCTGATGTCTCGCGTCACCGGGGGCCTCGGCCTCGCGGTCGTTTTTATCTCGATCCTGCTGGCCGCAACGACCGGCATCATCGGGGCTTCGATCACCGTGATGGGCATGATGGCGCTGAAGCCGATGCTGCAATACGGTTATGACAAGAAGCTGACCACCGGGCTCATCGCAGCATCGGGCTGCCTGGGCATCCTGATCCCTCCCTCGATCATGCTGATCCTGATGGCGTCCTACGCGCCGGGCCTGTCGGTGGGGCAACTTTTCGCGGGCGCCATGGGCCCCGGCCTGATGCTGGGCGCGCTCTACGGCATCTATGTCGCGCTGATCGCCTGGATAAAGCCGGAATGGGCTCCCCCCGTCGCCGTCGGCGAGCAGATCAGCCGCGGCGCGCTGTGGAAAATGCTGGTCATCGAAGCGGTTCCGCCGCTGATTCTTATTCTGGGTATCCTGGGAACGATGCTGGCGGGGATCGCCACCGCGACCGAGGCATCAGCGATCGGCGCCATGCTGGCGCTGCTGATCGTGATCGGGCGCGGCCGCTTCGAGTGGCGGATCTTCTTCTCCGCGCTGCGGGAGACGGCGCGCACGTCGGCCATGATCCTCTACATCGTGGTCGGAGCGACTGCGTTCACGGGCGTCTTCAACATCACCGGCGGCCTGACGGCCAGCCAGAACCTGATCCGCGGTCTTGCCGAGGATCCTTACATGCTGGTCGCGGTCATGCTGGTCGTCGTCTTCATTCTCGGGATGTTCCTAGACTGGACAGGCATCGTCCTCCTGTCCTTCCCGATCTTCTTGCCGTTGGTGCAGGAGATGGGCATCGATCCGCTGTGGTTCGTGGTCCTCATGGCGGTGGTCCTGCAGACTTCGTTTTTGACGCCGCCCTTCGGATACGCGTTGTTCTACATGCGCGCCATCGCGCCACCGGGTGTCACTATCGGCGACATCATCCAAGGCGTGATCCCGTTCATTATTCTGATCTTGCTCATGTGTCTGATGGTTATCATCTTTCCGGAAATAATCACGTGGCTGCCGGACCGGCTTTACCGCGCATGACGGCATGCCTTTTACAACCAGGAGGAACCCATGAAGAAACTGCTGATCACCACCACCGCGCTGGCGGCACTTGCTTCGCCCGCTCTGGCCGAAACATGGACGATGACCTCGGTCTGGCCATCCTCGCTCGAGCTGGTCGAGATCGACAAGCACTTCGTCGAACTTGCGAATAAACTGACCGGGGATGAACTGACCATCGAGTTCTTCGATGGCGGAACCTTGGTGCCGGCCGGCGAGGTGTTCGGCGCCGTGGAAACGGGAACGATCCAGGCCGGCGGGGATTGGCCTGGCTACTGGGCGGGTCGCGACACGGCCTTTTCACCGCTGGGCACGACGTCATCCTTGTTCAACGCGGTCGACTACGTCAACTGGATCCAGGAATGGGGCGGAAGAGAGATCTACAACGAGATCTATGGCAATTTCGGATTGGTCTACCTCCCCTTCGGGGTGACCAACAACGAATCCGGTTTCCGTACCGTCGACAGGCCGATCGCCTCGACCGAGGATCTTCAGGGCTTGAGCCTGCGCCTGTCAGGCTACGAGCAGGGAAAGCTTCTGCAGAAACTTGGCGGCAACCAGGTCAGCATGGCGGGCGGCGAGATCTATCAGGCGCTTGAACGCGGAGTGATAGATGGCGCGGAATTCTCAACACCCAATGTCGACTATTCGGGCGGCTTTCACGAGGTGACCAACTACTGGTCCACCCCCGGTTGGCACCAATCGGCTTCGCTCTTCGGGGTCATCATCAACAAGACGTCTTGGGATGCATTGAGCCCGGAGGTCCAGGAGAGCCTGCAGATCGCCGCGGATGCGACCATGCTCTGGAGCCTGTCGTTCACGGAGCGACGTGCGACCGAAGCCTATGTCCAGTTCCAAGAAGCCGGCACCGAGATCACCCGGCTTGACGATGCCACGTTGGAAAACATCCAAACCCTAGCCAATGAGACCATCGTGGAGGTCGCTTGCGAAAATCCGTTGGCTGCAAAGGTCTATGCCAGTCAAGTGGGCTATCTCGAGGACTACGCGAAGTGGCGCGATGCCTCGGCACCCTTCAATCTGGGCCGCACTCCTAACGGGCCTGACTTGGCTGCCATCCAGGCTTGCGCCGAGTGAGGAACAGCTTTCGCTTGGCCGGATCGACGATTACTCCGGCGGCAGAGAACAGGCGCTTCGGCGCCTGTTTTCATTCGATCAGTTCCCGAGGTCGGCGACAGCGGCCTCCGCAGCGGCGTCGGCCTCGGCCATGCGGCGCAGTTCAGCGCGAATAATCTTGCCGGTCGTGGTCATCGGCATTTCATCGATGAAGCGAACCACACGCGGATATTCATGCGCCGCCAGCCGTGCTTTGACATGGGCGGCGATCTCCGCGGCGAGATCTTCGGAAGGCGTGAAGCCCTCGGAAAGCGTGACATAGGCGGCCACGACCGCGCCGCGCAGGGGATCCGGCTTGCCGACGACGCCGGCCAGACCGACGGCCGGATGGCCGATGAGACAATCCTCGACTTCGGCCGGACCGATGCGATAGCCGGCCGAGCCGATCACATCATCGTCGCGACCCAGAAACCGCATCCTGCCATCTCGATCGCGGATGCCACGGTCGCCCGTCAGCAGCCAACGCCCGTCCGGACCATCGACGAACTTCTCCTCGGTCGCTTCCGGATTGTTCCAGTAGCCCAGGAACATGACCGGATCGGGCGCGCGAACGGCGATGGTTCCCTCCTGGCCATCGGCCAGCACTGCGCCGCTCTCAGGATCAACGATGCGTACGTCATGGCCTGGTACCGGACGGCCCATCTTGCCAGGCTCCGGCGGCTCCAGAGCGGCGCAGGAGGATACGATCATGTTGCATTCCGTCTGACCATAGAACTCGTTGATGGTGACACCCAACGTCGAGCGGCCCCACTCAATCAACTCCGCGCCAAGAGTCTCGCCGCCGCTGGCGACCGAGCGCAACGCGATGCCATCGAGCCGGTCGTGCACTGCTGCCCGCATCATCTTCAGCGCCGTTGGCGGCAGGAAGACATTGCGGATTTTGTGAGCGCGGATCAGTTCGATGGCGGCCTCGGGCGTGAATTTTGCAAAGCGGCACGCGACGACCGGGATGCCGTGATGCAGCGCCGGCATCAGCACGTCGAGCAGTCCGCCGATCCACGCCCAGTCGGCCGGCGTCCAAAGGCGATCGCCCTCCTGAGGCAGAAAATCATGGCTCATCTCGACGCCCGGCAAATGGCCCAGCAGCACGCGATGGGCGTGCAGCGCCCCCTTGGGGTTGCCGGTCGTTCCCGAGGTATAGATCAACATCGCCGGATCATCGGCGCGTGTTTTGAGTGGTGTGAACCGGTTGGACTGAGCGGCGCAGACCTCATGAAAGCCGCGCGCGTGGGGACCTGGACCATCAACCGACAGGACGAGTTCCAGAACCGGCAGGCGATCGTGAAGCCGAGAGATCTTGGCGGCCCCCTCGCGGTCAGTGATGACGGCGCGGGCACCGGAATCGCGCAGGCGGTGGAGCAGAGCCTCTTCGCCGAAGAGCGTAAACAGCGGTATCGATATCGCGCCCATGCGCGTGACCGCGATATGGCTGGCGGCGGTCTCGATCCGTTGCGGCAAAAGCACGCCGACTCGATCGCCAAAATCGCCGCTCGCGCCGCTGATTTCGTGCGCGGCCAGCGCGTTCGCGAGGCGATTGGCCATCGTGCGAAGGGCGCCAAAGGTGATCTCTCGTGATCCGCCTGTTTCATTCACCTCGATGATGGCGAGACGGTCGGGATCTTCGTCGGCCCACCGATCGCAGACATCCACGCCGATATTGTAGAACACGGGGATGTCCCACCGGAAGCCGTCATAGACCGATCGATAGTCAGTGCCCTTTTGCAGCATCTTCCTGTCCATGCCGGTGACGCGCGGTCTTGTTCTTCAGACGCGGCAGCCTCTGCTCCGTCACAGCCTGAGGCATAACGAAGGCCGTGTCGCGCCCATCATTGCCGCTCTTGCCTTGTGCCACAATAGGCAATGCGACGACGTTGAGGGGGCGTTACCTGAAAATCGAGGGAGCGTCAGGCGTGGCCGGTCTGGCTGGAAAGCCGGGCGGGATCGATCCCGATCGAAGCCATCACGCGGTCATACTGGTTGTTCAGATCGCCGTCGAAGAGCAGGGCGGGATCGGCCGGACATGTCAACCAGCCATTGTCGACGATCTCCTGCTCCAACTGACCCGCACCCCAGCCCGAATAACCAAGCGCCATCAGCGCCTGGCGCGGGCCGCTGCCGACCGAGATGGCGCGCAAAATGTCGATCGTCGCCGTCAGGCAGACATCGTCGGCAACGGGCAGCGAGGATTCCACCTTGTAGTCGCCGCTGTGCAGCACGAAGCCGCGGCTGCGCTCGATCGGGCCGCCATTGCGGATGACGATGGAGCGCGCAGGCTCGGGCAGGCGGATCGCTTCTTCCTGCTCGAGGACGTCGAGTTGGACGAGCAGATCGGGAAACAGCAATTGCTGCGGCCGATTGAGGATCAGCCCCATCGCACCTTCTTCCGAATGCGCGCATAAATAGATGACGGAGCGCTGAAAGCGCTCGTCCTGCATGCTCGGCATTGCCAGCAGGAACTGATTGTCCAAAAATCCCTTGGCCGGCTTGCCGCGCCGGTGGCCCAATATATCCATGGTCAAAGCGTACCGAATTTTCGCTGACGGCGGAAGTCCAACGACTATCACCGTAAAATGATCCATGCGCGAAGGGCGCATGTTGCCAAGTCGGCGCGCCTCGGCCAAGAATCCGCGCCATGATCCTTGCCCGTTTGTTTATTGCCGCCTTCATGTGTCTTTTGCCCGCCGCCGTACAGGCCGGGGCGAGCGATTGGTACGAGACGACAGGCACAAGGCTGCGCCTGCTGACGCAGATGGAGCCGGCGCCCGACGAAACCTTGCGCGGAGCGCTCGAAATCGATCTCGAGCCGGGCTGGAAGACCTATTGGAAAGAGCCGGGGGAGGGCGGCGTCGCGCCGCAACTGGCGCTCAGCGACGCGAGGGCGGCCACCAGCATCGCGCTCGATTTTCCGGCGCCGCAACGCTTCGATGACGGAGGCTTGCAATGGGCGGGCTACGATGCCCGCGTCGTGCTGCCGGTGGTCGTCACCGGTCTTGCCGATGCGCGGGCACCATTGGCGATCGACCTCTTCATCGGCGTCTGCGAGACGATCTGCGTGCCAGTGCAGACGAGGCTTGCCGTGCGTCCGGCCGATGACACCGGTCCGATCGAACACTTCGTGATCGATGAGGCCTTCGCCAAGCTTCCCGACGAGCCGCGCGACGGCTTCCAAGCAACCGGTGTCAGCGTCGACGGCGAGGCGCTTGCCATCGCGGTGGAACTGCCCGACGGCGGCCAGCCGGCCGATATCTTCCTCGCCGGCCGTGACGGGCTGATGCTGTCGGCGCCTGAATTCGCACCCGGACCCGGGGGCGGCATCTTTACCGCCCGCATTCTGTCACACGGCACCAGCGAGCGCCCGCAGGCCACCTACACGCTGGTCGCCGGCAAGGAAGCCGTGAGCGGGGCGCTCCCGCTTCCCTGACACGTTGCCAAGTCGGGCCTGGCTCGCTATCGCATGAGTCCAATCATAGCGGAGCGACCACATGACGATTTCGATTGGCGACAAACTTCCAGAAGCAACCTTCAAGACGATCGGTAAAGACGGTCCGGCTTCGATCACGACGGCGGAACTGACCGCAGGAATGAAGATCGTGCTTTTCGGGGTTCCAGGCGCCTTCACTCCGACCTGCTCGAATGACCATCTTCCCGGCTATCTGGAGAATTTCGATGCGCTGCGGGCAAAGGGCGTCGACCGGGTCGCCGTGGTTGCGGTCAATGACGTGCACGTGATGACGGCGTGGGCGCGCTTCACCGGCGGCGAAGACAAGCTCTTGTTCCTGGCGGACGGAAGCGGTGACTTCGTCAAGGCTTGTGGGCTTGAAAACGATATGTCGGCGGCCGGAATGGGACTGCGCTCGAAGCGCTTTTCGATGATCGTCGACGACGGCAGGGTCACCGGGCTCAATGTCGAGGACAAGCCCGGCCAAGCGGTGCAATCCGGCGCGGCCAGGATCCTCGAGGCGATTTGACTGCTTTTTGAGAGGGTGCTTGCGGAATGTAAGCAATCAGCTTACATTCGTGTCATGATCCGCTCGTTTCGAAGCAAAGCGCTGCTGGAACTATTCGAAACCGGCGCCACGCGGAAGATTGATGCACGGCTTCATAAAAGGATTCTTGTTCGTCTCGACCGTCTTGACATCGCTACCGAGCCAGCCGCCATGAACCTCCCAGGGTTCAACTTTCATGCGTTAAGAGGATACGAACCCATTCGTCACACGGTGCATGTGAACGGCCCTTGGTGCGTCACCTTCGCGTTTGATAATCAGGACGCCGTGCAGGTCGATTTGGAGCAATATCACTGACCGGGAGCAGGATATGAGCCAGTACATCCCCACTCGTCCGCTTGGACGCAGCCCATCGCATCCGGGCGCGCTGCTGGAGGACATCATTCCAGCTACCGGCAAGTCGAAGACCGAGATCGCTGGATTGCTGGGGATTTCACGCCAGCATCTTTACGACATTATCCGCGTGCGCAAGCCTATCTCCCCTGCGATCGCCGTCCGGCTAGGGAAGTTGTTCGGCGATGGAGCAGGAAATTGGCTGTGCATGCAGGCCGCTTACGATGCGTGGCATGCCGAGCGTGACATCGACGTCAGTCACATTCCGACGATCAGGGCAGCTTGATCACGATTTGCGAACAGACCGCCCCGCCAGACGCGCGGCAGTCGGGGCCACAGCAGGCGAGATCCTCTTCGTTGGCTTGAAGGGCGCCATGGCGAGGCGGGCAAGTTCGTCCGCCCGCTCGTTTTCAGGATGTCCAGCATGGCCGCGGACCCAGTGCAGCGTCACGTCATGGGTCTGCCTCGCCGCATCAAGCGCCTGCCATAGCTCGGCGTTCTTGACTGGCTTCTTGTCGGCGGTCCGCCAGCCATTTTTCTTCCAGCCGTGGATCCACTTCGTCAGCCCATCACGGACATAGTTCGAGTCGGTGTAGAGATCGACTTTGACCGGCTCCTTGAGGGCTTGCAGCGCCGAGATCGCGGCCATCAGTTCCATGCGGTTGTTGGTCGTCTCAGCCTCGCCGCCCGACAGTTCCTTGTCAGTCCCGTTGAAGCGCAGGATCGCGCCCCAGCCACCCGGCCCCGGATTGCCCGAACAGGCGCCGTCGGTGAATATCTCGACATGCTTCATGGCTGCAATCCGTATTCGCCGGCCGTCGCAATTCGCCGGTGAAACCGCATCTTGCGCAGATATTCGAGGGGGTCCTTCTTGACGACGAGACTGCCCGCCGGCGTGTTGACCCAATCGTAAAGCCGCGTCAGCATGAAGCGGAGCGCGGCTCCGTGGGCGAGGATCGGAAGGGCCGCAGCTTCCGCATCCGAGAACGGCCGCACGGCACGATAACCGTTCAACAGGGCGGTCCCCTTGGTCAGGTTGAAGGCGTGGTCGCGCTCGAAGCACCAAGCGTTGAGACAGATCGCCACGTCATAGGCGAGGAAATCGGTACAGGCGAAATAAAAGTCGATCAGTCCAGGGTCATCACCGAGAAAGAGCACATTGTCGGGAAAAAGATCGGCATGAATCGTCCCGACGGGGAGGTCGCGCGGCCAATTCTTCTCGATATGCGCCAGATCGCTCTCGGTTTCAGCGCCAAGCCCCGCCTCGACGGCGTCGGCGCTGTTTTTCGCCTTGTGCCACAGTGTTTTCCAGCCTTTTAGAGACAGCGCATTCGGCCGCGTCATCGCAAAGTCGCGCCCGGCCAGATGCATCCTCGCCAAGGCACCTCCGACGGCGCGGCAATGATCGGCGGTCGGCCGGCGCGTCCACATGCCTTCGAGGAAGGAGACGATCGCCGCCGGCCGGCCAGCCAGTTCGCCGATCAAGGGGCCGCTGCGTGGCTCGATGGGCACCGGACAGCGCACGCCGCGTTCGGCCAGATGCTGCTTGAGGCAGAGAAAGAAGGGCAGATCCTCTCGGGAGACGCGCTTTTCGTAGAGCGTCAGGAAATAGGCGCCGACCGTCGTGTGCAGGAGATAGTTCGAGTTCTCGACGCCCTCTGCGATGCCTTTATATGAGGTGAGCGTGCCGATATCGTAGGCCGCCAGAAAGTCGGCGAGCTCGATCTCGTTGATGTCGGTATAGACGGCCATGGAAGTCCGAAGCGTTGGAGTCGGCCTTGTCTAGACCAAACCGCTCCCAAAGTGGAATCGGATTGTCCGCCTATGCCTTGCCGACGGATTTCAGCGCGTAGGCATAGACATAGGCGATTTCCTCGAGCCGCGAGAAGCGGCCCGAGGCGCCCGCATGGCCGGCATCCATATTGACCTTGAAAAGGACCGGATGGTCGTCGGTCTTCAGTTCGCGCAGCCGCGCGACCCATTTGGCCGGCTCCCAATAGGTGACGCGCGGATCGGTCAGACCGGCGAGCGCCAGGATCTTGGGATAGGCCTGGGCGGTGACGTTGTCATAGGGCGACCAGGAGGCGATGCGCGCGTAGTCCTCGCTGGAGGTGAGCGGATTGC
>CAZEEC010000032.1:0-15974 GCA_964511105.1 uncultured Mesorhizobium sp.
AACGGCCGCATCTTCAACGCGATGATGGAAGAGAACCAGCCGTTCGAGCTGTTCTGGCCGAACCAGATCTACGACTTCAACCTGTTCGTGATCCCCGAGGGCGCCCCGAACCCGGACGCGGCCTGGGAGTTCATCAAATGGGCGACCGATACCCAGCGGCTGGCCGATCAGGCCACCTACATCAGCTACGGCCCGGCGCGGAAGTCCTCAGCCGAGCATGTCGGCCTCTTCAAGGACGGCATCACCGACATGAAGCCGCACATGCCGACCAATCCTGACTACGTGGCCGACGCGCTCACCACCGACATCGAGTTCTGGGCCGACCACGACATCGAGCTGAGCGAACGCTTCAACGCCTGGCTCGCCAACTGAAGCCGGCTGACCGCAGACCGGGGCGGCGGCCCGCCGCCGTCCCGACGCGAGGACGCGAGATGGCCGATATCCCGGCTGACGACACCATTGCAGAGCTCCGCACTGCCGACGGCGTGCCGCTGCGGCATGCGCTAGCCCGCGCCCAGCGGCGGGTGCGGTGGCACGCCTTCCTGCTGGTGCTGCCACTGCTGGCCTTCATTGTGATCACCTTCGTCATCCCGATCGGACAGATGCTGCACCGCTCGGTGCACAACCCAGTCTTCGCCGACAACATGCCGGCGGTGGTCGCGTGGTTTCAGGCGAACCCAGTCGGGACCGAGCCCGACGAGACGGCCTTCGCGGCGCTCGCCTCCGACCTGCGCGATGCCGCCGCCGCGCGCACCATCGGCGCGGTGGGCACGCGGGTGAACTACGAGATGCAGGGCACGCGCTCGCTCTTCACCTCCACCGGACGGCGAGCCGACGGACTGGAGGCGCCTTATCGCGAAGCGCTGGTGGAGATCGACGAACGCTGGGGCGATGCCGAGCTTTGGGGGACGCTACGCAACGTCTCCAGCGCTTATACCGCCAACTTTTACCTCGCGGCCATCGACCGCACCCGCGACGTCGAGGGCCGGATCGTCGCCGTGGCCGGCGAGCGGGCGGTCTATCTGATGCTGTTCGAGCGCACCTTCCTGTTGTCGGCACTCATCACCTTGCTCTGCCTGACGCTCGGGTTTCCGATCGCACATCTGCTCGCCACACTGCCGCTGCGCTATTCGAACTTGCTGATGATCCTGGTGCTGCTGCCGTTTTGGACCTCGCTCCTGGTGCGCACCACCGCCTGGATGGCGATCCTGCAGAGCCAGGGGGTTCTCAACAACACGCTGGTGGCGCTCGGCATCATCGGCGAAGACGGGCGCGTGCAGTTGATGTACAATCAGGCCGGCACCGTGATCGCCATGACCCATATTCTTTTGCCCTTCATGGTACTGCCGCTCTATTCGGTGATGCGCACGATCAACCCGTCCTACGTGCGCGCGGCGCGTTCGCTCGGAGCGACCTCGTGGACCGCGTTCCGTCGCGTCTACCTGCCGCAGACTCTGCCCGGGATCGGAGCGGGGTCACTGCTCGTCTTTATCCTCGCGGTCGGCTACTACATCACGCCGGCGCTGGTCGGGGGTGCCTCGGGGCAACTCATTTCGAACCTGATCGCCTTCCACATGCAAAATTCGCTCAATTGGTCGCTGGCGGCGGCGCTGGCGGCACTGCTCCTGGCCGCCGTCCTGCTGCTTTACTGGCTCTACGACCGGCTGGTGGGGATCGACAATATGAAGCTCAGCTAATGGCCCTGCCCGTCTATGCAAGTCCGCTCGAGCGCCTCTGGCGCTATGCCTATCTGGTGATTTGCGGCCTGGTCTTCCTGTTCCTGATCGCCCCAATCATTATCATCATCCCGCTGTCGTTCAACGCCGAGGCCTATTTCACCTTCACCGAGCGAATGCTGCGGCTCGACCCTGAAGGCTTCTCGCTGCGCTGGTACGACCGTCTGCTCACCTTCGGCATGGCCGCCCCCGACGCCCCGCGCGACGCCGCCTGGTGGCGGGACGTGTGGCGCAATGCGACATGGGTGAACGCAGCCAAGAACTCGGTGATCATCGGCGTCTTCGCCACCCTGCTTGCGACCGTGCTCGGCACCGTGGCCGCGCTCGGCCTATCACGTCCGGAAATGCCCTACCGGCGCGCTATCATGGCGATCCTGATCTCGCCAATGATCGTGCCGCTCATCATCACCGCTACGGGCTTGTTCTTCTTCTACTCGATGACGGGGCTCGCCAATTCGTATCTCGGCATCATCCTGGCCCATGCCACGCTCGGCATCCCCTTTGTGATCATCACCGTAACGGCAACCCTTGTGGGTTTTGACCAGTCTCTGACGCGCGCCGCCCGCTCGCTCGGCGCACCGCCAACGACGGTCTTCTTCCGCGTCACCATGCCGCTAATCCTGCCTGGCATCGTGGCAGGTGCGCTGTTCGCATTCGTGACCTCGTTCGATGAGGTGGTGGTGGTGCTGTTCGTCGCTGCCCATGATCAGCAGACCATTCCGCGGCAGATGTGGAACGGCATCCGCGAACAGATCAGCCCGGCCATTCTCGCTGTGGCGACCATTCTGGTCATGTTCTCGATCGCGCTCCTCACGACCATCGAGTTGCTGCGCCGCCGCTCCGAGCGCCTGCGCGGCATCAAACCGGCCTGAAGGTGACCAACTATGGACATCACGCGCGATTCTCACACTTCAGAATTTCCGAGACTTCAGACGCTCGTGGAGGCGAGTGTGGTCGCTTTGAAGAATCTAGGCGGTTCGGCCTCCAACGAAGAGATCCACGATGAAGTTGTCCGCGTCCTTGCGCTTCCGGATAACGTCGTTGAACGGCCGCATAAAGATCATACGCGAACCTACTTGGCCTATAGGCTTCACTGGGCGCGAAGCTATCTGAAGAAGGTCGGCGCGTTGGACAACACCCAGCGGGGCGTTTGGGCCCTCACCCCGCGCGGACGTGAGATGACTTCCGACGAGATCGCAGAAGTCGTTAGAATCGTCCGCATAAAAACTCGTGAAGATCGTAAGAGTCGTGTCAAGTCATTTGAGGATCGGGTGATCAACTCCGAAGGCGAAGATGATGAACCTGTGCTGGACTGGACCGAGGAGCTACTATCTGTTTTGGGTTTGATGCCACCCGACGCCTTCGAGAGACTTTGCCAGCGTCTACTTCGCGAAGCGGGTTTCACTAAAGTCGAGGTCACCGGGCGTTCCGGAGACGGGGGAATTGACGGCCATGGTATTCTTCGGGTGAACCTTGTTTCCTTCCAAGTTCTTTTTCAATCAAAAAGGTGGAGGGGGTCTGTAGGCTCCAGTGTAGTTCGCGATTTTCGCGGCGCAATGGTAGGTCGCGCGGACAAGGGACTGATAATCACCACTGGTAGCTTCACCAAAGATGCTCGATCCGAGGCCACCCGAGACGGCGCACCAGCCATCGACCTTGTCGACGGAGATGACCTATGTCAGTTGATGAAGGACCTGAAATTGGGAGTGAAGGTGCGTCTTGTTGAAGAAGTGGAAATCGACAAGACCGCTTTGGCTGCCATTTAGTTTGAACGACTGGTCATGTTTTTCGCAGATTCATCATGATTGGAGAGGCCAGTGCGGCAGAGCATCTTCAGTAGCAGGTTCGTGCCCATAGCCGAGGCGATAAAGCAACTGTGAAGACGCGTGTGCAACGCATCGGGTTCGCTCCCGTTGGGCTTTGAGCCGATGCGGCGCTGCCGCGGCCGTCCATCCGTAAAGGGAGCCACGCACATGACCAGCACGACCAGCCGTCTTCTTGCCTCGACAATCCTCACATTCGGCCTGTTCGCCGGGCCGGCTTTTGCTCAGACAACGGGTGACACGTCTCCGGCCGAAGAAGTCGAAGGCACTCCGCCAGCGGAAGGCACCGAGGCAACGCAAGCCGGGGAGCCGGTTGAGACGGCTGAGCCCAACGCACCCGATCAGGAACCCGCTTTTACTGAACAGACCCGGGCACCGCAGCCGGCCGAAATACCTGGGGTCGACATCCAGCCGATTGCCGAGGATTTGCCGCAGCTATGGGCCATGGAATTCCTGCCCGACGGGCGGATGCTGGTGACCGCCAAGGAGGGTGCCATGCACATCGTCACCGCCGAAGGTGAGATCGGGCCGGAGATTTCCGGTGTGCCGGAAGTCGATGCCCGTGGACAGGGCGGGTTGCTCGACGTGGCACTCGCGCCGGACTTCGAAAGCTCGAACCAGATCTTCTTCTCCTTCGCCGAACCCCGGGACGGCGGCAATGGCACCACCGTCGCATCGGCAACGTTGGTGACAGACGAGGAAAATGGCGGCGCTCTCGAAGACGTGACCATCGTCTTTCGGCAACTGCCGACTTACGATGGCACGCTGCACTTTGGATCACGGCTCGTGTTCGGGCCTGATGACGAACTCTACGTGACGGTCGGAGAGCGCTCGGATGTGGAGCCGCGGGTCCAATCGCAGGATCTCGGTAGCGGCCTCGGCAAGGTGTTCCGCATCGACCGATCAGGCGCGCCCCTCGACGACAATCCCTTCGTCGGTCAGGAGGGAGCTCTGCCGGAGATCTGGAGCTACGGCCACCGCAACACCCAATCTGCAGCCTTAGACGACGAGGGGCGGTTGTGGATCGTCGAGCATGGCCCCCGCGGCGGGGACGAGTTGAATATGCCGGAAGCGGGTCTCAACTATGGCTGGCCAGAGATTACCTATGGACTGGAATACAGCGGCGAGGCAGTCGGCGAGGGCATCACGGCGCAAGAAGGCTTGAACCAGCCGGTGTATTATTGGGACCCCGTCATCGCCCCTTCGGGTATGGCGCTCTACACCGGTGACGAGTTCCCGGAATGGGAAGGCGCGTTTCTGGTCGGCGGTTTGGTGTCAACCGGACTGGTCGTCATCCACCTTGACGGCGAGCGGGTTGCGTTCGAAGAGCGCGTGCCACTCGAGGCGCGCACGCGGGACGTCCGCATCGGGCCGGACGGTGCCGTCTATGCCGTCACCGAGGACAGGGACGCTGGCTCGTCCGCGATCTTGCGTCTCACTCGTGCGGAAGACTGAATCGGACGTTTCGAAGGCGGCCTCCGCGCCGCCTTCCCTTCTTGTACCTCACCTGGCGTAGTGACGAGTTGAGGTGGCTGCGCCTCCAATTGGAATGATTCTAAACCTGACTTTATCGGTCACGTTTGGATTGACAAACACGAGCATCCTGCTTTTGTGGGGCCAGACAGCCGCCGCCGGCGGCTTATCTGGCAAGTCCGGGCCTCGAACCCGGGTGAAGTGGGGCCCTTACTCGGCATTAATGTCCTTGGTCGCGCATCATCCGCCCTCGTTTGCTGGACAGTATCGGTTCCAGGTCGCGTCATTATGCTCGTTTGTCACTGCAACATCATCACCCAAAAAGAAATCGAAGCTGAGATCGTGGCGCTGCTGGAGTCCGATCCATGGCAGCTTATCGTGCCGGCTAAGGTCTATCATTCACTCGGACAAAGAGGGCGTTGCTGCGGTTGCTTCCCATCCGTCGTCGAAACCATCATTCGGGTGACGGAAGCATATCATAATCAGTCGGTGGACAAGGGTGACGCGGTCGTTACATATCTGGATCGCGTGCGCAGTCTGCGCGATCAATTCGGGAGCATGAAGCATGAAGGGCGAACCAAGGATCATCGAGCGGCTTAACGAGGCCCTTTTTCTGGAGCTCGGCGCAGTCAACCAATATTGGCTCCACTACCGCCTGCTTGAGGACTGGGGTTTCGGCAAGCTTGCCAAAAAGGAACGCGCCGAATCGATCGAAGAGATGCATCATGCCGATCGCATTGTCGAGCGCATCATCTTCCTTGAAGGGCATCCCAATCTGCAGAAGGTCGGGCCGCTTCGCATCGGCGAAAACGTCCAGGAAGTGCTCGAGGCGGATCTGGCGGGCGAATATGACGCCCGTACCTCCTACAAGAAGTCGCGCGAAATCTGCCAGGAACTGGGCGACTATGTCACGATGAAGCTGTTCGAGGAGCTTCTGGCGGACGAGGAAGGCCATATCGATTTCCTCGAGACACAGCTCGAATTGCTCCGCTCGCTCGGTGAGGAGTCATACGGGCTGCTCAATGCCGAATCATCCGACGACACCGACTAGCGCGTAGCGGCAACTTCTCAAAGCAGCTCACGCCAGGGTGAGGCGGCATGCTCTTGCGTCAACGTCACTGGCCGAAGCATGCTCGACCGGGTCAGTATGAGACGGAGACAGAAAATGCATCGCCTTCTTGCAGCAGTGGCAATTGTCGCGGCGCTGGCCGTCTCGCCTGCCTCCGCAGATCCCGATCCGAAGGACTGGCCAGCCGTGCTGGACGCGGCGCGAGGCCGGTCGGTCTACTTCAACGCCTGGGGCGGCGCGTCCAATGTCAACGCCTACATCGAGTGGGCGGCCCAGGAACTCGAGGCCCGTCATGGCATCGATCTCGTCCATGTGAAACTGGAGGACACCGCCACGGCGGTGGCAACCGTGCTTGCCGAAAAGGCGGCTGGGCGCGATCAGGGCGGCACGATCGACCTGATCTGGATCAATGGCGAGAATTTTGCCGCAATGAAACGGCAATCATTGCTTCTTTCTCCCGGATGGGCTGAAGAACTGCCCAATTGGCAATTCGTCGATTTCGAGAATCAATCGACGATCCGCACGGATTTTACTGTTCCCGTCGAGGGCCTACAAAGTCCATGGGGCATGGCGAAGCTCGTCTTCTTTTATGACACAGCGGATACGCCGACGGACAGCCTGCCTCAATCCGCTACAGACCTTCTGGCCTGGGCTCACGACAATCCCGGCCGCTTCTCCTATCCCCAGCCACCCGACTTTACCGGTTCATCCTTCCTCAAGCAGGTGCTGTCGGAACTGATCGCCGACCGCTCGGTGCTGCTTGACCCTGTTGACGAAGCGCATTTCGAGGAGATCGCCGCGCCGGTCTTTGCTTATCTCGATGAACTGCATCCCTTATTGTGGCGCCGCGGCCGCGCCTTTCCGGCAAGCTATCCCGCGATGAAGCAACTCCTGGCCGACAACGAGGTCGACATCATCTTCGCCTTCAACCCAGCCGAAGCCTCCTCGGCGATCGCCAATGGTGAATTGCCGGACACTGTGCGCTCCTTCACCTTTCCGGGCGGTACGCTGGCGAACACGCATTTCGTGGCTATTCCCTATAATGCCTCGGCAAAGGAGGCGGCTCTCGTGACAGCCGATTTCCTGATCTCCCCGGAGGCCCAGGCGCGCAAGCAGGATCCGGCCGTGTGGGGCGATCCGACGGTCCTTGCGCTCGACAAGCTGTCCGACGAGGACCGAGCCCGCTTTGCCGCCCTCAATCTCGGCGTCGCCACGCTTGGTCCCGATCAGCTCGGGCCGGCGATCGACGAGCCGCATCCAAGCTGGATGGACCGACTCGAGGACGAATGGCGTCGGCGCTACGGCGTCGCCAATTGAAACCAAGGCGCGATGGCGTTGCGCGCATCGCGGGCCTGGGCCCACCACTGACGTTGGCGATCCTGACCGGGCCGATCCTAGCCGGTCTCGCCGGAACGCTTCTTCCTGCCTTCGGTTATCTGCCGGTCCTCGGTAGCACCAGCTTCAACGCTGACGCGTTCGGCAGCCTGTTCGCAATGCCGGGCATCGTCCGATCGGGCTTGCTCAGCCTGACAACCGGCCTTGCCTCGGCGGCGCTCTCGCTCGTCGTCGTCATGGTCTTTGTCGCCGGCTGGGCAGGGACGCGTTCCTTCACGCGCGTCCAGTCCATGATTTCGCCGCTCCTGTCCGTGCCACACGCGGCCGCTGCCTTCGGGCTTGCCTTCCTTATCGCCCCCTCAGGCCTGATTGCCCGTCTCGCATCGCCAGGCCTCACGGGCTGGGAGCGGCCGCCTGACCTGCTGATCCTCAACGATGCGAACGGCCTGGCGCTGATAGCAGGTCTGGTTGTCAAGGAGATCCCGTTTCTGCTGTTGATCACATTGGCTGCCTTGCCACAGATCCGCCTGAGGGAGACGCGCGTTCTCGCCGCTTCCCTCGGCTATGGCCGCATGGCGGGCTTTCTCTATCTTGCCTGGCCCTTGATCTATCGTCAGATCCGTCTTGCCGTCTTCGCCGTCATTGCCTTTTCAGCTTCGGTCGTCGATGTCGCGATCATTCTCGGCCCGAACGCGCCCGCCACGCTCGCGGTCCGCCTTCTCGGCTGGATGAACCATACGGACCTGTCGATGCGCCATGTAGCTGCCGCCGGTGCCCTGCTTCAACTCAGCATCGTCATCGTGGCGCTCGGCATCTGGCTGCTGGTCGAGAAGGCTTTTGGCAAATTGCGCGAAGCCTTGATAGCGCGCGGCAGACGTTTTCCGTATGATGCGGTCTGTCGTCACGCAGCGCTCGGACTGATGACAATTTCCGGCGCGGTCGTTCTCGCGGGCCTGGTTGCGCTCGGCCTCTGGTCCGTAGCGGGCCTGTGGCACTTTCCCGACTCTTTACCCGCGAACTTCACCTCCAGAACCTGGGACGAGACGCTGCCGCGAATGCTGGGGCCTATCGCCACGACCTTGGCGGTCGCCCTGCTTGCGGCTGTGATCGCGGCCCTGCTTGCGGTTCTGTGCCTCCTGCGCGAGCGGGATACGGGCAAGACCGGGGGCCGGCGCGCATTGACGCTCATCTATCTGCCACTGATCATTCCGCAGGTCGCGTTCCTGTTCGGATTGCAATTTCTATTCCTGTCACTCGGTCTCATCGCCAGTTTGCCGGCACTGGTGCTGGCGCACCTGATCTTCGTTCTCCCTTATGTCTTTCTGTCGCTGTCGGATCCCTGGAGAGCGATGGACCATCGCTATGAAGCAGTCGCCGCCGGCCTCGGCAAGCGACGCTGGCGCACCCTTTTGAGTATCCGGCTGCCCATGCTGGCCCGCCCGATCCTTACGGCCGCTGCCGTTGGCTTCGCAGTGTCGGTCGGCCAGTATTTGCCGACGCTGCTGATCGGCGCCGGCCGGTTGCCGACGATCACTACCGAGGCTGTTGCTCTGGCGTCGGGCGGGGCGCGCCGCACGATCGGCGTCTATGCCCTTCTTCAGATGCTTTTGCCTGCGATCGGCTTCGCCATTGCAGTGTTCCTGCCGGCCCTGCTATTTCGTCATCGCCGTGCCATGCAGGCGTGAGGAATGGGAATGCAAGGGCTGAAGCTCGACCGAGTTTCGATCGCGCTTGGAGGGCAGGAACTGCTTTCTGTCTCCGCCGACGTGCCACAAGGCGAGACCTTGACCGTGATGGGGCCGTCCGGCTCCGGAAAATCCTCCCTGCTCGCCTATATTGGCGGTTTTCTTGGGCGAGAATTTTTGGCCGCCGGCCGTGTTTTTTCCGACGAGGTCGAGATTACAGGGATGCCCGCCGAAGATCGCCACGCCGGCCTCCTCTTTCAGGACCCGCTGCTTTTCCCTCACATGTCGGTGGCGGGCAACGTCGCCTTCGCCCTGCCGGTCAACGTCAAGGGCCGGGTGGCGCGCCGTGTACACGCCGAGCAGGCTTTGGCCGATGTCGATCTTATCGGGTTTGGGTCTCGCGATCCGGCGACGCTTTCCGGTGGGCAGAAGGCCCGCGTCGCGCTCGCCCGGACGCTCGTATCCGAGCCGCGCATGCTGCTTCTCGACGAGCCTTTCTCGAAGCTCGATACGCGCCTGCGCGGACAGATCCGGACGCTCGTTTTCGAGAAGGCGCGCAGCGCGATGTTGCCGGTCATTCTCGTCACCCATGATGAAGCGGACGCATGTGCGGCCGGCGGGCCGGTCATCACCGTCGGTGACGACGCATGAACCTCCCCGTTCTTCCCGTGTCCGAAGTTCTCGAAGGCCTCGTCGACGCGCTCGACACTCGAGGAAAAGCCGTTCTTGTCGCTCCGCCGGGCGCTGGCAAGACGACGATCGTGCCACTCCATCTGCTGCAGGCCGGAACCGCTGCGGCAGGGCGTATTCTGCTGCTCGAGCCTCGCCGGCTTGCCGCTCGCGCCGCCGCACGCCGTATGGCGCAACTCATCGGTGAAGAAGTCGGCGAGACTGTCGGCTATGCCATGCGCATGGACGCCAGACAGGGACCATCGACCCGCATCCTGGTCGTTACCGAAGGTATACTCGCCCGCATGATCCTCGACGATCCGGAATTGGCGGGTACTTCCGTCGTCATCTTCGACGAATTCCACGAGCGCTCACTGGACGGTGACTTCGGATTGGCCCTGGCCCTAGATGTCCAGCAGGCGCTGCGTCCCGATCTGAAACTGCTCGTCATGTCGGCCACAATCGAGGGCGCACGCGTGTCCGCTTTGCTCGGCGATGCGCCCATCATTACCAGCGAAGGACGCAGCTTTCCGGTCGAAATCCGCTATCGTGATCGACCGCCAGGTGTCACCATCGAAGACGCCATGGCCGATGGGATCCGCGCCTCGTTGATGCACGAGTCAGGAAGCATGCTTGCCTTCCTGCCGGGACAGCGCGAGATCGAGCGGGTCGCTCAACGTCTCACCGGCAGTGTACCCGATAATGCCGACATCTTCCCCCTTTATGGCGGCCTGTCCAGCAAGGCGCAGGATGAGGCGATCCGACCTCCTGCCCCCGGCCGGCGGAAGATCGTACTGGCCACCTCCATCGCCGAGACTTCCATCACGATCGATGACGTGCGGATCGTCATCGACTCGGGACTCGCCCGCATTCCCCGGTTCGAACCGGCAACGGGTCTAACGCGCCTTGAGACCGTGCGCGTCAGCAGGGCCGCCGCCACCCAGCGCGCGGGCCGCGCCGGCCGGACGGAGAAGGGTATTGCACTTCGGCTCTGGCGCGCCGAGCAAACGGCCGCCCTGCCCGCCTATACACCACCTGAAATTCTAGAAGCCGATCTGTCAGGGCTGGTTCTGGATGCAGCAGGCTTTGGCGTCACCGATCCGGCAACGCTACGCTTCCTCGACCCGCCGCCAGTCCCTGCCATGGCGGAGGCGCGTGCGCTCCTTCAAAATCTCGGCGCGATCGATGTGGATGGCCGCCTTACAAAGACGGGGCACCGCATGCGCGGCTTTGCTCTGCCGGTCCGGCTTGCACATATGGTGGCTGAAGCTGCGGACCCGGTGCTTGCTGCGCGGCTGGCCGTTCTGTTGACGGAGCGCGGGCTGGGCGGTCCAAGCATCGACCTTGATACGCGCTTGCGCGCCTTCGCCACCGACAGGGGTCAGCGCGCCGAAACAGCACGAACTCTGGCCGCGACACTTACCCGAAGAGTGGGATATCGCAACGATTATGCAACCAGAACGGACGTTTCGGCCGGCGCCACACTCCTGCTCGCCTATCCCGATCGCGTCGCTAAGGCGCGGGGGCCCTATGGACATTTCCTGCTTGCCAATGGTCGCGGCGGCATCATGGATACAGCCGAACCGCTCGCCGCGGCACCGTTCCTTGTCGTCGCCGATCTCCAAGGCCAGGCTCACCACTCACGCATTGCGTCGGCCGCCGCCATTTCGGAAGCCGAACTCGAAGCCGGCCTGGCAGAGCAGTTCCAAAAACGGCGAGAAACATTATTCGATCGCGCTAGGCAAACGGTGCGTATGCGCGAGATCACCCGATTGGGTGCCATCATGCTTGCAGAGCATCCGCTTCCCTCGCCGCGTGGAACGGAGGCCAATCGCGCGATCCTCGACGCCGTCCGTCAACACGGTCTTGCTATTTTACCCTGGGACAAGACCACCGAGACGCTGCGCGCCCGCCTTGGCTGGCTCCATCGCGAGTTGGGTGACCCGTGGCCGGACATCAGCGACGAAACACTCATGGCCCGGCTCGACGACTGGCTCCTGCCTTTCCTGAGCGGTGATGCAAGCCTCGCCCGCCTTTCCGGGGCAAGCCTTCGCAATGGGCTGATGGCGCTCGTGTCTTATGATCTCCATCGCGGGCTGGAGAAGCTCGCGCCGACCCATTTCGGCGCACCCTCGGGCAATCGTCTCCCGATCCGCTACGATTCTGATTCACCGGTGCTGGCGATCCGGGTGCAGGAACTGTTTGGGCTCGACACTCACCCCTCGATCGCCGATGGATCCGTGCCGATGACGCTCGAGCTCCTGTCGCCCGCACGGCGGCCCATCCAGACCACGCGTGATCTGCCTGGCTTCTGGCGCGGTTCGTGGGCCGACGTGCGTGCCGAAATGCGCGGCCGCTATCCTAAGCATGACTGGCCGGAAAACCCGCTTCAAGCGCGCGCTACGAGCCGCACCAAGCCGCGCATGCGATAGCCTCCGCAGCAAATGGCCGAATGCTCTTGGCGTTCCCCGTGCCACAATCCATAAGAGCGCATGGCTGAAGAATTGCGCGCGCCCGACCCCCGGCACCTCCATCACATCCGACTCAACACGCTCATCCGGATCCGATGGCTTGCCGTCATCGGGCAGAGCGCGGCAGTTCTGGTGGTCGCCTTCTGGCTGGAATTTCCGGTTCAGGTAGGGCTGTGCATGGCGCTGATCGCTTCTTCGGCCTGCCTCAACCTGCTGCTTGCTTTCCGCTATCCCGCCACCCATCGGCTGCAGCCATCGGCGGCACTCGCGATCTTGAGCTTTGACGCGGTGCAACTTTGCGGGCTGCTTTACCTTACGGGCGGGCTAACCAATCCATTTTCACTTCTGATGACGGTACCCGTCATCATTTCGGCCACCTCTCTGCCTCTGAAGTGGACCGCTTTGCTGGGTACGCTGGTCATCGCCCTGGCGACTGCTCTGGCCTTCCTGCACCATCCGCTTCCATGGTTTCCGGGTGCCGAACTCAGGATGCCATTTATCTATGTCGCCGGCATCTGGATGGCGATCGTCTCCTGTCTGGCATTCACCGCATTCTACGCCTATAGGGTCGCGGAGGAAGCGCGGCTACTTGCCACCGCACTCGCCGCCACTGAACTGGTGCTACAGCGCGAACAGCATCTTTCGGCGCTTGACGGTCTGGCAGCCGCGGCCGCGCACGAACTCGGCACGCCGTTGGCAACGATCGCGCTCGTCGCGCGGGAAATGGAGCGTGCGCTCGGTGATGACCCACGCTTTGGGGAAGACGTCACCCTCCTGCGCTCCCAAAGCGAACGCTGCCGTACCATCCTCAAGCAACTCACCAGCCTATCCTCGCAAAACGAGGTTCATATGGCACGGCTGCCGTTCACCTCCCTGATCGAGGAGGTGATTGCGCCTTACCGGGACTTCGGGATCGCCATTGTTCTTTCACCCAAATCCTCCATCGGGCCCGAGCCGGTTGGACGCCGCAATCCGGGCGTGATCTATGGATTGGGTAATCTCGTTGAAAACGCAGTTGATTTCGCACGCAGTAGGGTTTCCGTCTCCTGGATATGGAACACGAATGTCGTGATGCTCGAAATCCTCGATGATGGCGAAGGATTTCCAGCCGAAGTCCTGGACAGAATCGGGGAACCTTATATGACCAAACGCTCTGCTGCCGTTTCAGCCGGCGGTGGACTCGGCCTTGGCCTCTTCATTGCCAAGACTCTCCTTGAGCGGTCGGGAGCAAGCGTCGGTTTCGGCAACTCGGCCGAACCCGGACTTGGGGCCATCGTCCGCGTGACGTGGCCCCGTGCGGTGCTCGACGAGAACTGGGCCCAAACCACGTCGAGGGGCCCGGACGTGCTGGAAAATCCGGAGATTCTTTCTAGATAGAACTAAACGGGACAGCGAGCATGAATGAAGATCAGGCCACTCTCGACCATGCCGACCTGGGCAGTGAAACGACATTGCTGCTGGTCGATGACGACAAGCCGTTCCTCGCCCGGCTTGCACGTGCGATGGAAAGCCGTGGATTCACGGTCGACATCGCAGAAAGCGTCGAAGAGGCGGTGGCCAAGGTGCGCGTTGCTCCACCCGCTTACGCCGTGGTCGACATGCGTCTCGGGGACGGAAACGGCCTTGATGTCGTAGCCGCAATCCGCGACAGGCGCGACGATTGCCGGACCATCATCCTCACGGGCTATGGCAATATCGCAACTGCCGTTACGGCTGTGAAGCTCGGTGCCGTGGACTACCTATCCAAACCTGCCGACGCAGACGACGTTTACGCCGCTCTCACGCGCCAGGCGGATGAGAAGGCCGCGCCGCCCGAGAACCCGATGTCTGCCGACCGCGTGCGCTGGGAGCATATCCAACGCGTCTACGAAATGTGCGACCGCAATGTGTCCGAAACCGCCCGGCGCCTCAACATGCACCGACGCACGCTGCAGCGCATTCTTGCCAAGCGCGCTCCACGGTAACTAGCACTCCCGGCCTTCCTCGAGCAGGGGCACCGCGACACCCGCAATTTCGGCTGCCGTGAGGCGCGAGGCTGCGGCACGCGCGATCTGCAGCGTCATCGCCTTGCGCAAGGCTGCGGAAAGCCGATGTTCGGGCGCCTCGCGTATGATCTCCGCCCCATAGCCGTCAGATAGGATCAGCCCACATTCCTGCGGGAAAATCTCTGCCGGGACGCCGGGATGGGTGGCGAAGAACATCCGGTCCGCATGCAGACGATAGTCCGGCCATTTGCGATCGGCTCGAAGGTC
The DNA here is from genome assembly GCA_964511105.1 of uncultured Mesorhizobium sp. Taxonomy (GTDB): domain Bacteria; phylum Pseudomonadota; class Alphaproteobacteria; order Rhizobiales; family Rhizobiaceae; genus Aliihoeflea. The sequence continues at coordinate 14,514 of CAZEEC010000032.1, forward strand.
CTCGATCGATGTCTTGATCTCGACGATCCAGATATCGCCCTTCGGCGTCAGCGCAACCAGGTCGGCCCGCCTGCCCGTCGGCAAGCACAGTTCGGGCAGCACAGCGGCACCCATCTGGATCATCAGCCGCTGGATGCCGCGGCGAACCAGCATCGCCCGCCCGGACTGACGTCCGTCGGCGAGCGGGTTGATCTGGACTGGCGACACGATTGGCATCTTCGAATTGTCGCAGGATTCGAGGCTTGCGGAAAGCCTCACGCGGCGGGGCAAGCGGCACAAGTGCCGCGGATTTCGATTGCGGTTCTGGATGGCTGGAAGTTGTGCGTGCGGCACCAGCCGTCCAAGCCGGCCTGTATTGTCGGATCGGAAAACTCGTCCACCTTGCCGCACTTCTCGCAGATCGCAAAGGCGATACTGCCCGCTCCCAGACAATGGGGATGGGCGCAGGGGACAAAGGAATTAATCGTCTCTAGACGGTGAATCAGGCCGTAGTCGATAAGCTTGTCCAGCGCGCGGTAGACCTGCAGGGGAGCGCGGAAGCCATGCTCACGCAGCCGGTCGAGGATCGTATATGCCGATAGCGGCCCTTCCGCTGCGGTTAGTGCGCCCAAAACCTTCTCCTGATTCCTGGTTAGGGCTCGATGTGTCGTCATCGTGTCGCTCCTGCCGGTCGACCACGGCTAAAGGAGAAAAGGCTCAACAGGAAAAGGACAAGTGCTGCAACCACGATCGAGGGGCCAGACGGCGTGTCGAAATGGAGCGAGCCAAAGAGCCCTCCGGTCACCGCCAACGCTCCGAACACCGACGCCAGTATCGCCATCTGCTCCGGAGTGGTGGAAAAGCGTCGGGCGGTTGCCGCCGGAATAATCAAAAGCGCCGTGATCAACAAAACTCCGACGACCTTCATCGCGATCGCGATGACGAGCGCCATCAGGAGCATAAAGATCAAGCGCGATCGTTCGGGCTTCATCCCCTCGGCTTCGGCCAATTCCTCATTGACCGTCGCGGCGAGCAGCGGCCTCCACAACCATGCGGTCAAGGCTAGGACGATCGCTCCGCCGCCATAGACAAAGAGAATGTCGGTGCGCGAGACGGCAAGAATGTCGCCGAACAAAAAGCCCATCAGATCAACGCGCACCCAACTCATGAAGGCAACCATCACGAGGCCGAGTGCCAGCGTGGAGTGAGAAAGGATGCCGAGCAGCGCGTCGGTCGACAGCGCGCCGCGCCTTTGCAGCAGCAGGAGCGCGATCGCTACCAGCGAGGCAACGAGGAACACGCCCACCATCAAATTGATCTGAAACAGGAAAGCGAATGCAACGCCGAGCAGCGCCGAGTGCGCCATCGTATCGCCGAAATAGGCCATGCGCCGCCACACGATGAAGCAGCCGAGCGGACCTACCGTGAGGGCGACGCCGATGCCGGCGAGGATGGCGCGGGTGAAGAAATCGTCAAGCATGG
>CAZEEC010000032.1:16074-19497 GCA_964511105.1 uncultured Mesorhizobium sp.
GGTTGTCGGGCCGGTGATCGTGCGCATGGTCATGATGCCCGTCGTCCGGGTGGCAATGGTCGGTCACGGTGCCGTCCGCGTGAAGGACGCGACCGTCGGCGAGATGGGTGTGGTCGTGGCGGTGGCGGTAGACACCGAGCGTTTCGGCCGCGCGCGCGCCGAAGAGTTGCAGATATTCCGGGCTCGCGGCGACCGTCTGCGGCGTGCCGCGACAGCACACATGCCCGTTGAGGCAGATCACCGTATCGGTGTCGGCCATGACGACGTGCAGATCGTGCGAGATGAGGAGGATGCCGCAGCCGGTTTCGTCGCGGATGCGCCCGATGAGGTCGTAAAGCGCGATTTCGCCGGAAAAATCGACGCCCTGCACCGGTTCGTCGAGGACCAGAAGGTCCGGCTTGCGCGCGATCGCGCGGGCAAGAAGCACGCGCTGGAACTCGCCGCCGGACAGGCCCTGAACGCCGGCCTTGGCGAGATGCGAAACGCCGGTCGCCTCCAGCGCCCCCCCGATATCCACCTGTGAGGGCGTGCTGGTCAGGCGCATCAACCGCTCTACCGTCAACGGGAGCGTCCAGTCGATCGTCAGCTTCTGCGGCACATAGCCGACCATCAGTCCCGCTTTTCGGGCGACCTTGCCTTCCTGCGGCTTCAATATACCGATCGCGGTCTTGGCTGTCGTGCTCTTGCCTGACCCGTTCGGGCCGATGAGCGTCACGATCTCGCCCCGATGCACGGCCATGTCGACGCCGCGCACGAGCCATCGCCCGGCGCGGTGGACGCCTGCGCCGGAGAGCTTGATCAGTGGCTCGCCGGACGGTTCGGATCTTTTCAGCATGATGCCATCGCCGGAATTCGCATCGCTAAGGGCTTGCCGCGAGGATATAGCGGACGTTATAGCGTTACGCAATGAACGTAATAATATTACATATGGATGTATGACATGACGCGCTTGCGCATCGCCCTTTTTTCCGCAACGGCACTGACCTTGACTTCTGCACCGGCCTTGGCGCTGGACGGCGTCGTCGCGGCGATCAAGCCGCTTCACTCGCTCGCTGCGGCGGTTATGGAAGGGGTGAGCGAACCATCGCTGATCGTGTCTGGCGCAGGCTCGCCGCACATCTATTCGATGCGGCCGTCCGAAGCACGGATGCTGGAAGCCGCGTCGGTGGTGTTCTGGATCGGTCCCGATCTCGAAATGTTCCTGCGTGGCCCGCTGGAAACGCTGGCAGGCAATGCGACGGTGGTCGAACTCGGCAAGGCCGAGGGCGTTACGCTGCTCCCCTATCGCGAGGGCGGTCCGTTCGAAAGCCACGATCATGAAACCGGTGGACACGAGCATGCGCATGACCATGAAGTGACGGCGCATGAGGAAGACGATCACGACCATTCGCACGATCATGCCGATGGCGCGCACGACATGCATCTGTGGCTCGACCCGGAAAACGCGAAACTGTTCGTCGGCGAGATCGAGGCGACACTGTCGCGGCTGAACCCGGAAAATGCCAAAACTTACGCTCTTAATGCAGCGGCCACGATCGAACGTCTCGACGCCTTGATCGACGAGACGCGTGCGGCGCTCCAAGTCGTTGAGAACCGCGGCTTTGTCGTCTTCCATGACGGCTATCAATATTATGAAAACCGGTTCGATTTTCCTGCCGCAGGATCGATCACCGTCAATCCCGACGTAATGCCCGGCGCCCAGCGCCTCAACAAAATTCGCGACCGCATCCGCGAACTCGGCGTCGCTTGCGTTTTTTCCGAGCCGCAGTTCGAACCGCGCCTGATTTCGGTCGTCATGGAAGGGACTGGCGCGCGTGCCGGTGTGCTTGATCCCTTCGGCGCCGATCTTCCGGACGGCCCCAACACCTATTTCGAAGTGATGACCAATCTGACGACATCGCTAACCCGATGCCTCAACGGTGACGATTGACCGAATCGAGAGGCTGCTCAGCCTTCCTCGAACCCTTGCAAGACACCGACTGCATTGACGCCAATCTCTTCGACCGCGTAGCCTCCTTCCATCACGAACAGCGTCGGCAGACCGAGCGTGGCGATACGGCGGCCGATCCGCGGATAGTCTTCCGTCTTCAACCCGAATTTGGATATCGGATCCTTTTCGAAAGTGTCGACACCCAGCGAAACAATCACCACGTCGGGTTTGTTGGCGAGGAGACGGCGGCATCCTTCCTTCAAAGTTGCTTCCCATGTCTCGAAACCAGTACCGACGGACATCGGAAAATTGTGGTTGAACCCATCGCCGGCTCCCTGTCCCACTTCGTCGGCACGACCTAGAAAATAAGGATATTCCACCAGCGGATCGGCATGGAGGTTGATGACCTGCACGTCGCTGCGGGAATAGAAGATTTCCTGTGTTCCGTTGCCGTGATGGTAGTCGATATCGAGAATCGAGATGCGTCCGGCGCCCTGGTCGAGAAACCATTGGGCGGCAACAGCGGCATTGTTGATGAAGCAATAGCCGCCCATGAAATTCGAACCGGCGTGGTGGCCGGGTGGACGACAAAGTGCGAAGGCCGAGCGCTCGCCGTTGCCGACAAGACTTGCCGCAGTGAGGGCGGTGTCGTGCGAAGACTTGATCGCGTCCCAGGTGCCTTTCACGAAGGTTGCACCGGCATCGAAGGAATAATAGCCGAGCTTCGCTACAATGGTTTCCGGCGCAACATCGGTGCGAAAGCCGCGCACGGGCCAGGCGTAGGGCATGGCAGTTCCCGATCGACCTTCCTTCTCCCACTCCGGGTAGACCGTCGGCAGGAAGTCGATGAAGTCCGGCGCATGCACCTTCCTTGCGACGACAAGATCATGCTCGTCCGGCTGCAGGATTTCTCCGAGTTTAACTTCCTGTAGCCGCGCTCTGATGAACTCGGCGCGCGAGGGCTTCTCATAAGCAGGCACAATCTCTCCGGCATCAAGCTCGACGTTACCGGCGTGGCCGGCATGGTGCCGCGAAAAGACGGTCTTCATGACAAGTTTCCAGTTGGATCGGCGGGCAATCTACCTGTTGCGAGCCGGGGCGGCCAGTCTGGCCTATCATAAGAGACCCCGCCGAAGCGGGGTCGGTAGTCGTAAAGACGTATGAGATCATGGATGGCGCGCGGACCAGTCGTCGATCTCGCGTTCAATTTCGTCCTCCGCCTTGCCATAATGTCCTTGCAGCTTACCTGACAACTCTTTCCGATTTCCCTTGATCACTTCGAGGTCATCATTGGTAAGCTTCCCCCATTGCTGCTGGGCTTTACCTTTGAATTCTTCCCAATTGCCTTCGATCCGATCCCAATTCATAGCGTATTCCTTCTTACACTCCGATGACGGTTTACCGTCTCCTCCGTTGAACGGCGAAGGTGGAGGTGCGGTTCCCTGCCGCGCAGAATGCCATTCAAGAACCGGCCTTGCTCACGACTAGAAAAC
>CAZEEC010000033.1:0-19097 GCA_964511105.1 uncultured Mesorhizobium sp.
GACGGCCCGTGTCGATTCGCGGGTCCCGTTCCAGCCGATCAGGATCGTCTCGAACACCGTGTTGACGGGTCTTGCGTGGGGCGCAAAAAGCACCGGACGGCCTGTCTGCAGCAGTAGTGCATCGACATTCGTGCCCGAGTTTGACTCCGGATCGCGCTGTTGTACCACGATGAGGTCGACGGCGCGGGCGCTCTCGAGCGAGGAAATCGCGCTATCGCCGGAAAAACTCTCAAGCGCACGCCATTCCGCCGAAATTGCCGACCGCGCCATCCGGCCGTCGAAAATCCGGCGGATGGCCTCGGACCGTTCCTTGTTGTCCTCGCTGCTCGACACCATGAAGTTGGCGTCCGGAAATCCCATTGGCGTTGCATAGGGGACCACGAGCGGCTCGGCATGCACCCCGATGACATGGGCCGAAAAGCGTTCCGCCAAAGGAGCGATGCAATCCAGGACGCGCCGGGTGTCGCTTTCATCCTGAAGAACGGCGAGTAGGGTCTTATAGCTCATCGAAGCCTCCAAGGGTCGCTTTACGACCCGCAGCATGTCAATCATGCGCTCTGCTTCACCCCAAATCAAGCATCTGCTGAAATGCCCTCCACCATTCGGCGGACCTCTGCGACCGCTGCGTCCAACCGTTGTCGGTCCCGGGAGCGGACGACGAGTTCGGTCCAGAATGATCCGTCTTGATATTTTGGATAGGAGCCAATGATCGTCTCGGGATGACGGTTTTGAATCTCGCTCAACGGCCCACCGATCATGCCTTCGCCATAGGGGCAGTGGACGGACGCGGACAACAGCTTCGTTCCGCCTGCCAGCTTTGGGCCGACACTGTCGAGCATCGCCTGAAAGATGGCCGGCACCCCCGCCATCACGTAAACATTGCCGATGATGAAGCCGGGCGCGAGCGAGATCGGGTTGTCGATGAGGGCACTTCCGACCGGCATCCGCGCCATGCGCTTGCGCGCGTCCGTGAATTCCATGCCGCGGGCGGCATAATGCTCTTCGAGAATCGCATAAGCTCGCTCGTCATAGCGGCAGTCGACGCCAAAGGCGGCCGAGATCGAATCGGCCGTGATGTCATCATGGGTCGGCCCGATGCCGCCTGTGGTGAACACATAGCTATTGCGCGCCCGCAGCGCGTTCACCGCCTCGACGATCGCGTTCGTGTCGTCGGGCACGATGCGCACCTCCGTCAGGTCGATGCCCATGGCTGTCAGGACGTCGGCCAGATGCCCGATATTCCGGTCCTTCGTTCGGCCGGACAAAATTTCGTCGCCGATGACGATCATGGCAGCCGTGACGACGTCGCCCATCTGAAACCTCCGGTTCTCTGCAACGCTTACGGCCGTTTGGCACAGGCTGCAATCGGCGTCATGTGGTGACAGCGTGAGCTTCTACGGCTGAATCCGGATGGGGGGGGCGATTGGTGGCAGCGGCGGTGCACGTGCATCGCCGCCGTTCTCGCTTCTAAGCTGGGCGGAAACATCCTATCTTTGCATCCGATTGGGAGACGCGCATGGCTTTCACGTCGTTCTTATTCTCGCTTGTCGTTGCTGCCCTCATTGTCGGGCTGCTCGTGACCGGCTTCTTCATGCACGTGACGCGCCGAATAGCGCGCCAGGCCGAAAAGCTTGTCCCAGCCTCCGGCAAACGCGTCGTGGTCGATGGCCACGATGTCCATTACGTGGAAAGCGGCGAGGGGCCGGCTATCCTTATGCTCCATGGTCTGGGCGGGCATCTGCACCATATGCGCCGGCCCTTGATGGAGCAGTTCGGTGACGACTACCGGCTTATCGCCATCGACCGGCCGGGGTCGGGTTACTCGCGGCGCGCGAAGGGGGACGGCAGGCTTTCGCAACAGGCCGATTTCGTTGCCCGCCTGATCGACGCCATGCAACTTGACCGCCCGTTGATCGTCGGCCATTCGCTCGGCGGCGCGATCGCGCTTGCGACGGCGCTTCGTCATCCCGGCAAGGTTAGCGGCCTCGCACTCATTTCGCCACTTACTCATCATTATTCGCAGGTGCCGCCGGAATTCTCGCCGCTCTATATTCCCAATCCGGTTTTGCGCAGGCTGATCGCGCATACGGTTGCAGTGCCGATGGCGATGCGGAACGCCTCGCGCACGCTCGCCTTCATCTTCGGTCCACAAAAGCCGCCTGCCGATTTTGCGGTTGCCGGCGGCGCCATGGCCGGGATGCGCCCCAGCCACGTCTATGCCACGTCGACGGACGTGGTAGCGTTGCGCCACGATCTCGAGGAGTTCGAAAAGCGATATGATGAAATCGACATTCCTACCGGCATCTTGTTCGGCGACAAGGATCGTGTTCTCGACTATCGGCGCCACGGCCTGTCGATGCGCGACAAGATACGGAATCTTGATCTTGAGATTGCCGAAGGTGTGGGCCACATGCCCCAATACGCGGTGACGCAGCAGGTCGTGGCCTTCATTCGACGCATTGCCGCGCAAGCTTTCGCCGGCAAGGAGATTGCGGCGACAGGAACCGGTTCGGATAAGATGCGCGACTTGGCCTGATCGGCGGCGGACGGTACGGATTGGCACCCCGCGCGGGAATCTTGCGGTTGACGATCGCCGTCGAACCGCCGCATAGGCATGATCCGAGCGGGCGTGGTGGAACCGGTAGACACACCGGACTTAAAATCCGGAGGCCATGGCCGTGCGGGTTCGAGTCCCGCCGCCCGCACCAGCCTTGATCATCACAGCCGGATTAGAAGCATAATTCACGCCATCCAGTCTGGCATTCGGGCCGAAGGCTTGGCACATTCGCCCGCACACGGAGTGCCGCAAGCCATGTCGAACGATTCCCTTCCGCTGACACCGAAGCCGTGGCACGCGATCGCGCCAATGTTGGTGGACGTCGCCATGGGCCGCAGGCCGGCTGATCTCGTCGTCCGCAATGGACGCTGGGTGAATGTCTATTCCGGCGAGATCGTCTCGGGAACCGACCTTGCGATCGTCGAGGGCCGTTTCGCCTATTGCGGTCCTGACGCCAGCCACGCAATCGGCGAGGAGACGCAGGTCGTCGAAGCGGAGGGGCGCTACCTCGTGCCGGGCCTCTGCGACGCCCATATGCATGTCGAGAGCGGGATGGTGACGGTCACCGAGTTCTGCCGCGCCGTCATTCCGCACGGCACGACCTCGATGTTCATCGACCCGCATGAGATTGCCAATGTGCTGGGTCTTGAGGGCGTTCGATTGATGCACGACGAGGCCATGCGCATGCCCGTCAACGTGCATGTGCAGATGCCGTCCTGCGTGCCGTCGGCCCCTGGGCTCGAAACCCCCGGAGCGACGCTCGATGAAAAGGATGTCGCCGAAGCCATGACCTGGCCGAATATCATCGGGCTCGGGGAGGTCATGAATTTCCCCGGCGTTTCGGCCAATGATCCGAAGATGGTTGCCGAGATCGCCCAGACGATGAAGGCCGGCAAGACGGTCGGCGGCCACTATGCCTCGCCCGATCTCGGCCCGGCCTTTCATGGCTATGTCGCGGGCGGTCCGGCGGACGATCATGAAGGCACTCGTGCCGACGACGCGATTGCGCGTGTGCGGCAAGGCATGCGCGCCATGTTGCGGCTGGGCTCCGCCTGGTACGACGTGGCTGCCCAGGTGAAAGCAATAACCGAATCGGGCCTCGATCCGCGCAACTTCATCCTGTGCACCGACGATTGCCATTCCGGCACGCTCGTCGAGGACGGTCATATGGACCGGGTCGTTCGCCATGCGATCGCGCAGGGGCTGAAGCCGATCACCGCGATCCAGATGGCGACGCTGAACACGGCGCAGCATTTCGGACTGGAGCGCGAACTGGGCTCCATCGCGCCAGGCCGGCTTGCCGATTTCCTGATCGTATCCGACCTCGCATCACTGGCCATCGACCAGGTTTATGGACGCGGCCAGCTTTTGGCGGAGAGAGGCACGCTCGTCGCCGAGCTTGACGTCTATCCGTATCCAAGCCAGGCAAAAAAGACGGTGCATCTCGGCAGGACCCTGGCAATGAGCGACTTCGATATCGCCGCACCTGAAGGCGCCAACACTGTCCGCGCGCGCGTCATCGGCGTCATCGAAAATCAGGCGCCGACACGGGCTCTGGAACGGGAAATGCCGGTCGAGAACGGGTTCGTCGCGATGGATCCGGTAAATGACATCTGCCAGATCGCGCTCGTCGAGCGGCACAAGGGCACCGGCGGTGTCATCAACGCGCTGGTCTCGGGCTTCGGCTACCGAAAGCCGTGCGCGATCGCCTCGACGGTTGCCCATGATTCCCATCACATGATCGTCGTCGGTACCAACAAGGCGGACATGGCGCTCGCCGCCAATCGGCTTGGCGAAGTCGGCGGCGGCGTCGTTCTCATCTCGGACGGCCGGGAACGTGCCCTTGTCGAGTTGCCGATCGCCGGTCTGATGTCGGATGAACGCGCGGAAATCGTCGCTGCGAAGGCTGCGAAACTGGCGGAAGCCATGCGTGATGTCGGTTGCAGCCTCAACAACGCCTATATGCAGCATTCGCTGCTCGCATTGGTCGTCATTCCCGAATTGCGCATTTCCGATACAGGCCTGATCGACGTGCGGACCTTCGAAAAGGTCGATCTCTTCGTCTGACGGTCACCTATTCCAAAAGACCGGCGTGAAGACGACCAACACCGTCAGGATCTCCAATCGCCCCATCAGCATGGCGAAGGCGAGAATCCATTTCGCGCTGTCGGGCAGGGTCGAGAAGTTGCCGACCGGCCCGATGATGTCGCCAAGTCCTGGCCCCACATTGGTCAGTGCGGTCAGCGCGCCCGACATGGCGGTCATGAGATCAAGTCCGGTGGCGGCGAGGAGGATGGTGGTGATCAGCCACAGGACGAAGAAGGATGCGATGAACAGGATCACCGCGCGTTGGATCGCATCGTCGACCGGCCTCATGCCATAAAGAACGCTTTGCACCGTATTCGGATAGACAAGACGGCGCAGCCCATTGCGGACCAGTTCGAACAGGATCAGGAATCGATAGGCCTTGATGCCGCCTGTCGTCGATCCCGAACAGCCGCCCAGGAACATCGCCACGAAGGCGCAGGCAAAGGCGAACGGCCCCCATCTTGTATAGTCGGAGCTTGCGAATCCCGTCGTCGTGATGATCGACATGAAATTGAACGCCGAATGCGTCAGCGCATCGAGCAGCCCGATCTCGTTTGTGACCCTGACATAGACGGTCACCGCGAGAATGAAGACGAGGACATAGCCGGCGAAGACCTTCAATTGCGGGTCGCGGAGCGATTCGATCCGGCCGCGCGTGAACAGCAAGATCACGATGGCGAAGGGCAGGGCGCCGATGAACATGAAGATCGTCGCGGTCCAGAGGATCGCGTGATTACCGTCGAAATGAGCCATCGAGGCGTCATGCGTCGAAAATCCGGCCGTCGAAATCGTCGTCATCGCATGATTGAGCGCGTCGAACCCGGTCATGCCGGCTGCCGCGTAAGCGATCGCGCAGATCACTGTCAGACCGGCATAGATGCCGATCAGGCTCGTGGTATAGGTCGAGAGCCGTGCGAATGGCCGATCTGAAACATCGGGCGATTCGATCTTGAAATAAGAAACGCCACCCACCTTCAGGAACGGCAGCACGAACAGGCCAAGCGCAATGACGCCGAGACCGCCGATCCATTGAAGGAGCGAGCGCCAGATCAGAATGCCCGGTGGCATGCTGTCGAGGCCGACCAGGACCGTTCCGCCGGTTGTCGTGATCCCGGAAACGGACTCGAAGACGGCATCCGCCAGCCCGATGTCGAGCGACGAGACCAGAAACGGAATGGCGCCGACCAGGCAGGTGGTCAGCCATAAGAGATTGACGACAAGGAAGCCGAATCGCGTCGAAAGCGGAGGCGGCCGCCCTTGGGTGGCGGCTGCTATGGTGAGCCCGAAGCCTCCGGTCATGAGCGCGGAGAACACGAAAACCTGCCAGTCGCGATTGCCGAAATAAAGATCGACGCCGGCGGGGATCAACTTCGCGACGGAGAGATAAATGGCAAAGATCGCAGCGACATGGACCGCGGCACGGATCGCAGAATACTGCACGTCTTCCCCTCGGCGCTAACGATGCAAAGCCCTAGGCATTGGCTTCCATGCCTCGAATATGCAATAGCGCGACGTTTCCGCCAATCGCTCCAAGCCATCTTCCAGACAAAAGGCGTTAAGCCTGTGACGACAGATTTCAAAGCCGCTGTGCGAGATGCTGCCGATGCGATGCGCGGCCTATTTGCGGAAACGCCTTTGCAGGAGAACGCTTATCTGTCCAAGAAGACGGGCGCGCGCATCTTCCTGAAGCGGGAAGACTTGTCGCCGGTGCGCTCCTACAAGATCCGCGGCGCGTTCAATTTCTTCCGCAAGGCACGAACGACGGGCTCTGATCCGGAGGTCTATGTCTGCGCCTCTGCCGGTAATCATGCACAAGGCTTTGCCTATGTTTGCCGCCAATTGGCCAAACGTGGGGTCATCTTCATGCCGGTCACGACCCCGCAACAGAAGATCGACAAGACGCGTCTTTTCGGCGGCGAGTTTGTCGAAATCCGTCTGACCGGCGACTATTTCGACGATTGCTACCGTGCCGCGCTGGCATTCGCCGACGAGACGGGCGCGTTGATGGTGCCCCCCTTTGATCATCCGGACATCATCGAAGGTCAGGCGACGGTTGCTTTAGAAATCGAGCAGCAATTACCGGCGAGCGTTAAAGCTGATCTGATCATCCTGCCGGTGGGCGGGGGCGGACTGGCCGCTGGCGTCACGCGATATCTAACCGACTTCGGTGCCCGCTTCCGATTTGCCGAGCCTGCCGGCGCAGCGAGCCTGCAGGCGAGTTTGAGTGCCGGCGGCCGCCTACGCCTGCCGCAGGTCGACAATTTCGTCGACGGCGCCTCCGTGGCCGAAATCGGCGAAGCGAATTTCAAGCTTCTTTCCCATTTTGCGGCCGACGACGTTCTGTGCATTCCTGAGAACCGCGTCTGCGCGACGATCATCGAGATGCTGAATTTTGAAGGGGTGGTCCTCGAGCCTGCGGGAGCACTTGCGATCGACGCGCTCAAGGATCTCGATCCCCATGAGATTGCGGGCAAGACGATTGTCCTTGTCGTCTCCGGCGGCAATTTCGATTTCGAGCGCCTGCCGGACGTGAAGGAGCGAGCGCTGCGGTTTGAAGGACTGAAGAAGTATTTCGTCTTCCGTTTCCCGCAGCGACCGGGCGCCTTGCGCGATTTCCTCGATCTGCTTGGGCCTGACGATGATATTGCGCGTTTCGAATATCTGAAGAAGTCGGCGCGCAATTTCGGCTCGGTCCTGATCGGAATCGAGACGAAGGATGCGGCCAATTTCGCGGTGCTTTGCGAGAAGTTCGATGCGGCGGGCTGGAGCTACCAGGATCTGACGAATAACGAAACGATCGCCGGCCTCGTCATCTGACCTACGTTTTCTATTGCATCATTGGGCGAATACGACCATATGAGCCCCACGAGGCGCTTGGGCCAGTCAAACTGGCTTTCCTGAATTGGACTGGTTGCGTCTTTGCCGTGTCATTGCGGCGACGACAGCGCAGCCGTGCGGACCTGGCGTCCGCCCGCCTTGTCGATTTTTCCGAATTTCCTTTTCGCAGGTTGCGCCCTGCGGAACCTGTTGCGTCGCAGCGAAAGCGCGGCGCGAGAAAGAGATTATTTTGACAATTGAACTTCAATCAGATCCGGCCGCAAATGGTTTTGGACCGCTCGGCATCGAAGGCGCGCTCTTGGCGAGCGCTGCCAAGGCCGGCTATGTGGAGCCCAAGCCGATCCAGATCGCGGCTATCCCGGCTCAGATCGAGGGCAGGGATATCCTGGGTGTTGCCCAGACGGGTTCCGGCAAAACCGCAGCCTTCGCGCTGCCGATCCTGAAACACATCGCGGCGCTTGGCGACAAGCGGAAGCCGAAGACCTGCCGCGCCCTTATTTTGGCTCCGACCCGCGAACTTGCCGTGCAGATCGAAGAGACGATTCGTGCAATCGCGAAAGGTCTGCACATTTCCACCGGCATCGTGCTCGGCGGGGTGTCGCGCGCAAGCCAAGTGAAACGCATGACTGCGGGCGTCGACATTTTGGTCGCAACCCCAGGCCGCTTGACCGACCTCGTGCGTCAGAACGAGATTGTCTTGTCCGACACACGCTGGCTCGTCCTCGACGAGGCCGACCGGATGCTCGACATGGGCTTCATCAACGACGTGAAGAAGATCGCCCGTGCGACGCATCCCAAGCGGCAGACCGCGCTCTTTTCGGCGACCATGCCGAAGGAGATCGAGCAACTCGCGCGCGGCATTCTGAAGGATCCGGTCCATGTCGAGGTCGCACCACAAGGCACGACGGCTACCGAAATCCGCCAGAGCGTGGTTATGGCGCGCTTGAAGCAGAAGCGGGATGTCCTTGCCGCGATGCTCAAGAATGATGCGATGTCTCGCGTCATCGTCTTTGCGCGCACCAAGCACGGCGCGGATCGGGTGACGCGCGATCTCGTGCGCGATGGCTTCGAGGCCGCTGTCATACACGGCAACAAGTCGCAGAACGCCCGTCAGCGCGCGTTGAATGGCTTTCGTGACGGCGAGGTCCGGATTCTGGTCGCGACCGACATTGCAGCTCGTGGCATTGATGTTCCGAACATCACCCACGTTGTCAATTTCGACCTTCCGGATGAGGCCGAAAGCTACGTTCATCGCATCGGTCGCACGGGCCGCAACGGGGCTGACGGGATTGCGATTACTTTGTGCGATCCAACCGAAAGCGCCAAGCTGCGCCAGGTCGAGAGGATCATCCGCATGAAACTGCCGGTCGCAGCCGATCATTTGGGCGAGGCCGATCCGGTGCAACGAAAGTCCGAGCCTACGTCGAACGAACGTGAAGCCCGTCAGGCTGACAACTCGAACGGCAAGCCGCGTCGAAACGGTCATCGTGGGGCGTCCGGCTCTGGCAAACCAGCCAATGCCGCCAAGCGGCCGTTCCGCGCCAAGCGTCACGGGCCGAAGACCGGTGGCGCGCCTCGTCGCGCTGCCTGATTGCGCTTGACGGCTCGATAAACTAAGGCGTTCCCCATCGGCTTCGGCCGGGCCTGGAAAATCGGGGGACGCCTCATGGCTGGCTTGACTGCGCTCGCGATTGCCTATGTGCTGTCGCAGTTTTATCGCACATTCCTTGCCGTCCTCACTCCGGTGCTCGGAGCAGAGATTGGCGCGACCAATACTGATTTTGCTCTGGCGTCGGGCGCTTGGTTCGCGTCGTTCTCCGCGATGCAGTTCGTGGTTGGCGTCTGCCTCGACAAATATGGACCCAAGCGCACTGCCGCTGTCATTCTGGCGATCGGCGGCGGTGGCGGCGCCTTATTCTTTGCTTTCGCAACCGCGCCTTGGATGGTCATCGCCGCGATGGCGCTCATCGGCGCCGGTTGCGCACCCGTCTTGATGGCATCCGTCTTCATTTTTGCGCACAGCTATTCAGCCGCCAAATTGGCAATTCTAACCTCCTGGCTCGTGGCATTTGGCTCGCTCGGCAATGTGGTCGGGGCATCTCCGTTGGCGGCGGCTGCAGACGCATTCGGCTGGCGTCCTGTCATAGGGGGGCTTGGCGTCATCACGCTTGCGACAGCGTTGGCCATCATGGCCTTCTTACAGGATCCGAAGCGTGATCCTGGTGCTTCGGCCGGCGCCGGTTTCTCCGGTTATCTCGAACTCTTCAAGCTCAAGGTCTTGTGGGCGATCCTGCCTCTCGTCGCGCTCAATTATGCGGCCCCGGCCGGCATCCGGGGCTTGTGGGCCGGCCCATATCTCTCCGATGTCTATGGTGCCGACGCACTGATGATTGGGCGGGTCACGCTGTTTATGGCATTGGCGATGGTGGCGGGGTCCTTCCTCTACGGCCCCCTCGATACGATGTTTGGCACCCGCAAATGGGTCGCCTTTATCGGCAACGCGTTTAGCCTCGGCGCGATCATCTATCTGGCCCTCAACCCGATGACCGATATTGCGACGACGACGATCATGTTCGTCCTGATCGGGTTGACCGGCGCAAGCTATGGCTTGCTGCTCGCCCACGGCCGTGCCTTTCTGCCGGCACATCTGACGGGCCGCGGGGTGACGCTCCTTAATTTCTTCTCGATCGGCGGTGTCGGGATCATGCAGTTCGCGACGGGACCCGTCGTCGCGGAAAACGCGGTCGCCAGTCAGCCTGCCGCAGGATACCAGGCGTTGTTCATCTTCTATGCAGTGATGCTGGCGCTCTCGCTGGCAATTTACCTGTTCGCGCGGGAGGCGAAGCCTGAGCGGGCAAAATCAGCGACGCCGTAAAGAGATTCTACGAGTTGTCGAAACCGGATAAATTCCATCCTTGAAAGCGGTCTCTGGGGTTCTTAGGGTCAAATCACAGCATCTAAGGATCAAGCATGGACAGTTCAGTTATCGACGTCATTGGCAATACGCCGCTGATCAAGCTCAAGCGCGCCTCGGAAGAAACCGGCTGCACCATCCTCGGTAAGGCCGAATTCATGAATCCGGGTCAGTCGGTGAAAGATCGCGCCGGCCTGTTCATCATCCGCGATGCGGAGCGCAAGGGTCTGCTCAAGCCCGGCGGCGTGATCGTGGAAGGCACAGCCGGCAATACCGGAATCGGCCTGACCGTCGTCGCCAAGGCTCTGGGCTACCGGACGGTGATCGTCATCCCCGATACCCAGAGCCAGGAGAAAAAGGACGCGCTGCGCGTTCTTGGCGCCGAACTCATCGAGGTTCCGGCCGTCCCTTACAAGAACCCGAACAATTACGTGAAGATTTCGGGCCGCCTTGCCGAGCAATTGGCCAGGACCGATCCCAATGGTGCGATCTGGGCGAACCAGTTCGACAATGTCGCCAATCGCGACGGCCATATCGAAACGACCGCACAAGAAATCTGGGATGAGACGAATGGCAAGGTCGATGGATTCGTCTCCGCCGTCGGGACCGGCGGCACACTCGCCGGCGTCGCTGCCGGACTGCGGTCGAAGTCGAGCAAGGTCAAGATCGCCCTCGCCGATCCGATGGGCGCCGCCCTTCACAGCTACTACACGAGGGGCGAACTGAAGTCGGACGGTTCCTCGATCACCGAAGGCATCGGGCAGGGACGTATCACCGACAATCTAAAGGACTTCAAACCCGACTTTTCCTTCCAGATTCCTGACGAGGAGGCGTTGCCGATCGTCTTTGGTCTCGTTCAGGAGGAGGGTATGTGCCTGGGAGGTTCCTCGGGTATCAACATCGCGGGCGCGATTCATCTGGCCCGGGAACTGGGCCCCGGCCACACCATCGTGACGGTGTTGTGCGACTATGGCACCCGTTATCAGTCGAAACTTTTCAATCCGGAGTTCCTGCGCGGCAAGAACTTGCCGGTTCCGGACTGGATGGATGCGACCAGTCGAATCACGGTTCCCTACGAGGATGCCGCCTGATGCCGGCGACAGAAGCGTTGTTTCGCGCGGATTCCTATCTGCACACCACTGAAGCTACGGTAACGCTTGTCAATGAACGTGGCGGCATCCTGACCGATCGGACGGTTTTCTACGCCACGTCGGGCGGGCAGCCGGGAGACATGGGGCGGTTCGTCCGCGCGAATGGCGATGTGATCATGATCGCCGGAACGATCACCGGCGAGAGCAAGGACGATATTGTTCATTTGCCGGCACCCGGCCAACCGGAAGTCACCGCCGGTGAGACGGTGCGCCTCGAGATCGACTGGGAGCGGCGGCTGAAACTGATGCGTATGCACACGGCTTGCCATTTGTTGACCGTGGTGTGCCCCTATCCCATCACCGGGGCATCTGTTTCGGAAGAAGAGAGTCGCGTCGATTTCGATATCCCGGATGCCGGCGTCACCAAGGAAGATGTGACGGCAAAACTGCAGGCTCTGATCGCGGCCGACCATCGGGTCGCGACGCATTGGATCAGCGAACAGCAATTGAGCGCCAACCCATCGCTTGTGAAGTCGAAGAACGTGCGCCCACCGGTCGGCTCCGGCCGGATTCGGCTGGTGCTGATCGGCGAGGATGGCGCGGTTGACAGCCAGCCATGCGGAGGAACTCATGTCAGTTCCACGGCTGAGGTCGGCGATATTCATATCGGTAAAATCGAAAAGAAGGGCCGCGAAAATCGCCGTTTCCGGCTGCGTTTCGGCTCAAACCCGGCATGAACGAGGACAAAATTCATGGAAACAAGCCCGTTTGTCGTCGATTTCGACTGGCTTGAAGATAAAATTGCAACGCCGGGCATCTCGATTATCGATGCTTCCTGGTACCTGCCGGCGCAAAACCGCGACGCGAAGGCCGAGTATGACGCCGCACATATTCCAGGCGCGGTCTTTTTCGACCAGGATCTGGTGGTTGAACCCGATGCGGCCCTGCCGCATACGCTGCCCTCGCCAGGCGTGTTCGAGCAGTTTGCAAGCTCGATGGGAATTTCCGCGGAGGATTCGATCGTCGTTTACGATGGGCCGGGCATGTTCTCCGCGCCGCGCGTGTGGTGGATGTTTCGTATCATGGGAGCGGGTGAAGTCGTCATTCTGGATGGCGGCTTTGATCGGTGGAAAGCCGAGGGTCGTCCGGTGACCTCCGAGGTGACGAAGATTGCGCCCAGCTTCTTTAAGACCGACTTCGACGCCGACCGCTTGGCAACGCTCGAAGAGATGCTTCGCTACGTTCAGGACGGCTCGTGGCAGATCGCCGACGCACGACCGGCGGGCCGCTTTGCCGGAACCGATCCGGAGCCACGCAAGGGCGTCCGGGCAGGTCATATGCCCGGTGCCGTCAACGTTCCGGCGTCCAGTCTATCGAGGGAGGGGAAGCTTCTCCCAACCAAAGAGTTGCGCGACCTTCTTGATTCGCGCCTCGATGAAAACCGCCCGATCGTGACCAGTTGCGGGTCCGGAATCACGGCAGCTGTCATCACGCTTGCTTTGGAATCGATCGGCCACACGAATAGCAAGCTCTATGACGGATCGTGGACCGAATGGGGCGGGCGTGCCGAAACCCCGGTGGAAACAGGATCGTGATGGTGAGGCTTAAGGCCCGCATCACTCGCCTTGAAATGCTTGAGAGGCCACAGGACCGCACCGCAATGCCGCATGGGCAGCGCGTGGGCTTGATGCGTGCCCGCGGCATTCCGCTGACCTTCTATCGCTATCTTTATCGCGAGGTCGGCAAGCCGCATCACTGGTGGCTGCGCCGCGAGCTAATCGATGTGGATCTGGCGGCACAAATCCATGCGCCGACGACGCAGATCGATATCCTCTATGTCGACGGCTGTCCGGCCGGTTTCGCCGAACTCAATCTCGGCAGCGCTTCGGCAGAAATCGAAATCCTCTATTTCGGCCTGACACCGGATTATCAGGGGCGGGGTTTGGCCGGGTTCTTTCTGTCCGAAGCGATCCATGCGGCTTGGGACCATGAACCGGAAAAGGTGACGATCCACACCAACACGCTCGATAGCCCTCGTGCGCTGCAGCTATACCAGCGCATGGGATTCTCGCCCGTTGGTTTCGATGAGGAGGAAGTGGAACCTTGGATATGAGGCGCCCACACACACTACCCTGTAGACCCTGAGCTTAGCTGACTGGAGTCCCGGTTAGGGTGCGCAATGAGGGGTCAGATGCGGCGAATGGCACCGAAGATCGACCAGTCCATACGCTGCGACAACCGTTCAAGCGCCAGCGTCCCAACAAGAGAATTGCCGTTGCCGTCGAGGCCGGGCGACCAGACCGCGACAGATGCGGTATTTGGCACGATGGCCAGGATGCCGCCGCCCACGCCGCTTTTGGCTGGCAACCCGACGCGATAGGCAAAGTCTCCCGACCCATCATATTGGCCGCAGGTCAGCATGATCGCCGCCACTCGCCGTGCGCGCTCGGCGTCGGCCTTTGTCACCTTTCTTTCGAGATCCTCCCGGTCGAGCATCAGATAGCGACCCGCGCGCGCCAATTGCTGGCAGGACAGGGCCACCGCGCACTGGCGCACATAGATGCGCATCACATCGTCGACTTCGCTTTCCAGATTGCCGAACGACTTAGCCAGATTGGCCAGCGCTTTATTTGTATAGCCGGTGTCCTGCTCGGATTTGACCACCTTTTCGTCGATACCGATCTCGTCGTCGCCGATCATCTGTGCGATGAAATCTCGCACCGTATCCGGGATATCGTTTCCCGTTTTACCTTCGAGCAGCATGTCGTCGATGACGAGGGCTCCTGGATTGATGAAGGGATTGCGCGGAATGCCCTTATGGCGCTCTAGGTCGACGATCGAGTTGAATGGGTCCCCCGACGGTTCCCGACCGACCCGTTTCCACACCTTGTCGCCATGTTTTTTGAGGGCCAGCGTCAGTGCGAAGACCTTAGAGATGCTCTGGATCGAGAACTGGGTTTCGGATGCACCCGCCGCGATCATCTGGTTGTCCCGGGTAAGAACGGCGATGCCGAACTGCTTCGTGTCGACCTCGGCAAGCTCCGGAATGTAACTGGAAGCCTTGCCCCAATCGCTAGTTTTTGCAAGCTCCACCGCGATGCCGTCGACGACCTTCCTCAGGCGCTCATGGTTGATGTCTGTCTTTCCTGTGCTGCTCAATTCAATCCCCTTCCTGTTGACCCCGGTAGCTAGCGCGCGTCGCGCCGTGCGCAAGGCAGCCGGAAAAGAGGGAGGGCCGGTCAAAACGCAATCTGAACCTGTCATTGACTGCACTCAACTCTCGTTGCATGGCTTTGAAACGACTGGCTAGACAAGCCCTTCAGATTAACGCGGAACCGATTGTCTTTATGTGCGTTCAAAGGGGTTGCACGAGATGCAGTGTTCAAGTGCAGGGGACCTATGAGGAATTCGGAATCGCCGACGGTGCCTTCGATCGATGAAGGCCGATATCGGATCTTGGTCGAGTCGATCACGGACTACGCTATCTACATGCTCGATCCGTCGGGTATCGTGATAAGTTGGAATGCGGGGGCCGAGAGGTTCAAGGGCTATAAGCCGGCAGAAATCATCGGACACCCTTTTTCCCGTTTCTACACGCCGGAAGACCGTGCGGCTGGAGCGCCGGAACGAGCCCTTGCCATTGCTGCGACCGAGGGTCGCTATGAATCGGAAGGGTGGCGGTTGCGAAAGGATGGCACCCATTTCTGGACCCACGCGATCATCGATCCGATACGCTCGCCCGACGGGCAACTTATCGGATATGCGAAGATCACACGCGATCTCAGCGAGCGCAAGGCCGCTGAAGAGGCTCTCCAACGCAGCGAGGAACAGTTCAGTCTCCTGGTGCAGGGCGTAACGGATTATGCGATCTATATGTTGGACGCCGATGGCCGCATCATCAGCTGGAATTCCGGTGCGCAAAGGATCAAGGGCTATCGGCCTGAGGAGATCATCGGCAACCATTTTTCCCGTTTTTACCGTGAGGCCGAACGCAGTGCAGGTGAGCCTGAACAGGGGCTGAAAATCGCACGAGAGACTGGGCGCTTCGAGAAGGAAGCGTGGCGTGTGCGCAAAGACGGCTCGCATTTTTGGGCGCATGTCGTGATCGACGCGATCAAGGACGATTCCGGCCGCGTGATCGGATACGCCAAGGTGACGCGCGACATCACTGAACGTCGAGAGACGCAACGCGCCCTGGAGGAAGCACGCGAGGCATTGTTCCAATCGCAAAAGATGGAAGCGATCGGACAGCTAACGGGCGGTGTCGCGCATGATTTCAACAATCTCCTGATGGTCGTCCTCGGTAGTCTCGAACTTCTGCGCAAGCGCATGCCTCAGGATCCGAAGCTGATTTCGCTCGTCGACAACGCAACGCATGCGGCTAAGCGCGGTGCATCTTTGACGCAGCGCATGCTGGCTTTTGCAAGGCGGCAGGATCTTGAGAGAAGGCCTGTCGATTTGGCAGAATTGGTTGGCGGCATGAGCGATCTTGTGCAGCGTTCCTTGGGACCTACGATACGTGTGCAAACGAGCTTCCCGCCCACTCTCCCGCACGTTCTGTCGGATCCCAATCAGTTGGAAACGGCACTCCTGAATCTCGTCGTCAATGCGCGCGACGCTATGCCGGAAGGAGGAGATTTACAGATAACGGCTGAGGAGAGGGATGCCGATGGAGGTGACGCGGGCTTGCCTGCTGGTCGATATGTCTGCCTGTCTATCAGCGACAGTGGTGAAGGGATGGATGAGGACACCATCACCCGTGCGACGGAGCCGTTCTTCACTACCAAGGGCGTCGGCAAAGGAACTGGCCTTGGCCTCTCGATGGTTCAAGGCTTCGTTGCTCAATCGGGCGGCCGATTGACGGTGACCAGCCGGCAAGGTCACGGCACGACGATCGAGATCTGGCTCCCATTGGCTCAGGGTGATAATGAGCGACACGCGCCGGTTCTATCGCAAGAAGCAGCGCCACCATCGGACTGTCAGCGCCTCAACGTCCTTGCGATCGATGACGATGCTCTCGTTCTCATGAACACGGTGGCGATGCTCGAAGATCTGGGCCATACGGTGACGGAAGCGATCTCCGCCGACAAGGCGCTCGAGATCATGCGAAGCGGCCAGGACTTTGACCTCATCGTCACGGATCATGCGATGCCGCGAATGACTGGTATGGAATTCGCAAAGGTCGTCCGCGACGAGTGGCCGAACATGCCGATCCTGATGGCGACCGGTTATGCCGAACTGCCCGAGGGCAATGTGTTGAATTTGCCGAAGCTGTCGAAGCCGTTCGACCAGATCCAACTCGAACAGGCTGTGCAAGATGCGATCCAGCCTGCCGGGCTGATCGACAAAATGAAGCGGTTCTTCAGCATGTCGTCGAACGGTCTAGACTGATCGAGCATTATGGTCCCAAGGCAAATCGTGTTTGCATTCTTTGGGAACTGACGAAGAGTATCGTCTGCGATAATTTGAAGGCGAGTGTGGACAAGGCGCTGTGGTTCGAATCGACGCTCAATGCGACCTTCGCGGCCATCTCGCGGTCGACCGTGCCTCTCTCGGGCAGGGACGACTAAAATGCTTCCCACCGCATCGGATGCTTGAAAAGCGCGGGAAGTTGTGGGAGAAGCCACCAGCCTGAAGGGGTATAGCTCAGTTGGTAGAGCGGCGGTCTCCAAAACCGCAGGTCGCGGGTTCGAGCCCTGCTGCCCCTGCCAGGTCTTCCCTCATTGCGTTTGGAACAAAGCACTTGCATCGGCGGGGAATCGCCTCTATCTACAGCCGACGAACACGCGGTGCGTGGAGCCGAAATACGGCTTTACGCGCCTGAATTGCATGGGCAATGCCTTCTGACGTGTGTCTGACCTCGGTTTCGGCGGACCGGTGGATGCGCAGGCGAGACTGTTCGAGATAAAGGGAATGGCGCGGCGGTTCACGCGTTAGGCCTGACAAGAAGATGAGCGGCAGATGGCATCCAGGATCACGAATCCATTTACTTTTCTTCAACAGGTGCGGACGGAAACGTCAAAGGTGACGTGGCCCTCGCGGCGCGAAACCCTGATCTCGACGGTTATGGTTCTGATCTTTGCTATGATCGCGTCTGTCTTCTTTTTCGTTGCCGATCAGGCAATGGCGTGGGGCATCGAACTGATCCTCGGGATTGCCCGCTAAATCCGCCAACTTGGAGAGCCATTTAATATGACTGCGCGGTGGTACATCGTCCACGCTTACTCGAACTTCGAAAAGAAGGTCGCCGAGGATATCGAGCACAAGGCCAGGCAGA
Organism: uncultured Mesorhizobium sp.; assembly: GCA_964511105.1. Lineage (GTDB taxonomy): Bacteria > Pseudomonadota > Alphaproteobacteria > Rhizobiales > Rhizobiaceae > Aliihoeflea. The sequence continues at coordinate 17,766 of CAZEEC010000033.1, forward strand.
AGGGTCTGAGCGAGCAGATCGAGCAGATCGTCGTTCCAACAGAGAAGGTTATCGAAATTCGCCGCGGCAAGAAGGTCGATGCGGAGCGAAAATTCTTTCCTGGCTATGTCTTGGTGAAGGCCAATCTCACGGACGCGGTGATCAGCCTTGTCAAGAATACGCCGCGCGTGACCGGGTTTTTGGGTGAAGATCGCACGACGGCGAAGCCGGTGCCGATTTCCGAGGCCGAGGCCAATCGTATCCTCAACCAGGTCCAGGAAGGCGTCGAGCGCCCGAAGCCTTCCGTCACCTTCGAGATCGGAGAGCAGGTGCGCGTATCGGACGGACCGTTTGCATCCTTCAACGGCCTGGTTCAGGAAGTCGAAGAGGAGCGCTCGCGCCTCAAGGTGGAAGTTTCGATCTTCGGGCGCGCAGTGCCCGTCGATCTCGAATTCGGTCAGGTCGAGAAGGTCTGATCGAGGTCGGGCCATCTCGTGGCCCGTCGCAGGTGGAAGGTGAGGCGGCCTGGCCGGCCGTTGAGATCCGGACCACCCGACTGCACGCAACGCCGGTTTACCCGGCAATTGAGAAAGGCAGATGAAGTATGGCTAAGAAGATTGCAGGCCAGCTCAAGCTTCAGGTACCCGCCGGGTCGGCGACTCCCTCGCCCCCGATCGGACCAGCACTTGGCCAGCGTGGCATCAACATCATGGAATTCTGTAAGGCGTTCAACGCGCAGAGCCAGGAGATGGAGAAGGGTTCGCCCATCCCCGTCGTGATTACCTATTACCAAGACAAGTCCTTCACCTTCACGATGAAGACGCCGCCGGTGACCTTTTTCCTGAAGAAGGCCGTCAATCTGAAGTCAGGTTCGAAGGAACCTGGCAAGTCGGTTGCGGCCACGATTTCGCGCGACAAGGTGCGTGAGATCGCCGAGGCAAAGATGACGGATCTCAACGCGCATAACGTTGAGGCGGCAATGGCCATGGTTGAGGGTTCCGCCCGCTCCATGGGCCTGGAAGTGGTGGGCTGATCATGGCGAAGAAGACAGCAAAGCGCATCACAAAGGCGCGCGAGGGGTTGGACCCCAACAAGCAATACGATCTGTCGGAAGCGCTGGTGTTTCTGAAGGACCGTGCGTCGGCCAAGTTCGATGAGACGATTGAAGTCGCGATGAATCTCGGCGTCGATCCGCGCCATGCCGATCAGATGGTCCGCGGCGTCGTCAACCTGCCGAATGGCACCGGTCGCACCGTGCGGGTTGCCGTTTTCGCAAGGGGCGACAAGGCCGAGGAAGCCAAGGCCGCTGGCGCCGATATTGTCGGTGCGGAGGATCTGGTCGAGACCGTCCAG
>CAZEEC010000034.1:0-18827 GCA_964511105.1 uncultured Mesorhizobium sp.
TGGTCGCGAAATAGCGGCCGTGGCTGCCCGCATTGATGTCGATGATGTCGATCGAGTCGACGCGGTCGAGATATTCGTCATAGGCGAGCTTTGCATAGGCGTTGACGACGCCCGGATCGAAACCGGCGCCCAACAAGGCGGTAATCCCGGCCTTCTCGACTTCCTCGCGGCGCTTCCATTCGTAATTGGCGTACCAGGGCGGCGTCTCGCAGATCTTCAGCGGATCCTCGTGGATCGCCGTATCGATATAGGCCGCGCCCGTTGCGATGCAGGCCGACAGGACCGACATGTTGAGGAAGGCCGAGCCGACATTGAGGACGATCTGCGCGCCCGTCCTTTCGATCAGCGCCTTCGTCGCGTCCACATCCATCGCGTCGAGCGCATGCGCCTCGACCCTGCCATCCACCTTGAGAGCCTTCTTCTCGTGGATGGAGGCGACGATCGCCTCACACTTTGCAACCGTGCGCGACGCGATATGGATGTCGCCGAGCACGTCGTTGTTCTGCGCGCATTTGTGCGCCACGACCTGCGCCACGCCGCCGGCGCCGATGATGAGGACGTTCTTTTTCATGTCTGAGGGGATGCTCCGTGTTGTGATGAAGGTTGAGCCTCAGGAGAGGCTGCTTTCGAAATCCTCGTAGCTGAATTCGCGCACCTTGGTGACCGAGCCGTCGAGCTCGCGGATCGCGATCGACGGCATGGCCACGCCATTGAACCAGTTCTTCTTGACCATCGTGTAACCGGCCGCGTCCTGCACGGAAATGCGGTCGCCGATCTTGAGCGGCTCAGGGAAGCGGAAGGTGCCGAACACGTCGCCCGCCAGGCAGGACTTGCCGCAGACCATGATCTCGTGGTCCCCCTCGTTGGGCTCGATCCTGGCGCTCTCGCGATAGATCAGGAGGTCGAGCATATGCGCCTCGATGGACGAATCCACGACCGCCAGATGCTTGCCGTTGAAGAGCGTATCGAGCACGGTCACCTCGAGCGTCGTCGTACCGGTGATCGACGCCTCGCCCGGCTCGAGATAGACCTGCACGCCGAACCGCTCGGAAAACCGCTTCAGCCGGGCGCAGAACGCGTCGAGCGGATAACCGTCACCGGTGAAGTGGATGCCGCCGCCGAGGCTGACCCATTCGGCGCGCTTCAAAAGGTCGCCGAAACGGTCCTCGATCTGGCCGAGCATGCGGTCGAACAGCGAAAAATCCTCGTTCTCGCAATTGTTGTGGATCATGAAGCCGCTGATCCGGTCCATCACCGGCAGCACCTTGGCGGCGTCCCATTCGCCGAGCCGGCTGAACGGACGCGCGGGATCGGCAAGGTCGAAGCTCGACGACGAAACGCCCGGATTGAGCCGCAGGCCGCGCGTGATCCCGGACGCATTTTCACCGAAGCGTTCCAACTGGCCGATCGAATTGAAGATGATCTTGTCGGCGTAGGAGATGGCCTCGTCGACCTCGTGATCCGCCCAGGCAACGCTATAGGCGTGCGTCTCGCCGCCGAACTTCTCGCGCCCGAGCCGCACCTCGTTGAGGGACGACGAGGTCGTGCCGTCCATATGCACGCGCATCAGGTCGAACACCGACCAGGTCGCGAAGCATTTGAGCGCCAGCAACGCCTTCGCGCCGGACTGCTCGCGCACACGCTCGATCTTCTGCATGTTGGCAAGCAGCTTGCCCCTGTCGATCAGGTAGTAGGGCGTGCGAAGGTTGGTCTGATTGGACATGGCTTTACCGTTAGTGCGGGACCGGCTCCAGCCGGAATTGTTGTGGGAAAATCGCAGCGGGCGAGCTGCGGTTGGAAGATGAAGCGTCCTCCTCACGCGAGGAGGACGGGCGCCGGACCTATGCCGAAGTCGACAGCGCCCCGGCGCTGTTCCCCTCAAGATGGTGCACGAAATTTCGCGCGCCAGGGCGGCGCGCCGTTTCAGGCCGCGCACTTGAATGATCTTCCGTTCGGGTGGCGTCCAGTCGGACTGGGCCCATCCCCACTTGGAAGAGGCCGTCGTCCATCATGGCGTCCTCTTCAACCAGCAGATGAAACCTGCATCGGCAAAACAGGGGGCCTTATAGCATCTCGTCGGTCAGGCTCAACCTCCAACGAGAGTTTAGCTTGATCCCGTCGTCGGCCACAGCACGACGAGATAGGCGACATAGCCGGCAAGCAACAAAGTCCCCTCCCGACGCGTTATCCTGCGGCCCGTATAAGCGAGCACCACGATCAGAAGCGATGCCCCGATCATGATGAAATTGTCGAAGGTGGCGATCTCGCGGGGAACCTCGCTCGGCGCGATCAGCGCCGTCGCGCCGCCAATGGCAAGGATGTTGTAGATGTTCGATCCGATGATGTTGCCGAAGGCGACGTCGGCCTGCTTGCGGATCGCGGCAACGAGGGAGGTCACCAGTTCCGGCATCGACGTGCCCACCGCCACGATGGTCAGACCGATCACCGTCTCCGAAATATCGTAGGATCGAGCAATCTCGATCGCGGCATTGACCAGAAAATAGCCGCCGCCGACAACGATCGCGAGACCGACGAGGGAGGTGGCGAGGCCGAGCGCCGTCGACTTCCGGCTTTTCGCAGGGGTCCGCAATTCGGGATCGACGCCCTGCATCGCCGCCGATTTCTCATGCACCGCCCCATGATCGACGGCCTCCCCGCTCTCCTGCCGAAAGGCTAGGAATATATAGAGGATGAGGGCGCCGACGAAGACGACACCGACCATGCGGCCAAGCGGCACGGTGAGCGCCAGGATCGAAAAGATCACCGCCGCGGCAACCATGACCGCGCCGTCGCGCCTGAGCGTGGCCGATGCGACGGCGATCGGCGTGACGATCGCCGCCACGCCGAGAATGAGCAGGATATTGGCGGTGTTGGAACCGACGATATTGCCATAGGCGATTCCCGGCGAGCCACTGAGCGCCGCCTGGACCGAGGTGACCAATTCCGGTGTCGACGTGCCGAAGCCCACCAGCGTCAAGCCGATGACCAATGGCGAAATGCCCAGATTGCTGGCGACGTTGACGGCGCCGCGCACGAGCAGTTCGCCGCCGATCACGAGCATGACCAGACCGGCGAGAAAGGGCAGCCAGGTTTCCATTCGGGTCTCCGCGGGGTTTAGGTCTGCTCTGCAACATAAATTGCCATCACGCATGTCAAGAGCGAAAGAGGCAAAGGCGTGGGCGTCTGGAACGTTTTCGGCTGGAGAACTGTTGATGGGGAAAGCGGCGTCGTCCGCCCCTTCAACGCGTTTCCAGCATCAGGAGCATACCCATGGCCAAGAGCGCCCAGATCCTCGATCCGAAGACCAAGGACGTAAAGGTCAATACCGGCATCAGCGACAATGCCCGCAAGGCGGTGGCCGAGAGCCTGTCAGCCATTTTGGCCGACACTTACGCGCTACTGGTCAAGACCCACATCTACCATTGGAACGTGGTCGGGCCGCTTTTTCACTCGATCCATGTCATGACGGAAGAGCAGTATAACGACCTCTTCAAGGCGACCGACGAACTGGCCGAGCGCATCCGCGCGCTGGGCTATCGCGCGCCCGTGGCCGGCAACAAGGGCTCCGACATCGTCGTCGAACTCGGATCGGAGTCGATGTCCGCTCACGACATGGTCGCGGATCTGATCGAGGGCCATGAGGCTGCGACCCGCAAGATGCGTGACGCCGCCGAACAGGCCGAGGAAGCCGAGGACTTCGTCTCCCACGACATGCTGGTCGGCCGGATGACCTATCACGAGAAGATCGTCTGGATGCTGCGCGCCGTCGTCACGAAATAGGTGCGGATCGCGCTGCCCTCGTCGCGAGAGGGCAGCAGGCCATCAATGTCCGGAATGGTCGTGGGTGTCGGCAGCGCCGCCCATCGCTTCGACCGCGAACTCGACGTCGATTTCGCCCGCGCTCTCGAAGACCAGCGTGCCGTTGAAGCGCTCGCCTTCCTTGAAGCTCGCGTCCGGATTGATGAACATGATGTGGAAGGAACCGGGCTCGAGCTTCACTTCCGCGCCGGCGGGAACGTCAAGCCCGTCAGCGAGCGGCCGCATGGTCATGACGCCATTGTCGTCGATGGCCATCTCGTGGATTTCGACGGACGCGGAGATATCCGAGCGCACCTCGACGAGACGATCGGCCTCCGCACCCTTGTTGGTGATCGTGGCATAGCCCGCCGCGACGCGCGCGCCATCCGGCGTCTCGCGCGACCAGGGATGGCCGATTTCGAGCTCGCCCAGTTCATAGCCATGGGCAGAGACCTGGGACGAGAGGCCGGCGGCAAGAATGGCGGCAAGGGCGAGCGACTTGAACAATTTCATGGATTCCTCTCCCGAAAGACCGCTTCCGCATAGCACCGGACAGGATGTCCCGCAAAGAAATGCCTCATGCGGCAAATCGCGCCGCTCGCCGGAAATGTTTTTCCGCACCCTTCGTCCAACTTGGCATGAAAAACCTCTACACAGCGTCTCTAATTTGCACATTGTCGGCGTCGCGCTGACTGACTAGCTGAAAGCTTTGAGCACAGCTTGGGGAGGAAGCGTGGCGCACCGAAAAGGCAAGGATGATGACCTCCACGATCGCGGAAAGACGCCCGGCATGAATGTGATGCCTCGACATCTCGTTTCAGGCGACGCCGTCGCGCTCGACGCGATCGTCCGGTTTGAAGCTGTCTCGAAGCGCTTCCCGGCCAGCCGCGCCTCCGGCGAGGTGGTTGCGCTTGACGGCATAGACCTTGCCGCGCCGCGTGGATCGGTCACGGCGATTATCGGCCGCTCGGGCGCGGGTAAGTCGACCTTGATCCGCCTCGTCAACGGGCTCGAAAAGCCGACGAGCGGCAAGGTTGTGGTCGAGGGCACGGATATTGCCCCGCTCGGTGAAAAAGCGCTGCGCGACACGCGCCGGCGGATCGGCATGATCTTCCAGCATTTCAACTTGCTCTCCTCGCGCACCGTCTTCAACAATATCGCGCTCCCGCTCGAGATCGCCGGCTTGTCGCGCAAGGAAGTCGAGGCGCGGGTCGCGCCGCTGCTGGACCTCGTCGGCCTCGCGGACAAACGCAACCGGTACCCTTCCGAACTGTCCGGCGGCCAAAAGCAGCGCGTCGGCATCGCCCGGGCACTCGCCACGCAGCCCAAGCTCCTCTTGTCGGACGAAGCGACGTCGGCGCTCGATCCGGAAACGACGCTGTCGGTGTTGGCGCTGTTGCGCCGCATCAACCAGGAATTGGGTCTGACGATCATCCTCATCACCCACGAGATGGAGGTGGTGAAATCAATCGCCGACCATGTGGCCGTGATCGAGCGCGGCCGCATCGTCGAAAGCGGCACCACCTTCGACGTATTCACCCGTCCGCGGCATGAGACGACGCGGGCGCTGCTGGCGGGCGTGCCCGGCATGAACGTCCCCGCCTTTGTCGCCGCGCGGCTGACGGAGACACGAACGCCTGACAGCGAGGTCGTGTTGAGGGTCGTCTTCACCGGCACCCATGCGACCGATCCGGTGCTCTCGCGCTTGTCGAAGGAAATGGGCCTGGAAGTCAACATTCTGGGCGGCGCGGTCGATGAGATCGCGGGTTATCCTTTCGGCACCCTGATCGTGTCCTTCAAGGGCGACGCCACCCGCATTTCCGATACCCGTTCCTTCCTTGCCGGCCTCGGCCTGACCACGGAGGTTCTTGGCTATGTCGCCTGATATTGCCTGGCTCATCGTCCGCGCCACCTGGCAGACAATTCACATGGTCGCCGTCTCGGCCGTGATCGGCTCGGCGATCGGCATCCCGCTCGGCGTCTTCCTGGCAACGTCGGGACGCGGCGAACTCTTCCAGGCGCCGGTGGCGAACCGGGTGATCGGCGCCGTCGTCAACGCGACGCGCTCGACGCCCTTCATCATCCTGGTCGTCGCCATCATCCCCTTCACGCGGCTTGTGGCCGGCACCTCGATCGGCACGACGGCGGCGATCGTGCCGCTGACCATCGCGACCATTCCCTTCGTCGCACGGCTGGTGGAATCGGCGATCCGCGAGGTCGATCCGGGTTTGATCGAGACGGCGCGCGCCATGGGCGCCTCGCCGTTCCAGATCGTCTGGAAGGTGCTGATGGCCGAGGCTCGTCCCGGCATCACGCTCGGCCTCACTCTGACGATCGTCAGCCTGATCGGCTATTCGGCCATGGTCGGCGCGGTCGGCGGCGGTGGCTTGGGCGACCTTGGCATCCGCTACGGCTATCAGCGCTTCATGCCCGACGTGATGCTCGCCGTTGTCGTCGTCCTGATCGTGCTCGTGCAGTTGGTCCAGTCGGCCGGCGACCGCCTCGCCCGCCATTTCGACAAACGCGCCCGGCCGCGGTGATTGCCTTTTGTTCCCAATGGAGATGTCTTGAAATGCTGAAAAAACTTGCCCTCGCAGCCGCGCTCGGAACCGCTCTTGCCGGCTCTGCATTCGCCGAAGAAATCAGGATCGGCGTGACACCTGGCCCACACGCACAGATCATGGAGAAGGTGAAGGAAATCGCGGCCGCCGACGACCTCCAGATCGAGATCCTCGAATTTTCCGATTATGTCGTGCCGAACCAGGCCCTCAACGACGGCGAGTTGCACGCCAACTCGTTCCAGCACAAGCCCTATCTCGACAACCAGGTCCGCGACCGCGGCTTCGAGATTGTCGACGTTGCCTTTACCGTCAACTTCCCGATGGGCATCTATTCCGACAAGCACGAAAGCTTCGATGCCTTGCCGGAAGGCGCGACGATCGGCATCCCGAACGATCCGACCAATGGCGGGCGTGCTTTGCTTCTCGTCGCCAGTTCGGGTGCGATCGCGGTTGATGAATCCAAGGGGGTGAACGTCACCTTGGCCGACATCACCGACAATCCGAAGAACTTCAGCTTCATCGAACTTGACGCGGCTCAACTTCCCCGCTCGCTGGCCGATACCGACGCGTCGGCGATCAACACCAATTATGCGATCGAAGTCGGTCTCAGTCCGTCCGAGGACTCGATCCTGCGCGAAGAGGCCGACGCGCCCTACGTCAATTTGATCGCCGTGCGCGAGGCGGACAGGGACGCCGAATGGGTGGCAAAGCTGCTCGCCGCCTATCACAATGACGAGGTCAAGGCGTTCGTCGACGAAACCTTCCAGGGATCGATCATCAGCGCCTGGTAGGCTCGAAGAACGGGGGCGGCCGGGGCCGCCCCTCCTCTGCTTTCAAAACCGCATCAAGACGAGGCCGGCCATGACGATGGCGACGGCCAGGATGCGCACCGCCTTGACCTTTTCCTTCAGGAACAGAACGCCGATGATGACGGCGAAGATGACGCTGGTCTCGCGCAGTGCCGCGACGAGCGCGATCGGCGCGACGGTGAAGGCCCAGATCGCGATCCAATAGGCGCCAAGGGACAGCGTGCCCGCCACGATGCCCGGCTTCCAGTTCTGCGCGATCATCCGCCCGGTCGCCCTGCCCTGCCGCAACAGGGCCCAGGCCAGAAGCGGAATTCCGTCAAGCACGAAAAGCCACAGGACATAAGCATGCGGGTCCTGTGCGGCCCGCGCGCCAACGCCGTCCGACAGCGTATAACCGGTGATGAACAGCGAGGTGACGAGCGTGAAGGCGAGGCCTCGTCGCGACGCCATCAGCGCCTGCGGCCCGCCATCGAGCGCCAGTGTCAAAATGCCCATGCCGAGCACCAGAACGCCGGCAGCGGCAACGGGCGAAATATCCTCGCCGAGCAGGAGCAGGCTCGCCCCCAGCGTCAGCATGGGAGCGGTACCGCGCGCCAGCGGATAGATCTTGCCGAGTTCGCCATGCGCATAGGCATTGGCGAGAAACACGTTATAGCCGAGATGAAGGCCGACGGAGAGCATCAGCCACGGCCAGGCTTCCGCTCTTGGAAAATCCACGAAAAAGAGACCCGGCAGCGCGATCAGCGCGCTCATCGTCGCCAGCATCGTCATCAGCGCCATGCGGTCGCCGCGAAACCGCAGGACGGCGTTCCAGGCGGCATGCATCAGCGCCGAGGCGAGCACGATGGCGATCACTGCAGGTGTCATTGAGGCGACGCTCCTAAACCAACAGGCAAAGCGTCTATACGCGCGCGCCGATGGAGGCTACCAAGAGCCTCGCCAAACCAACCCGTCCGCACAGGAATCCCGATGCCAAACATCACGCCGGTCTTCGACGGTCACAATGACGTCCTCCTGCGCCTTCGTCTGCGCAATTCCGGCGATCCGGTCGCCGATTTCCTCGATGGCGGCGCGGGCGGACAACTCGACCTGCCGCGGGCGCTCCAAGGCGGGTTTCGCGCGGGGCTGTTCGCCATCTTCGTGCCCTCGCCCGGCAGAAGCCTGGACGCCAGCCAGTTGATGAGCCAGCCGCAATATGACGTGCCGGAGGCTGCGCGATGTGCGTTGGATGCAGCGCTTGCCGAGACCATGGCGATGGCAGCGCTCCTCTTTCGCATCGAAGCTGCCTCTGAAGGCCGCTTCAAGGTGTGCCGGACCGCTGGCGAAATCGCCGCGACCGCTGAGGCCGGCAATATCGCCGCGATCCTGCACATCGAGGGCGCGGAGGCGATCGACGCTGACTTTCACAACCTGGACGTGCTCTACCAGGCGGGCCTGCGCTCGATCGGGCCGGTCTGGAGCCGCTCGAACATTTTCGGCCATGGCGTGCCGTTCCGCTTTCCCTCCTCGCCCGATACGGGGCCGGGTCTGACCGATCTCGGCCGCGAACTCGTGCGCCGGTGCAACGCGCTGAAGATCGTCATCGACCTGTCGCACATCACCGAAAAAGGCTTCTGGGACACGGCCGAACTTAGCAGCGCTCCGCTGGTCGCGTCGCATTCGAACGCCCATGCCGTGTCCCCGCATGCCCGCAATCTGACCGACGAGCAGTTGAAAGCGATCGGCGACACGCGCGGCATGGCCGGATTGAACTATGCGGCTGCTTTCCTGCGGCCGGACGGGCGCATGAACACAGACATCCCGTTCGAAGTGATCCTGCGCCATCTCGACCACATGGTCGACAAGGCAGGCATCGACTGCGTCGGCCTCGGCTCGGACTTCGACGGCGCCATGATCCCGCAAGTCATCGGCGACGCGGCCGGCCTCCCGCGGCTCGTCGACGCCATGCGCACCCATGGCTATTCCGCGCAAGAGATCGACCAGATCTGCTTCGGCAACTGGCTGCGTGTGCTGCAGGACAGTTGGGGCGGGTAGGCTGCGATTGTTGGACACGCATGCGATTAGAGGCGGCTAGTCTGGAGGCCGTGCTTAATCACTCAGTCAATTCGGCGTGGGTGCCGGCACCCACGAAATTCGGCCCTGCCCTACTCGCGAAACAGATCGGAATGTGTGCCGGTGCGCTCGAAATGAACGCTGGTGGAATCAACCTTGTAGATCAGTACCCAGTCCGGCTCTATGTGCAGATCGCGATAGCCGGTCCAGTTATGTTTCAATGGATGGTCGCGCAGCCGCGCCGGTAAGGGCGCTTCCTCGATCAACAAATGCAGGACATGGCGCAGCTTCGCCATGTCCTTGCCGCGCTTTTCCGCTCGCTTCACATCACGGCGGAACTGGCCGGAATAGGATGGCTCCCGCACTCAAATGCCCAACTGTTTGAACAGGTCCTCCGCATCCTTGGCCTTGTGAACGTCCTCCCCGCGTGCCGTCTTCTCCACCGTCGCGGCGGTTTCGGCGTTTGGCACCTTCACCGGGAAGGGAATGGCCTTGTCGCGGGCAACCCTGACAAGGGCCATGCGAATATAATCGGAGACGGAAAGCCCCATCTCCGCAAGCGCCTTGGTAGCGCTGTCTTTCGTTTCGGCGTCCACGCGGGCGCGCACTACGGAATCGACTGCCATGATACTAGCTCCCGAAAGTGATGTTGTGGCCTGATGTAGCTACAAACGACTACAATCTCAACCCACATTACCGCGACTTTCGCCTCGGCACGGCGCTAGAGCGGTTTCGAGAATTTCGGTTAGGCATCGTAACCGGCATGGCAAAGGAAGTTTTCGCATTCTTTGGCTGAAAGCGATCGATCGCGAGGGAGAGGGCGTCCTACAATTCTGGAATGGACCTTGCAGCCATCTTGCGCTTAAACCGGGCGAATAACGCGGGAGATAACGCAGGGCCGCACCGGCTGCATCGCCATCCATCGCGCCGTCCAGAAGCCAGGGAGCAACGATTCCGTCGAGGCACAAGCCCGCCGTGAAAGTCGTGTACTTCCACCCGTGAGGCACGGCTGCCGGCAGCGTTCGCAGCGCGGTGCGCGGCCCCGCAGCCGCGCTACGACTCCAATTATGACAAAGCCGCTCTAAATCTGCCCCCAGGGGTGAGCCGCGTTTTCTGGCTATCGGCCTGATCGATGGCAACATTGGGCAGCTATATGGACACCACGGGGCGACAGGATTCGGCTGATCTCGTGCAGACGGGCAAGGCCGGAGGAGATTGAAAACTATGAGCAGGATTAAGACAGACGAATTCGACCGCACGTTCGACGCGGGCGAGGATGTAAGCGCCGCCGTGGACTGGTCAAGTGCGCGCCGTCCGAACCGGGAAACGAGGCGGGTCAACGTCGATTTTCCGGCTTGGATGGTCGACGATCTCGACGCGCAAGCCCGGCATCTCGGCGTGACGCGGCAAGCTCTCATAAAGCTCTGGATAGCCGAGAAACTGCCACGGAAGCACGTGGGTGACGTTTCTCACTAATCTTCGCAGAAGACCACAGTTCGCGAGGCCCGGTGTGCAAGGCTAAAGCTGGGTGCGAAAGCGGGCTGACATCCAGTCCTTGATCTTTTGCCAAGCCGTGCGGTTCTGCCACTCCTCCAGCGTCACCTGCCGCGACAAGGCCAGGTCAGCGTTGAAGATGTCGATTTGGGTCTGCGCGAAGTCTTGGTCATAAACATTGAGGTTGGACTCGTCGTTCAGCCGGAACGAGCGCTCGTCGAGATTGGTCGAGCCGATGGTCGACCAGTGCCGGTCCACGATCAGCACCTTCGGATGATACATGGTCGGCTGGTATTCGTGGATGCGCACGCCCGCCTGCAACAGATCGCCCCACAGATGTCGAGAACCATGGCGCACCAGAGGCACGTCCGCCTGTTTGCCAGGCAAGATGATGTCGACCTCGACGCCGCGCTGGCGCGCCTCGATCAGTTGCGCGATCGCGACGTCGTCGGGCACGAAATAGGACATCGCGATGCGGATGTTCTCGGTGGCGCCCGCGAGCGCCATCAGCAGCATCTGGTGCATCGATTTGGCCCCGCCACTGGGCGAGGATTTGACGTGCTGCGCCAGGACATCGCCGGTGGGTTCCAACTCCGGATAGAACGCATCGCCCTGCAAGACCTCGCCGGTCGCCTCGAGCCAGTTCTCGGCCAGCGCCGCCTGCATGTCGGCCACCACCGGGCCCTCGACGCGGTAGTGATTGTCGCGCCATTCGCTCGGATTGCGCGCATCCCCCAGCCATTCGTCGCCGATGCCGACGCCGCCGGTAAAGCCGATCCGGCCATCGACGATCAGCAGCTTGCGATGCGTCCGGTAGTTGATGCGGTCGAGCGTGTACCAGCGGACCGGGCGAAAGCGCTCGAACATGACGCCGGCATCGGTCATGATCGCGACAATGTCTTCATCGAACGGCGCGCTGCCGACGGCATCGACGAGCACGCGCACCGGCACGCCCTCCTCGGCCTTGGCCGCGAGCGCATTGGCGAAGGCCAGCGCGATCGAGCCCGACCAGTAGATATAGGTCTCGAAATTGACGCTGACTTCAGCGCCCGCGATCGCCTCCAGCATCGGTGGGAAGATCTCGTCGCCATTGACCAGCGTCTGGATCGTGTGACCGCCCTTGATGTCGCCGTCGAAGATCGCGTTCATGGTGCGCAGGAAGGCCGGGTCGGCAACCGCCGCCACATGGGGAATGGGCGTGCGGACCTCGGTTCGTGGCGGCACGAGATTGATCCAGACCAGCAAGATGGCGGCCGACAGCACCATCAGGCCGACCGTCCAGGCGGCGTGCGTCCATTTCATCTTTCCCCCACCGCCTCCATCTTGCGCCATGATGCAGCCGCCGTTGACAGCATGAACCGCGACGTGAATACCCGAAGGCCCCGTTTGGAACCTGATCGCGTTTTGCGCAACCGTCCCGAGGAAAATGTACGAAACGCTTCAGTCCTATTGGCCCTATATCCTCTTTACCCTTGGTCTTGCGATCGGCATTCCGGCCGCCATTCACGCCGCCATGACCAAGGACGATGTGCGTGCCGCTATCGGCTGGGTCGGAGTCATCCTGCTGTCGCCCGTTCTGGGCGCGCTCATCTATACGATCTTCGGCGTCAATCGCATTCGGCGCAGCACCTTCGGCAAGACCGGCGCGGAGGTGCAGGCGATCGCCAGCCAGGCGCTCGATCCCGGTGCGGACCGCATCCCGCCCGAGCCGCGATTTCAAGCGATCAGGAAGCTGGGCGATCGGCTCTCGCCCTTCCGGCTCACCGCCGGCAACGAGATCGAGCTATTGCGGGGCGGCGATGAAACCTATCCCGCGATGATCGCCGCGATCGACGCGGCCAAGCGTCATGTCGCGATGTCGACCTACATCTTCGACAATGACGATGCCGGCCGGGCGGTCGCGGCCGCGCTGATCCGCGCACGAAAGCGGGGCGTCGAGGTGCGCGTTTTGATCGATGCGGTCGGCGCCCGTTATTCCCGCCCTTCAATCCGCCAGCAACTGCGCGAGGGCGGCATCCCCAATCGGCTCTTTTTGGGCAATGTCATCGGCTTTCGTCTGCCCTACGCAAATCTGCGCAACCACCGTAAGATCATGGTCGTCGATGGCGATGTCGGCTTTACCGGCGGCATGAACATCCGCCAGGCCTTCCAGTCGTCACCGGACAATCTCGATCCGCATCGCGACCTCCATTTCCGCGTCAAGGGGCCGGCTGTCGCGCAGTTCTTCGCCGTTTTCGCACATGACTGGCTGTTCGTGGCCAGGGAGCATCTCGATGGGCCGGTCTGGAGCCTGGGTCCCACCACCGCGGCCGGCCCGTCGATCGCGCGCGCCATCTATTCAGGTCCCGATCGGCACGTTGATGCCATGCACGCGCTGATCATGGGCGCGGCGGCCGTCGCCCGCCACCGTCTGATGATCGCCTCGCCCTATTTTCTCCCCGACCAGCAACTCGTCGGGGCCCTGTCGTCCGCCGCCCGCCGCGGCGTCAACGTGAAAATCGTCATTCCGGCGACCAACAATTTGCGCCTTGTCGACCACGCGATGACCGCCCAGTTGAACCAAGTGATCGCTCCGGGCTGCCGGGTCTGGCGTTCGGCGGGGCCCTTCGACCATTCCAAGCTGCTGACCATGGACGGCGCCTGGTCGATGATCGGCTCATCCAACATGGACCCGCGCAGCCTGCGCTTGAATTTCGAGTTCGATGTCGAGGTGTTCGATCCGGATTTTGCCGCCCTGATCGAAGGGCTTTTGGAAGAGCGTATCCGCACAGGCCAGGAGGAAACGCTGGCGACCCTCTCCGGACGGCCGTTCCTCAAACGCTTGCGCAATCGGATCGTCTGGCTCGCTTCACCTTATCTTTAAGTGAAAGTGGCGCGCGCCATTCTTAGATATACGAGAGTGACAAGCGGCGCCGTGAAAACGGCTTATTGGCAACGGATCGTAGGATCGGACGTTAAAGTGAATCATCCTGAACCGAACCCCTTGGGAGAGAAGATGAAGGCTTTGGGCCGAATCGGCGGGATCAAGACAATTGCCAACTCGAAGCTCATCTCGAATCTGCGCGATGCGCAGACGGTGTACGAGCGGCATGATGGCGCCGGCGAGGCCGCCGATTTGGTGGTCGCGTCCTACAACATCCACAAATGTGTCGGCACCGACGGCAAGTTCGACCCGCTGCGCACCGCCACCGTCATCGAGGAATTGGGCGCCGACGTCATCGCGATCCAGGAAGCCGACCGCCGCTTCGGCACACGTGACGGCTTGCTCGATCTGCTGCACATCGAGGAGCAACTCGGTCTGACGGCCGTTCCGGTAGCCATGCAGCAGAGCAGCCATGGCTGGCATGGAAATGCCCTGCTCTATCGCGAAGGGGCCGTGCGCGACATCCAGCGCATCAAATTGCCCGGTGCCGAGCCGCGCGGGGCGGTCGTAGTTGACCTGGAGGTCAAGAGCGGCATGCTGCGGGTGATTGCCGCGCATCTGGGTCTCTTGCGCCATTCGCGCAAAAGGCAGATCGACGCTCTGATTTCCGAAGTGTCCGAATGCGGCACCAAGCCGACGCTGATCGTGGGCGATTTGAACGAATGGCGCCTCGGCGCACGTTCGGTTCTGGCCGGCCTGCCCGAAAGTTTCGGACCGAGCCAGGCGCTGCCGAGTTTTCCCTCGCGCTATCCGGTGCTGGCGCTCGACCGCATCTTCGGAACGCCGGCCAACCTGATCGCCAAGCTCCAAGTGCATGATTCCGAACTCGCCCGCATTGCCTCGGATCATCGGCCGATCAAGGCCTATATCGATCTCAAGGCGATGGAGCGGCAGATCGCGGAGAACGTCTCGCATCAGGTCGCTTAAGCCCAGCGGGAACTCCTGGTCGGTTCTGGCGTTCTCCGGCGTATAACAGGAGTTTCTGAAATGGCATCGACGCGCACCCTCACCGACCGGGACGAGATCCGCGACTGGGCCGCGGCCCGCATGGGCTCACCGGCCATCAGCGAGGCTTCGCCCTCCGTCGGCGGCGACGATCCCGTCCTGTCGATCGTTTTCGACCAGGCCTCCTATCAGGATCAGGACCGGGGAGCCGATCCGGCTATTGCGCTGGGAGGTCGTGAGATCGTCGAGTGGGACGAGTGGTTCCAGATCTTCGAGGACAAGCAGCTCGCATTGGTCGTCTCCGAGGAAATCCCGGGCCGCAAGGATTCCTTCCATGAAATTGTCCGCAGGTAGCGTGCGATGGCCCCTCGGTCGTTCTGGAAGGGCTATCTCAAGCTGTCGCTCGTGACATGCCCGATCGCCATGACGCCCGCCACGACGACCAGTAACAAGATCCACTTCCACACCATCAACGCCAAGACCGGCAATCGCATCGAAAGTCGCTATGTCGATTCGGTGACAGGAAAGCCGCTCGGTGAGAACGACGAGATCAAGGGCTACCAGGTCGCCGACGACCAGCACGTCATGCTCGAGGATGACGAGCTCGATGCGGTTGCGCTGGAAAGCACGCGGACGATCGACATCGAGAAATTCGTGCCCGCCGATTCGATCGGTTGGGTCTGGCTCGACAAGCCGCATTATCTGGCTCCAGACGACAAGGTTGGCGAGGAGGCGTTTGCCGTTATCCGCGACGCAATGCGTGCGACGAAGAAGGTCGGCATTGCGCGCGTCGTTCTTTACCGTCGCGAGCGGGCGGTAATGCTGGAGCCGCGGGGCAAGGGCATAGTCTTGTGGACGCTGCGCTACGGCGACGAGGTGCGCGACGACAAGGACTATTTCGCCGACATCGAGAAGGACAAGCCGGAGCCGAGGCTGATGAAGCTCGTCAAGACGCTGATCGACGAGCGCTCGACCGAATGGGACCCGAAAATGGTCGAGGACCCGGTCCAGGACAAACTCATGAAGATCATCGCCGCAAAGAAGAAAAAGAAGAAGCCGGCACCTGCGAAAGAGAAATCTGCACCCGAGCCTGAAACGCCTTCCAACGTCGTGTCGATCATGGACGCGCTGAAGAAGAGCATCGCGAACGAAAAGGCGGCGAGGAAAAGATAAGGGCGAGCTTGCGTTAGCTCATTCGCCGGGGCGCAAATGGTTCTTGGGCGCAGTCCAATAACGGCATCATACGTGAATGTCACTCGCCCACGTTGAACAGGCGGGCGCCGCCGTCTCCACCGTCATCCCTGTGACAAGCACAGGAATGACGGCCGATATGTAAGCGCCAATCGCGACGTTAGACCGGTTGGCACGTGCCGGCATGTGCGTGCGCCATTGCTGGCAGCCCTTGGGCCGGCTAAGCGCAGGCATGACCAAAGATCAGCCGCTGCTCGGCATTTTCCTGATGATCGGCTTTTGCGCCATCGCGCCACTGGGCGACGCGATAGCCAAGGTGCTTGGCGACACCATCCCCGTGGTGCAGCTGGTCACGGTGCGCTTCGCGATCCAGGCCGTGATCCTCCTGCCGATCATTTTCGCCACCGGCGTGTCGCTGCGCATGAGCCCGCGCCTGCTGCGCATCACCTTCCTGCGCACGATCCTCCACATCGTCGGCATCGCCGCCATGTTCACCTCGTTGCGTTATCTGCCACTGGCGGATGCCATCGCGATCGTCTTCGTGATGCCCTTCATCATGCTCGTGCTCGGCGCCACTATTCTCGGCGAGGAGGTCGGCCGCCGCCGGATCGCGGCTTGCGCCGTCGGCTTTGTCGGAACGCTGCTCGTGGTGCAGCCGAGCTTTGCCGAAGTCGGTGCTCCCGCTCTCCTGCCATTGCTCGTCGCGGTCACCTTCTCGTTCTACATGCTGGTCAGCCGGCAGATCGCCAAGGAATGTGACCCGCTGACGCTGCAGACCATCAGCGGCTTCATGGGCACGCCGATCCTGATTTTGATTCTGCTGCTCACCAGGAATCATGAAAATGCGATCTTCGGGATAGCCGCGCCCGACGCTGGCGAAATGGTGTTGCTGCTGGCGATCGGCGTGCTTGGCACCGCGGGTCATTTGCTGATGACGTGGTCGCTGCGCTTCGCGCCGTCCGCCACCGTCGCCCCGGTGCAATATCTGGAGATCCCGTTCGCGACCCTGATCGGCTGGATCATCTTCGCCGACTTTCCCAACGGCTTGGCGGCAATCGGCATTGCGATCACCATGTCGGCCGGTCTTTACATCCTGATGCGCGAAAGGCGGCTGGCACGGCCTGCGGAGGCGTAACTCGCGTTCCTTATTTCTTGCTCCGCTTGCGCTTTGCGTCGCTGCCGATCGCCGCTTCCTCCTTGCGGAAGTCGGCCCAGGGGTCGGCATCCAGATTGGCAAGCCGAGCGAGCGCGTTGTTGACCGTGAAATAATTCGGGCCGATGTCGGGCGACAGTTCATCCCAGGAAAGCGGCATCGACACGGCGGCTCCCTCCCTCGCACGCGTCGAATAGGGCGCCACCGCCGTCATGCCCCGTCCATTGCGCAGATAGTCGATCAGGATCTTGCCCTTGCGCTTCGACTTGGTGATCGTCGCGACATAGGCCTCGGGCTCGTCGGCGGACATCTCGTCGGCGATCTGCTTGGTGAAGGCCTTCACCACGTCCCACTCGGCCTTTGGCCTGACGGGCGCAACGACATGCAATCCCTTGCCGCCCGACGTCTTCACGAACGGGGTCAAGCCCTTCGCCTTCAACCGCTCGCGCACCTCGAAGGCGGCCTCGATCACGCGGCCCCAGGAAACGCCCTCGCCCGGATCGAGGTCCATGATGATCATGTCCGGCTTTTCGATCGTGTCGAGCGAAGCCCCCCAGGGGTGGATCTCGAGCGTCGCGCCCTGCACGAGTCCGATCAGCCCGTCGAGCCCGTCGATCGCGATCCCCGGCTCGTCGGAATCGTCGAGATGCTGATGGACGGTCAGGATTTCCTTGCTCTGGCCTTTCCAGGCATGCTTTTGAAAAAAGCACTGGCCCGAAATGCCCGTTGGGCAGCGCAACAGTGCCAGCGGGCGATTGACGATGAACGGCGCCATGAACGGCCAGACCTGAGTGTAATAATCCGCCAGCCCCTCCTTGGTGACGCCCGCATCCTTCCAGTAGATCCGGTCCGGGTGCGTCAGCTTGACCGCGCTTTTGGGACGGTCCCTGCTCTTGGCAGCAGCGTCGCCTTCACGCACGATCTCGTTCGCCGGCTTATCCTCGCGCAAGCCGCGAAAGGAGGCATGGCGGACGCTGCCATCTGCGGTCCAGGTCCGGAACTCCACTTCCGCGACAAGCTGCGGCTTGACGAAAACGGCGCCTCTGCGGGCGTCCGCCGAAAGCTTTGCGCCATAGGGCGATGTGTCGGTCTCGATCGCCTTTAAGCGATTGAAGACGTCCTCGGCCACGGCGCGGGAAAACCCCGTGCCGACGCGGCCGGCATGGACCAGATCGCCATTTTCATAATAGCCGAGGAGTAGGGACCCGACCGCCGTTTTCGACGTGGAGGACGGGACATAGCCGCCGATCACGAATTCCTGCCGCTGCGCGCATTTGGACTTCACCCAATCGCGTCCGCGCCCCGACCGGTACTGGCCGTCCCGCACCTTCGAGATGATGCCTTCGAGGCTGAGACGGCAGGCATGGCGCAGGATCATCTCGCCATCCTCCTCGAAATGACTGGAATAACGCAGCGCCTCGGGCGTATCGACCAGCAGGGTTTCGAGCGCCTTCTTCCGCTCGATCAGAGGCGTGGAGCGAAGATCCTTTCCGTCGAGATAGAGAAGATCGAAGGCGTAAAAGACGAAGCGGTCCGAGCGCCCCTCGCTCAGATCGGCCTGCAGCGCCGAGAAATCCGAAGCGCCGCCATTGCCCTCGACGACCAGTTCGCCGTCGATGATCGCGTCCTTGACCGGCAGCGCGCGGAACGCGCTCGGCACGGCATCGCCGAACTTGTCGGTCCAGTCGAGCCCGCTGCGGGTATAAAGCGTAATTCTCCCGCCCCTGATGTGGGCCTGCAGCCGGTATCCGTCGAACTTGATCTCGTGCAGCCAGCGATCGCCTTCGGGTGCAGCCGGTTTCAAGGTGGCCAGTTGCGGCTCGATAAAGCCGGGATAGCCGACCGGCTTCGCCCCCTTGATGCGCTTGGGCGCCGCCTTCTTCGAGGCGATCTTGCCGGTT
>CAZEEC010000035.1:0-18658 GCA_964511105.1 uncultured Mesorhizobium sp.
CATGTCAACACACACAAACCGCCTTTTTCAATAAAACAGAACTCACCATGCGGAAAGAGGCCCGAGAATTGCTCCGGCCCCATTGGAGCCAGAATCAGAATGCACCCACATGCGGATCGTAGACGTCATCCGCCTTGGTGCGTTCGTTTGACTTCATTAGCGCAGGCAGGCAATTGTCGCTGCCATCAATTGCACATCAGCGCGCCGAAGCACGCTTGTTGAAGAGATTGCATGACCGACCTCGAACTGGCCGCACGCGAACTCGGAGAAGAACCGCCGCTTAACGGCGCCGGCCGGCGCGGCCCGCCCGACCGGCGCGAAATTTCTGCGCGCTGGCTCTCGGGAACCTTCCTGACCGGCATCACCTCCAGCATTTTGATGGGCGTTGCCCTTTTTGCCGCCCTCGATGCCGGCGACGTCGTCCATCGCCCCTCGCGAGCCGCGGCCCCGACCGGCGAGCCCGGCGGCATTGCCGCCGCCGGCGAAGCCAGCAAGACCGGACGCCTCGTCGGCGCGCGCGTTCTGGCCAATACGAGTGACCGGCGGCGCATGGAGATCTCGACCGTGCAGCGCGACGACGATGTGGACATCGTGCGCACCGTTCCCTTCGTCCACGTCGACATGTCGCTTGCCGCCGGCCATTCCACGGAGCGCGACTACCCCGCCTTCGATCCGCTCGACGTCTTCGGGGAGGACGCGCCCGCCGCGCCCGCCACGAGCATGGGCCAGATCTACGGGGCCAAGGTCGACAGCGAGGTCAGCCTGCGCTCGATCGCCTTTCCGCTTGCCGACGCCATCTACGACACGCGAAGCGAGTTGACGGCCGAGGAAGTCGAGACGGTTGTGCGCAATATCGGCGCGATCCTGACCGACGGCGACATCCAGGTCGCGGCCCTTCATTATATCGATCCGCAACGCTTCGGCGATGGCTTGGCCGGAACGGTGCTCGCCAATTACGGCATTCGCGTCGTCCCGGAAAATGTCTCGATCGCACCGCGTGAACGCGGACCGGTTGCCGGTACGGAATTCGCCGAAGACATCGTCATCGTCCGCAGGGACGAGCCGATCGCGGACCTACTCACAGAAGCAGGGTATGACGATGCCGCTTCCCGCACCATGGGCGAGGCGATCGCAAAACTCGTCGGCAGCCAGAACCTGCCGGCCGGTTCGGTCCTGCGCATCGGCCTCGAAATCGCCGGCGATCAAGCACGCATCATGCGCGCGAGTCTTTATGAAGAGGCTTCGCATACGACGACCGTCGCCATCGACGATAACGGCCAATTCGTGCCCGGCGACGAACCCGAGCCCAACGCGGCGATCTCGATGGCGATGCAAGGCTCGATTCCGGTCGTCGACGCGGCACGCAATTTGCCAACGGTCTATGACGGGATCTATCGCGCGGCCTATTCCTATGGCCTCAACCGCGACATGACCCGCCAGTTGATCCGCCTGCTCGCGGCCGACCTGGATTTTCAGTCGCGCCTCAATCCGACCGACCGCATCGAGCTTTTCTTTTCCAATCCCGACGCCGAGAACAATGCCACCGAGGAATCGGAGCTCCTTTATGTGAACGCCCATTTCGGTGCCACGGCGCGCAGTTTCTACCGCTTCCGGATGCAGGACGGAGCCCTCGATTATTTCGACGAGGAAGGCCGCAGCGCGCGGCAGTTCCTATTGCGCAATCCGGTGCCGAACGGGCGCTTTACCTCGGGATTCGGCAACAGGCGGCATCCGATCCTCGGCTATACCCGCGCCCATACCGGCGTCGACTGGGCGGCGGCGCGCGGCACGCCGATCATCGCGTCCGGCAATGGCGTCGTCGAAAAGGCCGGCTGGACCGGCGGCTATGGCCGGCAGACGCTGATCCGGCATGCCAATGGCTACGTCTCCTCTTACAGCCATCAACACGCCTTTGCCGACGGTGTCGTCGCCGGCGCGCGCGTTCGCCAGGGTCAGGTCATCGGCTATGTCGGCTCGACCGGCCTGTCGACCGGCAACCATCTTCATTACGAATTGATCGTCAACGGGACCAAGGTCGATCCCATGCGGGTGCGTCTGCCCAACAACCGCTCGCTCGAAGGCGCCGAACTCGAAGCCTTCACTTATGAACGCAAACGCATCGATGCGCTGTTGAACGGCGACCCGGTGCCACCCTTGCGAATGGCGGCCAGCGACTGATCCCGAGGAACTGGTGACCCGCGCGCCGCGTCGGCACCGGCGTCACTGAAATTCCACCGTGACGCCCTTGCTGACGAGCTTGGCCAGTTCCTGCGCATCCCAGTTGGTCAGGCGGATGCAGCCATTGGAATAGGTCTTGCCTATCTTGGACGGTTCGGGGGTTCCGTGGATCCCGTAGGTCGGCTTCGACAGGGCAATCCAGACCGTACCCACGGGCCCGTTCGGTCCCGGAGGAATGCGCAGGACCCGGTCATTATTGCCCTGCTGGAAATTGATCTTTGGATTGTAGGTATATTCCGGGTCGAGCGCGATGCGCTCGACCGTGTGGGTTCCGCTCGGCGATGGCGTTGCTTCTGAGCCGATGGTCGCCGGATAGGCGACCACCAGCCGACCCCGCGCATCATAGGCACGCACCTGCTTGGCCGCCTTGTCGGCGACGATGCGGGCGACGGCTTCACGTTTCGGTCGCGGGACGCTCGCCACGCGGATTCGCGTCCCAGGACGCTCGAAATTGACGCCCGGATTGAGCGCGCGCAGATAGTTTTCGTCCATGTGGAAGCGCTCGGCGAGCATTTCCGCGACCGACGTATAGCCAAGGGCTTCCATCTGTGCCTTTTCACCGTAATCCGTAGGCACAGAAGCAATGAACGGCCCCGCCGCATCGATCGCGGTGATCTCGTAGTCGACGAAGGCGTCGCCCCCGGTCTCCTGCAAAAGGACCTCGATCGACGCAGGATCATAGGTCCGCAGCGCTTCGCCACGCAGCGTCTGGTAGGTGGCAATCGCTTTATTGACATTGTCGCCCATGCGGCCGTCGATGACGCCCGGAGAAGCCCCGATCCGCGACAGGAGAACCTGGATCTTCGCCACATCCTCGCTCGCGCCGGCCAATGAGGCACGCGGCGTAGAGATCGAAGGCGGCTGGTTCTCCGGATCAATTTCGATGACCGCGCCAGGCTGCGACGGGCCGGACGCATCCTCGCCGGAGACGCTCGCGGTGGCCTGGTCCTCCAAAGGCCGCCGCTCCACGGCTGCCGGAGCCGGCGGCTCGGGTTGCGGCGCGGCGACGGCCGGCGGTTCTCTCAACTCGTGAGAACCGTCCGGCCGGCGGCCCGGATAGCGCCCGAGTTCACGCAGGCGCTGTTCGCGCCGCAGACGCTGCTCTTCCTCGTAAGGATCGTAGGCATAGGGGTCGTATTCATAAGGATCGTAAGGCTCGATATACTCGCCGCCAAACGGATCGGGCTCAATATACCGCTCGCGATAGACGGAGCCACCGCTTTCGCCGATGATCGCGACGATCTCTCCGGTATAGGGATCGACCAGGACCTCGCGGCCGAACTGGTCATAGTAGACGTCGACCTCGCGCTGCGCGAGTTGAACGGCACCGGCCGCCTCGACGCGCGGGGGCACGGGCTCCCCAGCAGGGACGGCAGCACCGGCTGCGCAGGCCCCCGAGAGGATGGCAAAAAGGGCGAACAAAACGGGTCGAGCGATCATTTCTTCAAACCGACAAGATGCGTCCAGGTTGCGAGGCGGCAATCGAATCCGATCTCCTGCCGATGGCGAGGGACCGATCATGGTGCATGAACCATGAACGGGACATGAAAATGGCCGATATCAATCATCATGACGGGCTCCGGTTCGCCGGATAGCTCATCGGCAATTGGCCGCGCGCCCACCCGGCGCGCGGCGAGTGTCATATCAGAGCTTCAGGCCAAAAATGCCCTTAGGCCGCCTCCTCGACCGAGGCCGACAGGCCGGCCGCGGCGCGGAAGTTCAGCCGATCCGAGCCTGCCGTCACCTTGACCGTAGCACCATCGAGGATATCGCCATTCAGGATCTGCTCAGCAAGCGGGTCCTGAAGGAAGCGCTGGATCTCGCGCTTCAATGGCCGCGCGCCGTAAGCCGGATCGTAGCCCTTCTGGGCCAGCCATTCGATCGCGTCCTCGTCCAGTTCGAGCTCGATCTTGCGATCGGCGAGCAGCGCTTCCAGCCGCGCGAGTTGGATCTCAACGATGCGGCCCATATCCTCCCGGCGCAGACGATGGAAAAGCACGATCTCATCGATCCGGTTGTAGAACTCGGGCTTCACGCTGGCCTTGACAACGGCGAGCACCTGATCGCGAATCTGGTCGACGTCCTGGTGCTCGGCCAGGTTGACGAGCAGTTCGGCGCCCAGATTCGACGTCATGATGATGAGTGTGTTGCGGAAGTCGACAGTGCGCCCCTGGCCATCCGTCAGACGACCGTCATCGAGCACTTGAAGCAGCACGTTGAAGACGTCCGGGTGGGCCTTTTCGATCTCATCGAACAGGATCACCTGATAGGGTCTGCGACGGACCGCCTCGGTCAGCGCACCGCCCTCATCATAGCCGACATAGCCGGGTGGAGCGCCGATCAGACGCGAGACGGAATGCTTTTCCATATATTCCGACATGTCGATGCGCACCATGGCGCTCTCGTCGTCGAACAGAAACGCCGCCAGCGCCTTGGTGAGTTCGGTCTTGCCGACGCCGGTCGGGCCGAGGAACATGAACGAACCAAGCGGGCGGTTCGGGTCCTGCAAGCCTGCGCGCGCCCGGCGCACGGCCTTGGAGACGGCCTGCACGGCCTCGCCCTGACCGACGACCCGTTTGCCGATCTCGTCTTCCATGCGCAACAGCTTCTCGCGCTGACCTTCCAGCATCCTGTCGACGGGAATCCCCGTCCACCTGGAGACGACATGCGCGACATGATCCGGCGTGACCGTCTCTTCGACCATCGAGCCGGCGGTATCGTAGGATTCCGCTTCAGCGAGCTTCTTTTCAAGTTCTGGGATGCGGCCATACGCTAGTTCGCCGGCGCGCTGGAACTCGCCCTTGCGCTGGGCCACTGCGAGATCGTTGCGCGATTCGTCGAGTTGCTTCTTCAATTCGGCGGCGAGCCCGAGCTTCTCCTTTTCGGCCGCCCACAGGCTGGTGACGCGCGCCGATTCCTCTTCCAAGTCGACGAGCTCCGTTTCCAGCCGCGCCAGGCGGTCTCTGGAGGCTTCGTCCTTTTCAACCTTCAATGCCTCGCGCTCGATCTTGAGCTGCATGATGCGGCGGTCGAGTTCATCGAGTTCCTCAGGCTTCGAATCGACCTGCATCCGCAACCGCGACCCAGCCTCGTCGACAAGGTCGATCGCCTTATCGGGAAGGAAGCGGTCGGTGATGTACCGATTGGAAAGCATTGCGGCGGACACGAGCGCGGAGTCCGAGATCCGCACCTTGTGGTGCTGCTCGTATTTCTCCTTCAGTCCGCGCAGGATCGAGATGGTATCCTCCACCGTCGGCTCCGAGACGAAGACCGGCTGAAAGCGACGGGCAAGGGCGGCGTCCTTTTCGATGTACTTGCGATACTCATCGAGCGTGGTCGCGCCGACGCAGTGCAGTTCGCCGCGCGCCAAAGCGGGCTTGAGCAGGTTAGACGCGTCCATCGCGCCGTCGGCCTTGCCGGCCCCGACCAGCGTGTGCATCTCATCGATGAAGAGAACGATGCCGCCAGCGGCCGCTTGGACTTCGGAAAGCACCGCCTTCAAGCGCTCCTCAAACTCGCCGCGATATTTGGCCCCAGCAATCAACGCGCCCATGTCGAGCGCCATGAACTGCTTGTCCTTGAGCGTTTCCGGCACGTCGCCATTAACGATCCTGAGAGCCAGGCCTTCGGCGATCGCCGTCTTGCCGACGCCGGGTTCACCGATCAGAACCGGATTGTTCTTGGTGCGCCGCGACAGGACCTGGATCGTGCGACGGATTTCATCGTCGCGGCCAATCACCGGATCAAGCCTGCCGGAGCGGGCGTCGGCCGTCAGGTCCCGCGCATACTTCTTGAGCGCATCAAAGCCCTGCTCGGCCGAGGCGGTATCGGCTGTCCGTCCCTTGCGGATATCCTCGATCACCTGATTCAAGGCGACGGGCGTGACGCCGGCTTTGGCAATGATGTCAGCGGTTTTGGCCGATTTTTCCACAGCCAGCGCTGTCAACAGGCGCTCGACCGTCACGAAGCTGTCACCGGCCTTCTTGGCTACCTCTTCCGCGGTCGTGAAGACCTTGGCGAGCGGCTGCGCGAGATAAAGCTGGCCACTGCCGCCTTCGACGCGCGGCAAGGCTTCAAGCGCCGCATCGACGGCAAGCCGCACGTCGCGGGCGCGCCCGCCGGCCCGGTCGATCAAGGATGCGGCCATGCCCTCCTCGTCGTCGACGAGGACCTTGAGCAAATGCTCGGGAGCGAATTGCTGATGATTGCGTGAAAGCGCCAGCGTCTGAGCCGACTGGATAAAGCCGCGAACGCGCTCCGAATACTTCTCGATGTTCATTCTCAAGTCTCCATTCCACCCCGGCCTGACATGCAGCGCCGGTTCAGATTTCGGTGACGAACCCCCTTCCGGCAGGCTCAATTGAGACGAATATGGGAAGCGGCGCGGGCGTGCTCAAGTGAGGCGGCGTACCACTAATAAAAAAGGGCAGCGGATGACCACTGCCCTTAAACTACTCGGTATGCGCGGTCCTCAGGCTGCCGCTTCGCCGACATCGTCCGGCTTGTCCGGAGCAGGCTCCGAACCTTCGCCATCGGCAACCTTGAGCCGGGGCCGGCGCGGCCGACGCGGCTTCGGCGCAGACTCCTCGCCGGCAGCGGCCTCCGGTGTTCCCGTCCCCGCCGCATTCACGTCGACTTCAGATTCGCTCGCCCGCGGCGGCGTCGCTCGTTCGCGACGTGGAGCACGCGGCTTACGTTCTTCACGCGGTGCATCCTGCTGGTTCAGCGGCTCGGCTGCAGAAGCAGGCTGATTGGTCATTTCCGGATCGCGTTTCTCAGCGGCCGGCGATTCTCCTGACGAATCGCGCCTGCCGCCATCTTGTTCGCGGCCTTCACGATTGTCGCGACCTTCCCGCTGTTCGACATTATCCCGGTTGGAACGGTCGTTGCGCTGGTGCCTGTCGCCACGCTGCTGACCATCACTTCGCTGCTGATTGGAGCCCTGGTCCTGATTGCCGTCGAAGCCGGCATCGTTCTCATCGCCTTCATCGTCATCACCATCGCGCATATCACGCTGCTGCTGTTGAGCGGCGGCCTGCTGCGCGGCTGCAATGATGCGATTGTAGTGCTCGGCATGCTGAAGGTAATTTTCCGCCATGACGCGGTCGCCCGAACTTTGCGCGTCTCGCGCAAGGGTCGTATATTTTTCCGCTACTTGCTGTGCGGTTCCCCGAATCTTCACGTCTGGACCGTTGCTTTCATAGCTGCGGGTCAGGGGATTTGGCCCTTTGCGGTTGCTGTTATTGCCGCCGCCATTGTTGCCGCGTCCGCGCATGCGCCTGTTCTGCTGTGGCCTCATCAGTTTCTCTTCATTTGGTAAGAAAATATCCATGCGGCGTTCCCGAGCCCTGCCCGGTCCGCAATATCGATCCAGCGATCAACTGCACGAAGCGCTATCGCCACTTGTCCGCATTCGGTTTTCGCATCACGCCGGACAATCCCCGCACGAAGCAAAGGCGTCTCATACGCATGGAGGCAGTTGGTGCATCGGGAGCCGAATCGATAACAGCACTGCCTGCTTCGTCATATCCGGTACTTGAAACCTAGCGACATTGATTTGCATTGCCAAGTCATTTTTACAGGTTTCCGCGGCAATCGTGCGATCCGAAGATCAATACCCGATCATTCCCGCCCAGATCCTTGCGGCTGTCGATCAAGCCGAACCCCCGAGCCTGGAACAGCGCGACAACTGCTTGCATCTGGTCGCTGCCGATCTCAACGCCGATCCTGCCGCCCTGTGCCAGATGCGCATGTGCGCCCTTTGCGATGGCGCGATAACCGGCAAGCCCGTCGGCACCACCGTCGAGCGCCATATGGGGATCAAACTCACGAACCTCTCGATCAAGGTCGGCTATGTCATTCGTGGCTATATAAGGCGGATTTGAGACTATCAGATCGAAACTACCGACCACATTCTCAAACCAGTCCGAAACCATCATTTCGAGACGATCCGCGATAGCATGCAGATCGGCATTGTGTTTTGCAGTTTCAAGGGCATCAGCCAAAATATCGACCGCAAGTCCCGTAGCCCCGGGGATTTCCACCAGAAGCGTGATCAGGATCGCGCCCGTGCCGGTTCCAAGATCGAGAATGCGACACCCGCTGTTCCCGGCGCGGTCCTTCGCGAATGGCAGCACCGCATCGACCAGGATTTCCGTGTCCGGGCGCGGCTCCAGCGTTTCGGCCGACAGCGTCATATTCAGACCGTAGAACTCACGCGCGCCAAGAATGCGATGCACCGGCTCCCGGTTCGTCCGTCGCTCAAGCGCCTTTTCGATCGCCTCGACATCTGGACGCGCGATCATCTGCTCGGGCCGCGCGATCGCATCAAGCCGCGTCGTGCCCGTCACATGCTCGACGATCAGACGGGCATCGAGCCTTGCATTCTCGATGCCCGCCTTTTCGAGGCGGCGGGATGCGAGCCAAAGTGTATCGGCAAGCGTGGCGGCCTCAGCCATCAGCGCTCATATCCGCCAGCAGCCTCGACTGATGATCGGAGATCAACGCATCGATGACGTCCGCCAATTCGCCCTGCATCACCCGGTCGAGCTTGTAGAGGGTCAGGTTGATGCGGTGGTCTGTCAGCCGCCCTTGCGGGAAATTATAGGTCCGGATGCGCTCGGACCGATCGCCCGAGCCGACCTGCGAGCGGCGCGATTCCGAGCGCTCGTCGGCAAGCCGGCCGCGCTCCATGTCGTAGAGCCGCGCGCGCAGGATCTGCATCGCCTTAGCCCGGTTCTGATGCTGCGATTTTTCCGCCGACACGATCATGATCCCCGTCGGCAAATGGGTGACGCGTACCGCCGAGTCGGTCGTATTGACATGCTGGCCGCCCGCGCCCGAGGCACGCATCGTATCAATGCGGATATCTTCCGGACGAATATCGATATCCACGTCTTCGGCCTCGGGCAGGACCGCAACGGTTGCTGCCGACGTGTGGATGCGGCCCCCGCCTTCGGTATCCGGGACCCGCTGCACCCGATGAACGCCCGATTCGTATTTGAGTTTAGAAAAGACGCCCTTTCCCGAGATCGTCGCGATGATTTCCTTGTAGCCACCGACATCGCCCTCGCTTGCCGACGCGATTTCGACTTTCCAGCCCTCGCTTGCCGCATAACGTTCGTACATGCGGAAGAGGTCACCGGCGAAAAGTGCCGCTTCATCGCCGCCGGTGCCGGCACGAATTTCCAGAATGGCGTTCTTCTCGTCAGCCGCATCCTTGGGCAGCATCAGGATCTGGATTTCCTGCTGCAGAGCCTGCACGCGCTCTTCCACGGCCGGATGGTCAAGCTCGGCCAGTTCGCGCATCTCCTTGTCGAGCGTGCGATCGGAAACCAGCGCGTCAAGATCGGCAAGCTCGGCCTCGGCCGCGATCAGTTCCCGGACCTTGCCGACGATATCCTCCAGACTGGAATATTCGGAGGCGAGCTTGACATAGGCATCGGGCTCGGGACCGGCCGCCATCTGCGCCTCGATCATCTCGAAGCGCTTGATGACCTGGTCCATCCGGTCGCGCGGCAATTCGATCATACTTGAATGGTCCTAGATTGAGATGCCGTGTTCCTGGGCGAAATCCGACAGCAGCGCCTTTATGTCGGCATGCGGAGCGGTCGCGTCGAGCACACTGTTCAAACGCCCAGTCAGATCGGCGAGGGGCAGATCGCACAGCATGGCCTTGACCGGTCCGATCGACGCCGGGGACATCGAGATGGAGCGGAAGCCGACACCAAGAAGCGCCATGGCCGAAAGCGCTCGTCCGGCCATCTCGCCGCACAGGGTGACCGGCGTGCTAAGCCGGGCGCCGGTATCGGTTATCTGACGCAGCAGCCGCAAGAACGGCACCGACAGCGGCGTGAAGCGATCCGCAAGAAGGGTGTTGCCTCGATCGGAAGCCGTCACGAACTGGAAAAGGTCATTGGAGCCGACCGAGACGAAGTCGACCCGCGTCATCACTTCGTCGAGTTGCCACAAAAGCGACGGCACTTCAATCATCACTCCCAATTTCAAGCTGGTGGGCAAGTGATGACCGAAGCGCGCAAGATGACGCACCTCGCGATCGATGATGTCGCGCGCCGCGTCGATTTCCGACAGTTCCGTCACCATCGGCAGCATCATGCGCAATTCACGCCCGCCACCCGCCTTGAGAAGGGCCCGGACCTGGGTGCGCAGCAGACCGGGGCGGTCCAGCGTCAAGCGGATCGCCCGCCAGCCAAGTGCCGGATTTTCCTCCTGAACCGTCCCTTTGAAATAAGGCAGCACCTTGTCACCGCCGATGTCGATCGTGCGAAACGTGACGGGCTTCTTGCCGGCCGCCTCCAGCACGTCACGGTAAAGCCGTTCCTGCGCTTCGGCGCGCGGGAAGGTCGCCGCCACCATGAACTGCAGTTCGGTCCTGTAGAGCCCGATGCCGGCCGCACCCGATTCAGCCAGTTGCGGCAGATCGACGGACAGTCCGGCATTCATCATCAGGTCGATCGCCACGCCGTCCCGGGTCTCCGACGGCTTGTTGCGCAGTTCGCGATACATTTCCTGCCGGCGGGCGCGAAAGCGGACCTTCTCGGCATAGGCCGCCTCGACATTCGCCTGCGGACGGACATGCACCAGGCCCTCATCGCCGTCGATGATGATGGCGTCGCCATTTTCCGCCAGAGAAACGACACCCTTCATCTGCCCGGTGACGGGAATGCCGACCGCCCGGGCGACGATCACGACGTGGCTGGTCGCGGCTCCCTCTTCGAGGACCAAACCACGCAGCTTGTCGCGGGGGTAGTCGAGCAGTTCCGCCGCCCCCATGGAGCGCGCGACGATGATTGCGTCGCGCTCCACGAAGGCGGCCATGGCTTCCGGGCCGCGGCCCATCAATTGCCGCAACAACCGGTTCGCCAGATCGTCGAACTCGCTCATCCGCTCACGCAGATAAGGATCCGTCATGTGGAGCATGCGCGCGCGCATGTCCGACTGGACCTTTTCGACTGCCGCTTCGGCTGTCAGACCGTTGCGCACCGCCTCTTCGAGACGGCGAACCCAGCCACGGTCATTGGCGAACATCCGGTAGGCCTCGAGGACCTCGCGATGTTCGCCCTCGAAGGCCACGTCGCGATGCGACAGCATGTCGTCGATCGACAGCCGCAGCGAGCCGACCGCTTCGCCGAGGCGTTGAACCTCAAGGTCGATATCCTCGTTGAAAAGATTGGTAACGACGATGCGCGGCTCATGAAGGACGACATGACCGAGGCCGACGCCGTCATTGAGCGCCAGCCCCGAAAAGCTCGCGGGCCGCGACAGGTCAAGTTCGAGGCCCGACCGCGTAAGGCGCGACAGATCTCCCGTCGCGATCATCTCGGCAATCACCATGGCGATCGTTTCGAGCGCTTCGACCTCATCCTCACGATATTGCCGCATGGTGCGGTTCTGCACGACCAGAACACCCAATGTGCGCCCGGCCCGCAGCACCGGCACACCGAGGAAGGAGTTGTAGATTTCCTCGCCGGTCTCGGGAAGATAGGTAAAGGCCGGATGCCGCTGCGCGTCCGAGAGGTTGAGCGCCCGCGCACTCGCGGCGATCGTTCCGACAAGTCCCTGGCCAAGTTTGAGTTGCGCCAGGTGAACCGCGCTCGGATTCAAGCCTTCGGTGGCGTAGAGTTCGAGAACGGAGTCGGCTCGCAACACGTAAAGCGAGCACACCTCGGCGACCATGTTGGAAGCAATCTCCCGCACGATCCGGTCAAGCCGCACCTGCGGCTCAAGCGGTTCGGCCATAAGCTCGCGCAGTCGTCTCAGCAATACGCGCGGTCCCGCCGCCATGTCACGCATCGACCGTTCCCTTCAACGGCATCACCCAGCCCTGCCGTGGTGGCAGGACTGTCAACCGGCCGTGCGCCGGTGAGTCTTCCGCTTTACTGCTTATCCAGACCGTAGATCGAATGCAAAGTGCGCACGGCCAGTTCGGTGTAGGCCGCGTCGATCAGAATGGAGATCTTGATCTCCGAGGTCGTGATCGCACGGATATTGATGCCGCGCTCGGCCAGCGCCTTGAAGGCGCTCGCCGCCACACCCGCATGGCTGCGCATGCCGATGCCGATGACAGAGACCTTGGCCATGCCGTCATCGTGCTGAAGCGCGTCGAAGCCAACCTCTTCCTTGTGCCGGTTGAGCAGATCGACCGCCTTGCCGACATCGGCGGAAGGCACCGTGAAGGTCATGTCGGTGCGCGAGCCGTCTTCGGAAATATTCTGGACGATCATGTCGACATTGATGCTTGCTTCGGCAAGCGGCCCGAAAATGCCCGCGGCCACGCCCGGACGATCGGCGAGCCGCCGCAGCGATATCTGCGCTTCATCCTTGGCATAGGCGATGCCTGTCACGACTTGCTGTTCCACGATTTCATCCTCGTCGCAAATGAGCGTGCCGGGTGGATTGTCGAAACTGTCCATGCCGGGCGCGTCCGGATCTTCAAAGGAGGAGCGCACGAAGGTGCGCACCTTGTGCACCATGGCCAGTTCGACCGAGCGCACCTGCAGCACTTTTGCGCCAAGCGACGCCATCTCCAGCATTTCCTCGAAGGAAATCTTCCCGAGCCGGCGCGCCTTGGGCTCGATGCGCGGGTCCGTCGTATAGACCCCATCGACATCGGTATAGATGTCGCACCGGTCCGCCTCGACGGCGGCGGCGATCGCAACCGCGCTCGTATCCGAACCCCCGCGTCCGAGCGTCGCGATCCTGTTGTCCGGCGAGAGGCCCTGGAAGCCGGCGATGACGGCCACTTGTCCTTCGCCGAAGCGTTTGATCAGGAATGAGCCGTCAATGTCCGCGATTCGCGCAGCCCCATGCCTATTGTTGGTCTTGATCGGGATCTGCCAACCCTGCCAGGACCGCGCATGAACGCCCATACTCTGTAGCGAAATGGCGAGTAGACCGGCGGTGACCTGTTCGCCGGATGCGACAACGGCGTCGTATTCGCGCGCATCGTGCATGGCCGATGCCTCGCGGCACCAGGCCACCAGTTCGTTCGTCCTGCCGGCCATAGCGGAAACGACGACGGCGACCTCGTGGCCGGCATCAACCTCGCGTTTGACATGGCGGGCAACATTGCGAATGCGGTTGATGTCGGCGACGGAGGTTCCGCCGAACTTCATCACGATACGCGCCATGAACACGAATTCCTTGCAAGAAGGCTGGTCGGCTTACCCGCGCGATCAGCTTGACGGCGCGCGTTGCATACTCAAATCATGGCCCTCGCGCAAGCGATGCGCCGCCGCATTCCGCCATGGCGGGTTGACATTTCACGGCCTCCGCCCGACTTCACAAACCCTCATGGGGAGACACGGGCATGTCAGACGCACAGCGCACAACCATTGATGCCGGCGAGGTCGAACGCTTTTCGCAATTGGCGCAGGAATGGTGGAACCCGAACGGCAAATTCAAGCCGCTTCACAAGTTCAACCCCGTTCGTCTCGCCTATATCCGCGACCAGATCGCCGCCCATTTTTCCCGCGATGCCCGTGCCGCGAAGCCTCTGGCCGGCCTGCGTATTCTCGACATCGGCTGCGGCGGCGGCCTGCTCTGCGAGCCGATGGCACGGCTCGGCGCGGACGTCGTTGGTGCGGATGCCTCCGAAACCAATATCGCGGTGGCGCGTCTCCACGCCACCGACAGCCGCGTCAAGATCGACTATCGCGCGACGACGGCCGAAGCGCTCGCCGAGCATGGGGAAAAGTTCGACGTCATCCTCAATATGGAAGTCGTCGAACATGTTGCCGACGTCGACCTCTTCCTGTCGAAATGCGCCGAGATGGTGAAGCCGGGCGGACTGATGTTCGTGGCCACGATCAACCGCACGCTGAAGGCCTGGGGGCTGGCGATCATCGGCGCGGAATTCGTTCTGGGCTGGCTGCCAAGGGGCACCCATCAATATGACAAGTTGGTCCGTCCGCAAGAACTCGAAAGCGGATTGAGCATAGCTGAAATGACGATCATCGACCGCACGGGAGTGACCTACAATCCGCTCAGCGATCAATGGAACCGCTCGCGCGACCTTGACGTCAACTATATGGTGCTAGCGGCCAAGCCCGACGACCGCGACAAGCCTGAACCGCCCGACGACGGACCGGCCGGGTCGCACATGTAACCCCCGATCTCAGTTCCGGTCCTCCGGAAACACCGGGAGCGGCATGAACTCGACTCCGTCTTCAGCGAGACCGCGTACTTCGTCATGTGATGCCTCGCCGTAAATTCCGCGTCTGTCGGTTTCGCCGAAATGGATCTTGCGTGCCTCGTCGGCAAATTTGTCGCCGACATAGTCGGCGTTCTGACGCACGGCGTCGGCCATTTCCTTGAGCTTGGCCAGCATCTGGCGCTGCTCGTCTCCAACAGCAAGGGTGACTTTTTCCTGGCGCCTCGCCGTCGAAACCGCCGGCGCCATCAAAGCCTTCGAAATCTTGGTCGAGTGGCAAGTCGGGCATGCGACCAGCCCGCGCCCAGCCTGCCCATCGAAATCGGCATTGCTGCGAAACCAGCCGTCGAACCGATGGCCGGCGTCACATACGAGGTTGAAACTGATCATGACGCCTGCCGCGATCCACCGGCTTCCAGGATGGTGAAGTCGCGCCCGTTCCTCAGATTGGGGACCCTGTTACGCGCGGCCGCGGACATCGACAGGTCAAGCTCTGCGACGACCACGCCCGGCGTATCGCCCTCGGCTTCCGCCAAGATCCTGCCCCATGGATCGATGATCATCGAATGACCGTAGGTCTCTCGGCCGTCCTCGTGGCGCCCCCCTTGCGCGGCTGCAACGACAAACGAGCCGGTCTCGATGGCGCGCGCGCGCAAGAGAACGTGCCAATGGGCCTTGCCGGTCTGGCTGGTGAAGGCGGCGGGCACGGTCAGGAGCGACGCGCCTGCCATCGCCTGGGAGCGAAAGAGCTGCGGGAAGCGCAGGTCATAGCAGATCGCAAGCCCCATCCGGCCAAATGGCACGTCGACCACCGTCGATACCTCACCTGGTTCATAGGTGAAGGATTCGCGCCAGCTTTCACCCTTGTCGAGATCGACGTCGAACATGTGGATCTTGTCGTAGGTAGCAATGCAAGCACCCTCACGGTCGAAGACGAAGGACCGGTTGGCGATCTTGCCGTCCAGCCGCGCGATAGGGGTCGAGCCGACGTGAACAATAACACCCAGCTCTCGCGCCAATTCTCCCGCGCGCTTGACCAGTGCGTCGTCGTCCTCAGACGCGACCTCGGCGCGCAGCGAATCGCGATCGCGCACCAGCAGGCCGGTCATTTCCGGCGATTGTACATAGACCGCTCCCTTGCCTGCCGCCTCGCGCAGCAAGGCTTCGAAATCGACGATGTTGCGCTCGGGCGACGTCGTCGAGCGCATTTGAAGGGCCGCAACTTTCACCACGTCAGTCATTCCCGGTACTTGCCAACATCGCATCGAGACGACCGTCAGCCTCGAGCGCCTGAAGGTCGTCATTGCCGCCAACATGCCGTCCGCCAATGAAAATCTGCGGAAAGGTGGTGCGGCCGTTCGCCTTGGCAATCATTTCCTGGCGCAGTTGAGGCGAGAAGCTCGCATCGTGTTCGGTATACGCAACGCCCTTCTTGTCGAGCAGCCGCTTGGCGGCGGTAGAGTAGCCGCACATCATGCGCGTATAGATTTCGACGTCAGCCATTTGCGGTATTCGCCTCCGTTTCGGTTGCCCGCTATATAGGTTCCGGCCACGCGTCCCGGAAGCCCCCCGGCAACACGCGCGCGAATGTCAGCACCGAGACTTCGCCGGCGCCGCTCTTCTGCAAGCATAAGGCAAGTGCCGCGACGGTCGCTCCGGTGGTGTAGACATCGTCGACGATGCAAACATGGCGCCCGCGGATGAGGGGGGTCGCGCGCTCCGGCACCTTGAAGGCCGCCCTGACATTGTCCTGGCGCGCCTTGGCCTTCAGGCCGACCTGCTGGCGCGTATTCTTGATACGCAGCACGGCTTCCGGCGCGAAAGGAAGGCCGGTTTGGCGGGCGATGGCGCGCGCGAGTTCCGCCGACTGATTGAAGCGGCGGAACAGGAAGCGCTGTCGATGCAGCGGAACCGGAACCAGAAGATCCGCCCGGGTTAAGATATCGCGTCCGGCCCGCGCCATCCACCCGGCAAGCCATGGCGCAAGATCGGTGCGATCCTGATATTTCAGACTCTGGGCGAGCTTGCGCGCAATCCCCTCATAGGCGACCGCAGACCGCGACCTGCGATAAGGCGGAGGATCGGCCAGAACGGCAGGCGAAACGGCGCCCGGCCCCATGTCGGACGGGAAAGGAACGCCGGACACGGCGCACCATGGCTCATCGAGAAAGTGGATGCTTCTCCAGCACGGTGCGCACAGCGTGCCGCCGGCCGCGACGATCTTCCGGCAGCCCAGGCATGTCGGCGGAAATAGCAACGAGGCGAGCCGCATCGTTCCGATGCGTCCCACCGACTTGATCTTCCGCTGGTCGAGGCCCACCTGCATGACGGCTCACGCCCCCTCTGGCGTTTTCCAAATAATTGTCGCATTGCCGGGCCCATGGACGCAATCTT
Source organism: uncultured Mesorhizobium sp. (assembly GCA_964511105.1). GTDB lineage: Bacteria > Pseudomonadota > Alphaproteobacteria > Rhizobiales > Rhizobiaceae > Aliihoeflea. Next base: position 16,805 of record CAZEEC010000035.1, read on the forward strand.
CGATCAAAGCCGCGCATTGAAGCACAAGTTGCGCGCCCTCTCGCAGACCGGACGTCATGGCGATTTCCTGATGCGGGCGGCTGCCGACGACCTGGCCGATCGCCTGGCGACGGTCAGCCGCCGGTTCGAACGCGCCTATATATTGCATGGGATCGTCGACGCCGCCGCCAAGGCGGCGACGGGCTCCGGGAAGATCGGTTTGGCAGAGCGCGTGGAAGCGGTTTCCTCACTTCTCGGCTCGGAGGGCGGGCATGTGTCACCTTCCGATCCGCTGGATCTGACGGCGGAAAGTGCCGATCTTGCCGTCGCGCTTTATTCGCTCGGCGACGTCAATGATTTGCCGGGCGCGCTCGTCCAGATCAGGCGTGTTCTAAAGCCCGACGGCCTCTTTCTCGGCTGCGTTCCAGGCGGCGGAACATTGAAGGAACTGCGCGAAGCCCTGCTGTCGGCCGAGGTCGAACTGGTCGGCGGCGCGGCCACGCGGGTTCATCCCTTCGTCGACATCCGCGATGCGGGAGCCCTTCTCCAGCGCGCCGGCTTTGCACTTCCCGTCGCCGACCTCGATGAAACCATCGTCCGCTACGATACGCTCTTCGACCTGATGCGCGATCTAAGATCGATGGGCGCCACCAGCAGCCTGCGCGACAGCCGCCCGCTGCGACGGTCAGTCCTGGCAAGGGCAGCGGAAATCTATGCCGAGCGGTTTGCGGATGCGGATGGGCGGATCAGAGCCACCTTCGCGACGGTGTGGCTTTCCGGCTGGGCGCCGCATGCATCGCAGCAACAACCGGCGCGCCGCGGCAGCGCGACCGTTTCCCTCGCGGAGGCGCTGAAGACGCAAAGTTAATCCGAGGAGGTCAGGGCTTCCGTAATTCTAGACTCATTGTCGTCCCACATCGACTTGACGCTGCCGCTGGTCCCCGTCAGGGCGCCGATGATGGTCAAGGCGATGAGGCCGGCGATGAGGCCATATTCGATCGCCGTTGATCCGTTCTCGTCTGACAGAAACCGATGCAGCATGGCCGTCCCGCTGGTTGTGGTTTCTCGATCCTATGACGCAAATCTTAGGAAGCTGCCAACCAGCATCCTTAACAAGAGACGAAGCGGTCTGCGACGAGCGGCCTGCTCAGCAGGAACCGGAACGCGCTCCGTTGCTCCTGATGATGCACTCCGCGTGCGGATCTGACTGAAGCACGCTGCGCCGGATCGTATAGCTTTCGCCAGCCCCCATCGAGCGGACGCTGCCAGTCGAGATGAAGTCGACGCCGGGAGATGACACCGAAGCGAACATCCGGTCGCGCGCATGTTTGTCGGCCAAGGGAACGAGGAGCAATGTCATCGCCACGGCAGCCGAACCGAACAGCAATGTCACGCGGAGTATCCCCGCGCTCGTTGCGCCGAGGATGGATCGGTCTACCTGGTCGTCCATATTCCGCGTCCCGCCTTGTGAATTTCTCCGGGACAATTGCAAAACTCACCAAATTTTCCGTTAACGCGGCAGCGAAAAATGGGTCGGTCAGAGCTCAAAGAAGATCGATGAGGAACGGGATCAGCGGTTCATCCGCCGGCGGCATCGGATAGTCGCGCATCTTCGCTGGCCGGACCCACTTCAACCTTTGCCCTTCCCGAGGCTGGGGTAGGCCCCAAAAGCGCCGGCAGATGTAAAGCGGCATCAGAAGATCGAATGTCTCGTAGGAATGGCTGGCGAAGGTCAGCGGGGCGAGGCATGCCGTTTTCGTCTCGATCCCCAGTTCCTCGTGCAATTCTCGAACAAGGGCTTCTTCCGGGGTCTCGCCAGCCTCGATCTTGCCGCCAGGAAATTCCCACAGACCCGCCATCGTCTTATGAGCTGGC
>CAZEEC010000036.1:0-18541 GCA_964511105.1 uncultured Mesorhizobium sp.
GTCGTGCGCGGCACGTTCGAGACGATCGATGAAGAATGCCGGTTCGTCATCCGGGAAAATGACACTTCCAGAATCAGGATCACGGCGGGCGACGTGCATTTCGGCGCTGTCGCATCCGTTAAAGATAGCGAGAAAGCGGGAGTTTGATGGCAAGGGACAATGAACTGGTTTTTTGCCCGCTGGGCGGGGTGGGCGAAATCGGTATGAACTTCGCGCTCTACGGCTTTGGGCCGGCGACGAAGCGCGAATGGATCGTCATCGATGTTGGCGTCACCTTTCCCGATCCGACGCTGCCCGGCGTCGATCTTGTGCTGCCGGACACGCGCTTCATCGAAAGCAAGCTTGACCGGTTGCGGGGCATCATCATCTCGCACGCGCACGAAGACCACTATGGCGCGCTACTCGACATCTGGCCAAGGCTGAAGGCGCCGGTTTGGATGACACCATTCAGCGCCGCGATGCTGGAAGCCAAGCGAATTTCGGACTCGGTGACGGTTAAGCCGCCGATCAACATCTACAAGGCGGGGGAACGGTTCAATATCGGGCCGTTCGACATCGAGGCGATCGCGGTCACGCACTCGATACCCGAACCGGTGTCTCTGGCGATCCGCACGCCGCTCGGCACTGTCATTCATACGGGCGACTGGAAGCTCGACCCAGAGCCGACGCTTCCGCCGATGACGGACGAGAACCGCTTCCGCCAGATCGGCGAAGAGGGTGTCGTGGCTCTGATCTGCGATTCCACCAACGCCCTTCGCGAAGGCGAATCGCCTTCCGAACAGGCGGTCAGCAACGGCATTCGGGAGGTCATCGAAAAGGCGTCGGGCCGCGTTGCGATCACGACCTTCTCGTCGAATGTCGGCCGGATCCGTTCGATTGCTGAAGCCGCGCGAGATACCGGTCGCCAGGTGCTCGTGCTCGGGCGGTCATTGAAGCGCGTAATCGATGTCGCCGGAGAACTTGGTTATCTCGAGGGCCTGCCGCCATTCTTGCAGGAAGAGGATTACGGCTACATCCCCAGGGAAAATGTCGTCGTGCTGTGCACGGGCAGCCAGGGCGAACCGCGCGCGGCGCTCGCCAAGCTTGCGCGTGATGAAATGAAGCATGTCGCGCTCACGGCCGGCGATATGGTCGTCTTTTCCTCCCGTGTCATTCCCGGCAACGAGAAGGCAATCTTGGAGATCAAGAACAATCTGATCGACCAGGGCATCAAGATCATCGAGGACGGCGACGCCCTCGTCCACGTATCCGGCCATCCGCGGCGCAGCGAACTCCTGGAGATGTATTCATGGGTCAAGCCGCGGATCCTCGTGCCGGTTCATGGCGAGGCGGCGCATCTTGTCGCGCAGGGCGCGCTTGGAGCGAGCGCCGGCATCCCCGAGGTTGCTCAGGTGCGCAACGGCGACATGATCCGCCTTGCGCCGGGCGCGGCGGAGATCATCGACACCGTTCCGGTCGGCCGGTTGTTCAAGGATGGACGGATCGTGGGCACCGAGCAATCGGTGGGCGTGCGCGACCGACGGAAGCTCGCATTCGCGGGACATGTGGTCTTGAACGTCGTGCTTGACGACAAGTATGAAATGGCGGGAGATCCCGACATCGTTGCGATCGGCGTCGCCGAGATGGATCGGAAGGGTGAGTCGATGGAGGATGTGATGCTCGACGCGGCGATCGGGGCCGTCGAAAGCATCCCGCGCCAGCGCCGCAAAGATCTTGATCTCGTTTCGGAAGCGGCCCGCCGTGCCGTTCGCTCGGCGGCGAATGACGCCTGGGGCAAGAAGCCGATCGTGACCGTTTTCGTCACGCGCTGAGCGCGGCAATCGGCAGTATGCAGTCGCGCGCTGCGCATGCTCCGATTGCCAACTGCCGATTGTCGAGAGGATGAAACATGCTTGGACGACTGAACCACGTGGCGCTTGCCGTGCCGGACCTTGCGGCGGCGACCGTTCTTTATCGCGACATGCTGGGCGGCCGGGTATCGGCGCCTCAGGCATTGCCGGAGCATGGCGTGACCGTCGTGTTCGTCGATGTCGGCAACACCAAGGTCGAGCTTCTGGAGCCGCTGGGGGAGGGCTCGCCGATCCGCGCTTTTCTCGACAAGAACCCGTTGGGCGGCATGCATCACATCTGCTATGAAGTCGACGACATCATTGCCGCGCGCGACCGGATGCAGGCATCGGGCGCACGCGTGCTGGGTGACGGGGAGCCGAAGACCGGCGCCCACGGCAAGCCGGTGATCTTCCTTCATCCAAAGGATTTGATGGGCACATTGGTCGAACTCGAGCAGGTTTGACCAAACCCGTTCACGACCAAATGTCACGTTTTCCTATGCGTTCGTCTGCGCTAGGGGAGACACATGCTGGAGCAAGCCGGCAAGAGAGTGCGCGATGAGCTTTGTCTACATCTTCGCCGTCTACTTCATCATCTGGTGGACGGTGTTTTTCGTCATGCTGCCTTTCGGCCTGAGGACGCAGGACGAGGATGACAATGTGACGCTCGGCACGACCTCGAGCGCGCCCGCCGGCGCGCATATGGGAAAGGTCCTGATCCGAACGACGGTCGTCTCGGCGTTTATTTATGGCGCCTATTTCACGGCGACGTCCGTGTACGGTTGGCGCTTCGACGACATCCCCCAGATCGGGCCGGGTTTCTGACCCGGATGCCATCTTTCGGGAACGATCTTCGCCCTGATCTGTTTCTTCTTCGAAGGGACAAGGCGTTACGGCGCCGGGCAGGATGCAATATCATGGCAGGCAAGTTTTTATCCACCGCGCTGTTCGGCGCGCTCGTGGCAGGATCGTTCTACTTTTTCGGCGACGTGCAGGCACAATCGCAAGCCAAGATCGCACTCGTCAGCCCCACGACAGCGGAAACCACCTCGCAAAATTGATCGGTGATCTATTCGGCATCCGGTTGGTTCACCGGAGCCGCTTTCGCGAAGGCGGACAGTTTCATGCAGGCGTCCCGAATCCGGGAGATCGTCGGGTAGGCCGTCATATCGACATTGAAGCGCGCGTTGTTGGTGACCTGAGGCACCAGGCAGATATCGGCCAGCCCGGGCGCATCGCCGTGACAAAACCGGCCCGTATGAACGCTTGAAGAGAGCATGTGTTCAAACGGTTGGAAGGTTTGGTCCGCCCAATGGCGGAACCAGCCGGCGATCGCGGTCTCGTCGGCGCCAAAACGGTCACGGAGCGCGTTCAACGCCCGCAAATTGTTCAAAGGGTGGATTTCGCAGGCGATCATCTGCGCAAGAGCCCGCACCCGCGCCCGCCCTGCCGGATCCGGGGGCAGAAGCGGGGGCTCCGGTAGAACCTCGTCGAGGAACTCGCAAATCGCCAGGGACTGCGTCACCACCGTGCCATCCCTCCAGACAAGCGCCGGCACCAGGCCCTGCGGATTGACAGCGAGGAATTCAGGGTTGTGCTGCTCACCGTGGCGCAGATGATGCGCGACATAATCGTAGTCGATGCCCTTCAGATTCAGCGCGATGCGAACGCGGTAAGAGGTTGATGAGCGAAAGTAATTGTGCAGGACGGCGCGGCTCATTCTGGTTCCCTTAATCCCCGTACGGCACCCAGACATTCTTGATCTCGACGGCGCGCGACAGGAAGAAGTCGTGGGGTTCCGTGGCCCAGTCAATGGCCCTGCCGCTGCTGGTCCACACACGCTTGAGGTTGCCGGCAGATTCTGCTTCCGCGATCCGGCATGTTTCCTTGTCGGCGACGCACCAAAGTCCGTCTACGCCGTCATGCATGGCGAGGACCTTGGCAAGTTCGCTGGCGCGTCCGGTCACGATATTGACGGCGCCGGCGGGCATGTCGGACGTTTCGATGACCTGATAAAGGTCGGTCGCAACCAGCGCCGATCCGGCCGAAGGCACGGCGATCACGGCATTGCCCATTGCGAGCGCCGGGGCGATGAGCGAGATCAGACCGAGCAGCGGCTGGTCGTCGGCGGCAACCACACCGATGACGCCGACCGGCTCGTGGAGCGCAAGCGTGACCGCGCGGGCAGGCGGCTGATGGACGCGGCCTTCGAACTTGTCGGCCATGCCGGCGAGGGCAAATAGGCGCTCGATCGACAGATCGACTTCAGCGCGCGCCGCGCGGTCCGATACGCCGGTCAATGTAGCGATTCGCAGAGCAAATTCGTGTGACCGCGCATCGAGATTTTCGGCAAGGAAGTAGAGAACCTGCGTCCGGTTGAAGCCGCTCGCGGAGGCCCATCCCTTGGCGGCATGGGCCGCGCTCACAGCGTCGCGGATATCCTTGCGGTTTCCCAGGCCAACATCGCCGGCCAGCCGCCCCTTCTGATCGACGACCGGCATGGAATACCCGGCATCGGGACGCACCTGTTTTCCGCCGATGTAGAGCTTGGCCGTGCGATCGATCGTGCCTGATGCAGAGGCCGCTTTCGGCTCGACAGGCTTTGCCGGCGCAAGCTCTGCCGCGCCGGTGGCAGGGGTCGCGAGATATTCCGCAAGCCCCTCGCGCCCGCCTTCGCGACCGAATCCGCTTTCGCGGTAGCCGCCAAAGCCGCAGGCGGCGTCGAACATGTTGGTGCCGTTGATCCAGACGACGCCGGCTTTCAGCTTCGGCGCCGCATCGAGCGCGAGATTGATGTTCTCGCTCCAAACGGAAGCGGCGAGGCCATAGCGCGTATTGTTGGCCAGCGCGATTGCCTCCTCCGTCGTACGAAAGGTCATCGCCGCCAGAACGGGACCGAAGACTTCTTCCTGGGCCAGCACGTTGGCCGGAGCAAGATTGGTGGCAAGCACGGGCAGGTGGTAATGGCCCGCCGAGGGCAGGGAACCGTCGGGTTGCCAGCACTTGGCGCCCTCGGCTTCGCCTTGCGCGACTAGGCGGCGGACGCGCTCGAGCTGCGCCGTGTCGACCAGCGGACCGATATCGGTGTTCTTGTCCAACGGGTCGCCCAGCCGCAACTTGGCCATGCGCGCCTTGACCTTAGCGATGAACCGCTCCGACACGGCTTCCTGCACGAGGAGCCGGGAACCGGCGCAACAAACCTGGCCCTGATTGAACCAGATCCCATCGACCAAGCCTTCCACGGCCGAATCGAGATCGGCATCCTCGAAGACGATGAAGGCAGACTTGCCACCGAGTTCCAGCGAGAGCTTCTTTCCGGTTCCTGCCGTCGCCTTGCGAATGATCTTGCCGACCTCCGACGAACCGGTGAAGGCGATCTTGTCAACGCCGGGATGGTCGACGATCGCCGCACCCGCCTCGGGCCCACCCTGGACAATGTTGACGACGCCCTTCGGCAGGCCGATGCTGGCGCAGATCTCCGCAAAGAGCATAGATGTCAGCGGCGTGAATTCGGCGGGCTTGAGCACCACCGTGCAGCCGGTGGCGAGCGCTGGCGCGATCTTCCACGACAGCATCAGGAGCGGGAAGTTCCAGGGAATAATTTGGCCGGCGACGCCGACACTCTTAGAACTCGGAAATTCCCGGTCGAGCGCCTGTGCCCAGCCCGCGTGATGGAGAAAGTGGCGGATCGCCAGCGGCACGTCGATGTCGCGGCTCTCGCGGATCGGCTTGCCATTGTCGAGCGATTCCAGCACGGCAAAAAGCCGTGCATGGCGCTGCATCGCGCGGCCGATGGCATAGAGCATGCGCGCGCGCTCGTAGCCCGAGAGCGCCTGCCATTTGGGCAGCGCCTTGCGGGCAGCGGACACGGCGGCGTCGACATCGTCGATGCCTGCTGCGCCAAGGGTGGCAAGCAATTCGCCGGAAGCTGGGTTGCGACTTTCGAAGCTTGTTGCTGAAGCCGGCGTCTTCCATTCGCCGTCGATGAACAAAGAGGCGGAGAAATCACGCGCGGCAAGCCACCGATCGGCTTCCGAGCGCGATTCGGGAGCAGGGCCGTAGTCCATGGCGTCAAAGCGTTGGAGAATATTCACAGCACAAAACCCTAAGCCATCGCATGACGATGTGTTGCGGAATAGCGGCCGGTCAATTGATGTTCGAGCTGCCGTTCGATGTCGGCCAGGAGGCTTGAGGCACCGAAGCGGAAGAGATCCGGCTCCAGCCACCGTCGGCCGAGTTCCTCCCGGATCAGGACGAGCCAGTCGAGCGATGCCTTGGCGGTTGAAATGCCGCCCGCCGGCTTGAAGCCGATATGATGTCCGGTGCGCTCGAAATAGTCGCGGATCGCGCGCACCATGACCAGCCCGACGGGGAGCGTTGCGTTGACGCTTTCCTTGCCGGTCGACGTCTTGATGAAATCGGCTCCCGCCATCATCGCCACCATCGACGCCAGCATGACGTTGCGAAGCGTGGCGAGGTCACCGGTGCCGAGAATGACCTTCAGATGGGCTTCACCGCAGGCTTCGCGAAAGGCGCAGATCTCGGCGTAAACACGGTCCCAATGCGCGCCGAAGACAAGGCCGCGCGGGATGACGACGTCGATCTCGTCGGCGCCGGCGCCGACAGATGCTCGGACCTCCGCCAGACGCGTCTCCAGGGGAGCCAGACCATGCGGAAATGCGGTTGAAACGGCCGCGACGCGGATGCCGCTGCCCTTCAGCGTCTCGACCGCGGTCGCCACGAAGGGATGATAGACGCAAATCGCGGCGGGACGGATGGGATGATCTGTGAGGCCGAAGCCCGCCACAAGATCGGCCCGCAGCGGGTTGATCGCCTTGGCGCAGAGCCGCCTGACGCGATCGGGCGTATCGTCGCTCGACAAGGTTGTCAGGTCCATCAGCGAGATCGACTTGAGCAGCCAGGCCGCTTGATTGTCGCCCTTGATCGAACGGCGCTTGGTCACCGTCTGAGCGCGGCGCTCGAGCGCGCTCTTGTTCACATGCCGCATCGACTCGAGCCAGCCGAGATCGAGCGGCATTCCCGCGTTGCGCTTGAGCCCGCCAGTTGCCGAAGAAGCAGCCGGCAGGTGGTGCAGCATGGCAGCCTGAGCTTTAGGCGTCATCGTCGTTCCAGTTCCTCCTGGCCCGTTGGTATCGCATGAAACGGGCAGCAACGGAATGCCGGAAGCTCAACTCTCCAGCCGAGCCCTCAGCACGAATGGACGCTATGTCGCATGCCGGTGATGCCCGAGGTTGTTGCAGCGCAAAGAAGGGGGTGGGCTTGCGGCTAGAGTCTGATCATCACCAGCCAAGCTCACATAGGAGATGAGTTATGTTCACGAGACGGGAAGCACTCTTAGGTGTCGCCGGGGCCGCGGCCATCGCAACGCTACCGCCGATGCGGGTCGCACGCGCAACGGAAATTGCTTCGCTGCCGCGCGAACAGGTGAAGCTGGTCGCGCCGCCTTTCGTGCATGCGCACGAGCAGGTCGCCACCGGTGGACCGAAGGTGGTCGAATTCACCATGGTCATCGAGGAAAAGCCGGTCGTCATCGACGATCAGGGCACCGTCTTGCAGGCCATGACCTTCAACGGTTCGATCCCGGGTCCCATGATGGTCGTGCATGAGGGCGACTATGTCGAACTCACGCTGATCAATCCGGCGACGAACGAGATGCCGCACAATATCGACTTCCACGCGGCAACCGGCGCGCTCGGCGGTGCTGGCCTGACCAACGTCTTTCCTGGCGAGCAGGTAAAGATGCGCTTCAAGGCGACCCGGACAGGAACCTTCGTCTATCACTGCGCGCCCGAAGGCATGATCCCCTGGCACGTCGTGACCGGCATGGCCGGCACCATCATGATCCTGCCGCGAGACGGGCTGAAGAACCACGAGGGCAGGCCGGTCCGGTACGACAAGGTCTACTATATCGGCGAGAACGAGTTCTACATTCCGCGCGACGAGAACGGCAAGTTCATCAACTACGCATCGCTGGGCGAAAGCTACGGCGACACGATGGACGTGATGCGTGGCTTGATCCCGACCCATGTCGTCTTCAACGGCCGGGTCGGCGCGCTGACCGGCGACAATGCGATGACGGCGAAAGTCGGCGAGACCGTGCTTTTTGTTCATTCGCAAGCCAATCGCGATAGCCGCCCGCATCTGATCGGCGGCCATGGCGACTATGTGTGGGAAGAGGGCAAATTCGCCAATCCTCCGGCCCGGGATCTGGAGACCTGGTTCATCCGCGGCGGCTCGGCAGGCGCGGCGACCTATACCTTCCTGCAGCCTGGTGTCTACGCCTATGTCAACCACAACCTGATCGAGGCGGCCGAACTGGGCGCGACGGCGCATGTGGTGGTCGACGGTGAGTGGGACGATGATCTGATGACGCAGGTCGAGGCCCCAGGTCCGATCCCGACCCACTGATCGATCAGTTGCGATCACAAGGTGAACGGCCCGCTCGGCAAGCCGAGACGGGCCGTTGTCATCAGGACCAGGAGGTTGGAGGGATGAAGATCCATTTGCCCGCTTTGTTCATCGGTGGAGCCGCCATCGCCGCCCTGCTGATGGTTCCTCCGGCCGACAAGCCCGCCGAGAACGGCCGGCCGGGCGTGGTTTCGGCCATCGAAACCGTCGAAGTCAGACCGGGACGCTTCGCCTATCGCGTTCCGGGCGAATTCCTCGAGGCGGGCCGACCGGTCGACGGACCGATGCACGACAGGCGCATGCGCGGCCCGGTAGAGATCATGGCTTATCAGGTCAGTGCCGCAGAATACGCGGCCTGTGTCGCCGACGGCGCTTGTGCCCCGGCCGAGGGGGCGGGCGCCGCGCCCGATCGTCCCGCCACCGGCGTCAGCTACCGCGATGCGATCGCCTATGCGTCCTGGCTGTCGCAAAAGACCGGCGGGAACTGGCGGTTGCCGACTGACGAGGAATGGACATTCGCGGCGGCCGAGCGATTCGGCGACGATGCGGTGGGGCTCGACGCCGATGATGGTGCCAACCCGGCCCTGCGATGGCTTGCGGCCTATCGCAACCAGAGCCGTCCCACACAGGAGACGGCGTTGATGACGCGCGGCCATTTCGGCGCCAACAGCAACGGCCTGTTCGATCTTTCCGGCAATGTGTGGGAATGGACCAGCACCTGCTATGCGCGCAACCGGATCGATGCAAACGGCCGGATTGCCGAAGTCACCGAGAGCTGTGGCGTGCGCGTTCTCGGCGGCCTCCACCGCAGCTACATGTCGAATTTCGTCCGCAATGGTAAAAGCGGCGGGTGTGCGGCCGGCGTGGCGCCCGACAATCTCGGCTTCAGACTGGTCAGGGAGCCGGCCGGCTCCATCGGGACGAAGCTGGTGCGCAAGTTGCGGGCTGGACGGGCGCAAGGCTGATCCTTCTACGGTGTGCCTGCGAATCAGCCTGGTGGGTTCGGCCGGGTCATGATGAAGGTCGCGGCCACAGCCATGATCCCCGCCTGCAGGGCGAGGATCGAGAAAGAAACGCCAGCCACGTATGAGACCGCCAGCGCAAGGGCAATGGCCGTCATCGCCAATCGCTTGGCCCGCCGCGGGATCGCCCCGTGCTGGCGCCACGCTTGCAGGCTGGGTCCAAAGCGCGGATGCGTCGCCAGCCACCGATGCAGTCGCTCAGAGCCTCTGGTGTAGCAGAAGGCGGCCAGGATCACGAACGGCGTCGTGGGCAGCAACGGCAGCACGATGCCCACGACGCCGATTGCCAGCGACACGGAGCCGGCCACGATCCAAAGCGGCCGGATGAGCGAGACCCTGGGCACGTCTTCTATTCCTCGTCCTCCGACTGCTGCAGTCGAGCCTGGGAAATTCTCGTCTCACGCCTGAGCGTTCACGGGATTGCCAGGTCCTTTGGGCTCCTGCTCTGCCACGTCGCCGGCGATCCGGGCAAGGCTGTCGGCATTTGGACAATAGCGTTGATAGCGGTTGGAGAATTCCGATCTGGCAAGATCGCGCCGGCAGCGCCGCCGCACAGGACAGGCCATGCAGACGCGATCCATATCCAAACCCCAGCCGCCGTTGCGGCAACGGAATTCGTCCGGATCGACCCCGAGCGCGCCAAGGGCTGAGGAGAGCAGATCTTCCAAAGCATAGGGCGCGCTCAATGCCAGGACGTAATCGTCGCTCGTGAGTCCCCCGTCTGCGAAGATTCGTCCGCGCTCGCGTGGATCGAGCGACGCGACTTCTCTCCTCAATCTGCTCGTGCGCCGCCGGTTTTCGGCGCGCTCACGGATCAGGCGCCAGGCTGTGCGCAGTGCTTCTGCCGGTTTGTCCATTGCGAAGCTCCCATCGTTTGATCAGAGGCAGGAGCGTTTTGATGACGCAAATGCCTTTGCGCTGGGAAACTAGCCGAAGCGGCGCCCACCTTCTTTGCGCTTCAACAAACTGCCTGGATAAGGGCAACGCCGGAACGTTGGTCGTCTCGCATCGCGGAGCGGGTAGCTCGACGCCATCGAGTCGACGGGCTGGTGGATGCCTTGGTCGGAGCGCTGTTGCTTGGTATGTGTTTCCTGCTGACTATATGGAGGTGACATGGCGCGTCTTGGTTTCAGGCGCCGTGGCGACAGCAGCCTCCGTCTTCCTGAACTGCCGGCGCTCTACCCCGTTCGAATGTTGAATCCCATGAACTATCAAAGACACAAGCTCGCCATAGCCCCGATGATGGACTGGACGGATCGGCACTGTCGCTTCCTTCATCGCCAACTGACCCAGCATGCGTTGCTATACACCGAGATGGTCGTGGCCGACGCCGTCCTCCATGGCAACCGCGACCGGTTGTTGGGCTTTTCTTCGCAAGAACATCCGGTCGCGCTGCAACTGGGCGGCAGCGATCCGCGGAAGCTTGCCGAAGCGGCGGCCATCGCTGCGGACTGGGGCTATGACGAAATCAATCTCAATGTCGGCTGCCCGTCCGACCGCGTGCAAAGCGGCACGTTCGGCGCTTGTCTGATGCGCACGCCCGATCTTGTTGCGGAGTGCGTTTCAGCGATGAAGGCAGCCGTCTCGGTGCCGGTCACCGTCAAATGCCGGCTCGGCGTCGATGACCAGGACCCGGAAGTCGCTCTCGACGAGGTCGCGGACAAGGCCATCGCCGTCGGTGCCGATGCGCTTTGGGTGCACGCGCGAAAGGCATGGCTGCAGGGGCTGAGCCCGAAGGAAAACCGCGACATCCCGCCACTCGACTATGATCGCGTCTACCGTCTGAAAGAGCGGCTGACCGAGAGGTTCGTCGGCATCAATGGCGGCATAAGCAATCTTGACCAGGTCGAACGCCATCTGGGCATCGCCGACGGCGTCATGCTCGGGCGTGCCGCCTACCACAATCCCGGCCTGCTCGCGGAAGTCGACCAACGCATCTATGGATCCACGTATGCGCCGATCTCGTGGAATGCGTTGATCGACGCCATGGCGGATTATTGTGCCGGTCATATCGCCGCGGGCGGACGCCTGGTGCATGTCACGCGCCACATGGTGGGGCTCTTTCACGGACAGCCCGGCGCGCGCCGCTATCGCCAGATCTTGTCGACCGAAGCGGCGCAGGCCGATGCCGGCCCGAAGGTGCTTTATGCAGCCTTCGCCGAAATTCGTTTCGACGAGGAGCGGGCCGCCGCCTGATTCGGTTTACATTCTCCCGCCGGCGCGCTAGCGCAATTTCGGTTGGCTTGCGGGGGAATGTGGATGCCGGGTCTTGAACTGCCGTGGCAGGAGCTAGCGGTCTTTGCTGGTGCCATTGCCCTGTCGGGCGTCGTCTCGGGCCTCATGGCCGGGATATTCGGGATCGGCGGCGGCGCAGTTCTCGTTCCCGTCTTCTACCAGGTCTTCGGGCTCCTGGGCGTCGATGATGCCGTGCGTATGCATCTGGCGGTGGGCTCGTCGCTGGCAATCATCATCCCGACTTCGATCCGTTCCTTCACGAGCCATAGGGCCCGCGGTGCAGTCGACATGGAGGTCTTGCGCAGCTTTCTGATCCCCGTGCCGATCGGCGTCATCCTCGCCTCGGTCACGGCTGCCTACATATCGAGCGAAGGTTTGCGCGTCATCTTTGCAATCTTGATGCTGCTCGTCGCCGTTCGGCTGTTGTTCAACCGCGAGACCTGGCGTGTCGCGGGCGATCTGCCGGGTGCTGGCGGACGGACGGTGGCAGGTGTCGTTATCGGCTATTTTTCGACCCTGATGGGCATCGGCGGCGGCGTCATGAACAACACCTTCATGACGATCTACGGGCGGCCGATGCACCAGGCGATCGCCACCTCGTCCGGCGTCGGGGTGTTGATCGCCATTCCGGGTACGATCGGCTATATCTGGGCCGGCTGGGGACATCCCGACCTCCCCATCGCGTCGAGCGGCTTCATTAACTGGATTGCGGTCGCGTTGATCATTCCGATCGCGCTCATCGTCACGCCCTTTGGCGTGCGCATCGCGCATGCAATGAAGCGCCGCCAGCTTGAAATTGCCTTCGGCCTGTTCTGCTTCTTTGTCTCGGCCCGCTTCTTCTGGAGCCTAATCTCTTAGAAACAGCCGCTCGCCGCGCATGTCGAAGCCCGAGAGCGAACTGATGAAGTTCATGCCGAGAAGCGTACGATCGAGTTGTCCTTCTTGCGCAACGAGCGCCGGCAATCGGGTGCGCGAAATCTCGCCGACACGAAGTTCCAGGATCGTGATCGGCGCAGCTTGCGTGATGCCGTTCGCGGTCATGATCGGGACGGTGAAGCTCAGAGCGTCGGGATCGATCCCGATGCGCCGCGCATCCGCGGAAGATATGATGGTGGTTGTTGCGCCCGTATCGACCACCGCATTGACCGGTGCACCTTCGATGTTCACCCGAAGCTCGAAATGCCCGCTCGCCATGCGCTCGACCATGACCGCCACGCGGCCATCCTCGCCGATCGTGGAGATGGGGCTGCCGGGGATGAGGCCGGCGCTCAAACGCGAGCCGATGTCCTGGAGTTCGTAGCGGTATTGATAGCCGATCATCAGCGCCAAAATGATGAGAAGCCAGACGGCGAGTGTCCGCGCCATGGGTCCCAAGCGTTGTCCGGAGCCGAGCACCCCGACGCCGATGACGGCGCCGAGAACCCCCAGATAAAGGGTCTGTGCGAACCGGTCGCCATCGAGCCCGAACAAGGTGCCTTCGTCGCCCGTTGCGATCAAGGCGATGAGGCCCGCGACCATGACGGCAATGACGATCCAGAAGAAGCGGTCGCCTCTCAATGTCAGGTCTCCCCCCGTTCGCGTGCGAGGCGCTTGCGGCGCGTCTCTCGGCGCGGCCGTCGTTCCACGGTTGCCAGCCGTGCCGGCAGTTCGGCCATCGTCTCCTGCCGCGAAAGAGGCGTCATCGAAGTCCAGGCGCTGATCTCCTCGCGCGTGCGCCCGCAGCCAAAGCAATAGCCTGTCTTCATGTCGATCGAGCAGATCAGGATGCAGGGCGATTCAATCAGCGTCATACCTAGGTCCTTGGCATGCGCCACAGATGGGCCGAATGGCCAGCCAGCGCAAGATCGCGGCGGCGCCCGCCATTGCGATCGCGCCCGCAGGCGGCTATTGCCCTAGCTGAGATTTCCAGGAGAACCCGATGACCAGCGGTTTGCCCTTCGACGATTATCGCGATCTCCTGCGGCGTTTGCCGGAGCCCGATGTTCCGGCGCGCCGCGAAGCGGAAGCGCGGCTGCGGCTCTTGGAAGGGCAGGGCGTGCCGCTCGGAAAGATGGGTCAGTTGGCAGTCTGGCTGGCCGGCTGGCAGGGCCGGAGCAAACCGCAGATTCTCCGCCCGATGGTTACGTTGTTTGCAGGCACTCATGGCATCTCCAGGCATGGCATCAGCACGCGCGAGATGAACGAAACACAGGCGATGGTCGAGTTTTGCGCGGCAGGCGGGGCAGCGATCAACCAGATCTGCGCGGCCAATGATTTCGGCCTCAAAGTGTTCGACCTTGCCCTCCATCTGCCTGTTGATGACATCAGCGAAGGGCCTGCTTTTGACGAGCGCGGCTGCGCCGTGACGATGGCGTTCGGAATGGAAGCAATTGCCGGCGGGGCGGATCTGATCTGCGTTGGAAGCCTGGGAGTTGGCGGGGAAACGGCCGCGGCCGCCATTTTGATGGCGCTTCATGGCAAGGCGGCGCTCGACTGGATCGAGCCTCAAGGTGAAGCGGACATGACTGAGCGCCGCATTCGTCTGATCGATCAAGCGGTCGCCCTCCATGGCAGCCATGCGAAGGATCCGCTGGAGGCGCTGCGTCGGCTGGGTGGTCGCGAGATCGCGGCGATTGCCGGAGCCATCCTTGCCGCGCGTATGGAACGCATTCCGGTCATCCTGGACGGCGTCGTCTCGCTCGCGGCTGCGGCCGTACTTCATGGCGTTCGTCGAGATGCGCTCGATCATTGCCTGCTTGGCCACGTGACGCCCAATCGCGGTCAGCGTAATGCTGCAGCGGTGCTTGGACTGAAGCCGCTGGTCGATCTCGAGATCGGTGAGGGTGAAGGTATCGGTGCGGCCATCGGCGCGCTCATTTTGAAGAACGCCGCCCAGATCCACGCCTCGATGACGTTCCGCCAGAACTAAATTCAGCGGCGTCCACCGGCTGCCGCCTGTCGGGTTGGAAGCGCCGGCAGCTCTTCCATGACCCGGGACGGCGGCAAGATCGCGATGGCTTCCGTCCCTTCACGCAATTTGGCGCGCAACTGGAATTCTCCGCCATGCAGTTCGAGCAATCCCTGCACGATCGGCAAGCCCAGACCGGTTCCTTCCTCCGCGCTCTTGATCGCGATCGAGCCTTGGCCGAACGCTGAGAGTACGACAGGTATTTCCTCGGCAGGAATGCCCGGGCCATTGTCCTTGATCGACACATACTGGCCGCCACCGGCCGTCCAGCCGACACGTATCCGCACTTCCGAACCTTGCGGGGCGAATTTGACCGCGTTGGAGAGCAGGTTGAGCGAGATTTGGCGCAGCGAACGCTCGTCGGCGAAGATGAGTGGCAGGGTCGGTTCGAATTGCTGAACGAGCCGGATGTTCTTCTTGTGCGCCTTCAATTCCATCAGATGGCAGCATTCCTCGACGACCCCGACCAGCGACAGCGGTTCTTCATTCAACTGGTACCGGCCAGCCTCGATTCGCGACAGGTCGAGGATTTCGTTGATCAGGTTCAGCAGATGCTGGCCGGAGGCGTTGATGTCGCGCGAATAGTCGCGATAGGTATCGTTGTGCATGGGGCCGAGCACTTCGTTGCCCATGACTTCCGAAAAGCCCAGGATGGCATTGAGCGGCGTACGCAATTCGTGGCTCATCGTCGCCAGGAAGCGTGATTTGGCGAGATTGGCCTCTTCGGCACGCCGGCGCGCTTCGTCCGACATCGCCTTGGCGGTTTCCAATTCCCCGATCAACGCGTCCTTTTCGGCCTGATAGGACAAGAGCATTACCGCGGAGCGGTTCATATGGGCCGCAACGAAGGTGAAAAAGCCGAGCGAGATCGCCAGCAGAGCAACCATGATCGCTTCGACCGGCTCCGACAAACTGACGGTCGTATAGGCGAGGATCGCCACCGGCAGGGCGAATGTGAAAAAAAGCGCGCCTTTCAGCGTATGCGAGATGAGGGCGGTGGAGCCTATGGCCAGTAGCAGGATCACGGTCTTCAGGACTGCGAACTGATCCACCTGGCATTCCGCGCATTCGATCGTGGCGAGATAGGCCCAGCCGAGGCCGCTGACGAAATGACCGAGAAGGAAGGAGCGCCTGACGCCGACTGCGTCGAGATCATTGATCGCAGCATGATCGACGCGTCGGGCGATCAGCGCCAGGCCCAGATAACAGGCGACAGTTATGATCGCCCAGACGATGATTTGCGGACCGGTCCCGGCGATGACGCCGCCGGCCGCCACGACCAGCACCATCAGCGGGATCGACGCCGCGGTATTGATCATGGCGCGCGCATGAAGCTTCAGCAATTCACGCTCGAAGATGGGATTGCCCCCGCGTTGCGCGAGGCGCTCACGGGTTCGGCGCACCGCTTTTGCCACATCCGTATTGCGATGCGGCTTGGTGCGATCCACGATAATCTTGTCGGAAAGTTGCGTGCCTGAAAACGCCATACAAACTATCAGTCAATGCCCGCCAAAGTTCATCGGGCACATTAGACACAGAAGATTAAGAGACCCTTCGCGTGCCAATCACGATGTTCAAACGCCGATCCGGTCCTCGCCACAGAGCAGGCAGAAGCGGTGTGCGTCCGCTTGGGTTGACTGATTTTGCACTGACGGCTGGCCTCTTCCTGGTGCTCGGCGCTCTGGCTGTTCATTTCGAACATCGCGCGGCCTATGAGATCGTCGGCGCCGCCCGCATTATTGACGGGGACAGTCTGGAGATCGAGGGGCTGCGCATCAGGCTGGTCGGCATCGATGCCCCTGAACTTGATCAGATCTGCAGTGACGGGGCGGCAAGCTATGCGTGCGGCGACGAAGCCCGCACAGCACTGAACCGCCTTGTTGCCGGCCGGGTCGTCGCATGTCTGACGAAGCGCAAGGATCGCTACGACCGGTTCCTGTCGACCTGTACGGCTGGCGATCGTAATCTCAACGTCGCAATGGTCGAATCGGGGTGGGCGCTCGCCTCTGGAGATTATCGCCTGGCGGAGGACGGAGCGCGGCGAGAGAGACGCGGTCTTTGGAGCGGCACGTTCGAAAACCCGCGCGATTGGCGCTTGCGACAGGGCGCGGCCGGTGATGGCGGGCTTCTTGACGCGCTGTTCGATCGGCTTCGTCTTCTGATCCACCGATCGTGAGCATTCGTGGTGAACTGCTCTATGCGCCAGCCGTCATTCCGGTTTAGAGAAGGTGCAACTGAAGGAGTTGGCATGAAGCTTTATGATGGTGGGCGAGCGCCCAACCCGCGCAGGGTGCGGATCTTTCTTGCTGAGAAGGGGATCGACGTCCCACTCGAGACGGTCGATATGGCGGCGATGGGCCATAAGTCGGATCTTGTGAGCGAACGCAACCCACTGCAGCGGCTCCCGTTCCTAGAACTCGATGATGGCACCATCATCGCCGAGTCGGTCGCGATCTGCCGCTACTTCGAAGAGCTTCATCCCGAACCTGCCTTGTTCGGCACGGGCGCGGTTGAGCGCGCGCTGGTGGAAATGTGGCAGCGACGCATGGAGTTCCATTTCCTGCTGCCCGTGGCCCAGGCATTCCGTCACATTCATCCGGCGATGAAGGAATGGGAAGTGCCGCAGGTCGCGGAATGGGGAGAAGCCAACAAGCCCAAGGCGGTCGACTTTCTGCTCCTGCTCGATTCACACCTGGCGAACAGCCACTTTATCGCGGGCGACCGTTATTCAATCGCCGACATCACCGGTCTGGTCGCCATCGACTTCATGAAGCCAGCCCGTATCGAAGTGCCGGACGAACTTGCCAATGTGAAGCGCTGGTTCAGCGAAGTTTCGGCACGGCCGAGCGCCAAAGCCTGATTGGTCGAGGTTGCAGATATCGAGGCGCGGATCCGGCAATGCCGCATCTGCCGCGACGCGCCGCTGGCGCGACCTTTGCCGCACGAACCGCGTCCCGTGTTCGTGGCCTCGTCGACGGCTCGGATATTGATCGCCGGTCAGGCACCTGGAACGCGCGTGCACGGGACGGGCATCCCGTTCAATGACCGGTCGGGCGATCGGCTGCGCGACTGGCTCGGCGTCACTCGCGAGGAATTCTACGAGCCGGACAATTTTGCCATCGTACCGATGGGCTTCTGCTTTCCTGGGCAAGATGTCAAAGGCGGCGATCTTCCGCCACGGCGGGAATGCGCGCCGGCCTGGCGTGCGCCGCTCCTGTCGACCATGCCGCAGATCGAGCTCGTTCTTGCGATCGGGCTCCATGCCCAGCGCTGGCATCTCGGGGCTGGCTTAGGCCGGTCACTGACCGACAACATGACGAACTGGCGTTCGATCTTTCTGCGCAACAGCCTGCCCCGCTGCCTGCCCCTGCCGCACCCCTCCTGGCGGAACACAGGGTGGCTGAAGCGCCATCCCTTTTTTGAAGCAGAGCTGCTTCCGGTCCTGCGCAGGGAAATCCGGTTGCTTGTGGCTTCGGGTTAGAAAAATTTGCTATGTCGGTCCTTGATGCATCCATTCGCTATCGGCATTCGCCGCAAGAGTTCGCAACTTTCAAAATAACCTACGGCCGGAGCAAGTTATGGACCGTCTCGACCGCAAGATCCTGCGATTGCTGCAGGAAGACTCCACGCTCGCTGTCGCGGACGTTGCCAAAAGGGTTGGTCTCTCGACGACCCCTTGCTGGAGACGCATCCAAAAGCTGGAGGAAGAAGGCGTCATTCGCAAGCGTGTGGCGCTGCTCGATCCGGTCAAGATCAATGCGCGCGTCACGGTGTTCGTGTCGATCCGCACCAATTCGCACAGCACCGAATGGCTGCGGCGGTTCTCCGAAGTCATCCACCAATTTCCGGAAGTCATCGAGTTCTACCGCATGAGCGGTGACGTTGATTATCTTCTGCGGGTCGCCGTCCCGGACATCGCCGCCTACGATGCCTTCTACAAGCGGCTGATCGCCAAGATCGAGATCCACGATGTGTCTTCGGCCTTCGCCATGGAGCAGATCAAATACACGACGGAACTGCCGCTCGACTATATGTTGATGGACAAGGAATCCGGCTCCAGCGGCATGGCATGAGGCTAG
>CAZEEC010000037.1:0-15420 GCA_964511105.1 uncultured Mesorhizobium sp.
GGCGCGGGCGGGCAAGGCGGCTTAGGAGGAGAATATGCGACCGTCGGAAGCTCTCACCAAACATCGCGACGAGGTCCTGGCCATCATCGCGTGCTATCCAGTTGCGAATCCGCGCATCTTCGGCTCGGTGTCGCGCGGCGAGGACAAGGAGGGCAGCGACGTGGATATTTTGGTCGACGATCTCGTACTTATGTCGACTTTTGAACTTGCTGATCTGGAGATGGCGTTGGAGGCCGTACTTAATGCACGGGTCGATGTCCGACTAGAAGACGAACTTGATAGGGGTATCGCCAACCGCGTGGCAAGCGACCTTCGGCCTTTATGATGCGCGAAAGAAAAGATGCGGTCATCGATACGCATTTGGCCGATATTGTTCATTCGTCCGAACGGATAGAGATATATACACAAAATCTTGATGAGCAGTCCTTCGACCGAAGCCGGATTGTTCAGGATGCTGTCATCCGCTGTCTTGAGGTTATAGGTGAAGCCTCGGGGCGGATTTTGAAGATCGGCGCGGAATTTCAGACCCGGTTTTCGGCGCTCGAACTGAAGCAGGCATATCGCGCGCGAAACAGAACCGCGCAGGGATATGGTTCAGTTGGCGTAGCTTCGATGTGGCGAACCGCCACTTTCGACGTCTCGCACTTGGCGCGTGAAGCACGCCGGGGTGTCGAGGCGCGGAGGTGATGTCGGTGCGCTCGCGCAACTGGTCTGGAGGCTGGCCGCGGACCCCTGGCCGGCTGTTCGGAACGTCTTTCGTCAGACTGTACCAACTGACTCTGTCAGGTTTCGTCGGCAATTCGTGCCGTCACTACCCGACCTGTTCCGAGTACGCTTATGAGGCGATCGCGCGTCACGGCTTGTGGCATGGCGGCTTCATGGGTCTGTTTCGCCTCATGCGTTGCGGCCCAGGCGGCACTCACGGCATCGACCTCGTGCCCGAACAACTCGATCCCGATCAGCCTTGGTATGCGCCCTGGCGCCTGTGGCGGATCAGCCGTAAACGCGGCGCCTAACCTTGTCGATGCCGGTCTGATCGGCTAAACGCGCGGGCATCGACAACCACCTGCGCTCGTTTGCAGGACTGGATAGGAAGCTTCCCATGCCTGACGTCTCCCTGACATTCCCCGATGGTTCGGTTCGCGCTTACGATTCCGCGGCAACCGGCGCCGATCTTGCCAACTCCATTTCAAAGTCGCTGGCCAAGAAGGCCGTCGCCTATGTGCTCGACGGCACGCTGCGCGATCTGTCCGATTCGGTGGCCGCGGATGGCACGGTCGAGATCATCACCCGCGATGATCCACGCGCGCTCGAACTGATTCGGCACGACGCTGCGCACGTGATGGCTGAGGCCGTACAGGAGCTTTGGCCAGACACACAGGTAACGATCGGTCCCGTCATCGAGAACGGATTCTACTACGATTTCGCGCGCGAGACGCCCTTCACGCTCGACGACCTGACCGTGATCGAGAAGAAGATGCGGGAGATCGTCGGGCGCAACAAGCCGTTCACGAAGGAGGTTTGGACGCGCGATCAGGCGCGTCACGTCTTCGCGGACAAGGGCGAGACCTACAAGATCGAACTGATCGACGCGATTCCCGAAGACCAGGACTTGAAGATCTACCGCCAGGGGGAGTGGTTCGACCTGTGCCGTGGCCCGCATATGACGTCGACCGGCCAGATCGGCACCGCTTTCAAGCTGATGAAGGTCGCGGGAGCTTACTGGCGCGGCGATTCCAACAACCCCATGCTGACGCGCATCTACGGCACCGCTTGGGCGGAGCAAGGGCAACTCGACGCCTATCTCCATATGCTCGAAGAAGCCGAGAAGCGCGACCATCGCCGCCTTGGCCGCGAGATGGACCTGTTCCACTTCCAAGAGGAAGGGCCTGGCGTCGTCTTCTGGCATGCCAAGGGCTGGAAGATGTTCCAGACGCTCGTCTCCTATATGCGTCGCCGCCTGGATGGTGACTACCAGGAGGTCAACGCGCCCCAGGTGCTCGACCACGGCCTGTGGGAGACCTCCGGTCATTGGGGCTGGTACAAGGAGAACATGTTCGCGGTGCAGTCGGCGGGCGAGGATGCCGAGGACAAACGCGTCTTCGCCTTGAAGCCGATGAACTGCCCTGGCCACGTGCAGATCTTCAAGCATGGCCTGAAATCCTACAGGGAACTTCCTGTTCGGCTTTCCGAATTCGGCGCAGTGCATCGGTATGAACCTTCCGGCGCGCTACACGGACTGATGCGCGTGCGCGGCTTCACCCAGGATGATGCTCACATCTTCTGTACCGAGGACCAGCTTGAGGCGGAGATCATGAAGATCAACGAACTCATGATGTCCGTTTACAAGGATTTCGGTTTCGATGAAGTCGTGGTGAAACTCGCCACGCGGCCGGAAAAGCGGGTCGGCACCGACGCCATGTGGGATCATGCCGAGGACATCCTCAAGCGTGCGCTTGCGCGCATGGCCCGCGAGGATAGCCGGATCAAGGTTGGCATCAACGAGGGCGAGGGCACGTTCTACGGTCCGAAGTTCGAATATACGCTCAAGGACGCGATCGGCCGCGAATGGCAGTGTGGCACGACGCAGGTCGACTTCAATTTGCCGGAACGGTTTGGAGCGTTCTACATCGATAAAGATTCGGAGAAGAAGCAGCCGGTGATGATCCATCGGGCGATCTGCGGCTCGATGGAGCGCTTCCTCGGCATCCTGATGGAAAACTACGCCGGCCATTTTCCGCTCTGGTTCGCGCCAGTCCAGGTCGTAGTCGCCACGATCACCTCGGAGGCCGACGACTATGCTGCCGGCGTAGTGGCGAAGCTCAAGGCGGCCGGTCTTCATGCCGAGGCTGATTTGCGCAACGAGAAGATCAACTACAAGGTTCGGGAGCATTCAATGGCGAAGGTCCCGGTGATCCTTGTCTGCGGCAAGCGCGAGGCGGAAGAAGAAACCGTGAACATGCGCCGTCTCGGATCGCGCGACCCGCAATCGCTGGCGCTGGCTGATGCACTGGTGCAATTGAAGGCGGAAGCGGTGACCCCGGACGTGAAGCGGATGGTGGCCGCCGACTGATTATTACGGTTGGGAAGGCATGATGCGCTGCCTTCCGATCAGTTGGCCGGTTCGTACTACTCTGCACTGGTCTCTGTCGCAATCACTTCGACATCGCCGTTACGGCCGGCAATGACGCGAAAGTCATTCTGGTAAAGGCGGTCGCGATTTCGCGCGACGGCCACATAGTCGCCCTCGGCCAGCACCATCGAGGCAAACGCGCCGACGCTCTCCCGCACGATGTCGCCCGAATCTGTCAACACCGCCCAGGACGTGTCGGCAATCGCCTCGCCGCCGGGTTCGCGGACAAGCTTCATCGTCACCTCCGCCGCCTTGTGCTCGACGGTGGCTTCGGTCAGTTGGCCAGCTTCGACGCGAATGTCGGATCGGATGACCGCGTTGACGTTCCCATAGGTCGAAACGACGTGATAGGTCCCGCTATTGAGCCGCACGACGGCATTCGGGCTGATATTGGGTGCTATCAAGGCGCGTTCTCCAACTGCGTCGCCCGCGCCTTCGTAAATGGCGAAGCGCAGTTTGTCTGCTGGGATGCTGACGCCACCCGATAGGACCGCGTCGAGCTTGAGCCCTCCTGCATCGAGGATGAATTTTTCCGAGCGGGCCTGCGGACCGACGGTGATCCGCTTCGTCGCGCCGGCACGTCCGAATGTTGCGTGAACGAGATAGCTTCCCGGATCGAGTTGGAAGTCGCTCGTTCCACCTTGCGCCGTTGCAACAAGCGGCAACCGTCCGTCGGGCCCGGCATCCGGCCGGAACACCCGCCATACCAGGCCGCGTGGTATATCTGCGCCCTCTTCGGTGAGTTGCGCGGAAAGCGTCAGGCCCCCCGCACCAGGCGGCGCCAGTGGAACTCCGATTGAGGGCGCGGCATAGCCGGTAATTCCTGGAAGCTCAATTGCCGGCAGCGGTACGGGCACTTGGATTGGAGGAAGGCCGCTTGGTCCGCCATTTGGCGTGGATTGGATCGGTGGTAGCGACAGCGGCGAGGGTCCAATGCTCTCCGGGAGTTGTAGCCGTGGCAGGTCAGCCGACGGTGGGCTCAACGGTCGATTTGTGCCCAATCCAGGCTCGGCTGGCGATTGCGCGAGCACACCGCTGCTGCTTACGAGGAGCAGGATCAGGCCAGCGCGGATCAGTCGCATCGTGAACGGTCTGGAAACGGTAACATGCCTTGCGTTGAACCCGAAATCAGTGGCAATTTCAAGGCTCTGAGAGGTCGCGATGCGCGCGGTCGGCCGACATTTTCCGCCTTGCTGGCCGCGGAATCAACAGACCCTCGAACAGGAGCTTCCATTTTGACGACATCGACGATTGAATTCCTCCTTAACAGGAGATCCGCGCCTATTGCCGAGTTGAAGGCGCCCGGACCGTCCGACGATGAAATCCGCACGCTGCTTACCATTGCTGCTCGCGTGCCCGATCATGGCCGCCTGGTGCCCTGGCGGTTTATCATCTTTCGCGGAGACGCGCGTCGGCATGTCGGCGAACGTCTGGCTGATCTTGCGGAAAGGCGGGAGGGGCCGCTGACCGATGCCCGCCATCAGCAGGAAATGACACGTTTTTCGCGGGCACCGCTCGTGGTCGGAATCGTCCACGTGCCGCGCGACAATCCGAAAATCCCGCAATGGGAGATGTTTCTTTCCGGTGGCGCGGTAGCCATGAACCTGCTGACGGCGGCGATCGCGATGGGCTATGGCGCGAACTGGATTACCAATTGGTATTCGGACAATGATGAAGGGCGGATTATTCTGGGCCTTGAACCTGATGAACGCATCATTGGTTTTGTGCATATCGGGAACTATGAAGGACAGCCGCTCGAGAGGCCGCGTCCTGACATTGACGACCTGATCACCGAGTATGGAGCAAATGCCTGATGTTCTACCAACCCAGCCAAGGCCATGGACTGCCGCATGATCCGTTCAAGGCCATCGTCGCGCCGAGGCCGATCGGGTGGATCTCCACGGTTAGCGCCAGAGGCGAGGTCAATCTTGCACCCTATTCATTTTTCAATGCGCTTTCGACCAATCCCCATCTCGTCATGTTTTCCTCCGAGGGAGCCAAGGACAGCGCCACCTTCGCGCGCGAGACTGGCGAGTTTGTCGTCAATCTGGTCGGTCAGGACCTGGTGGAAGAGATGAACGCGTCCGCGGTCGATGCGCCGCGTGGCATGTCCGAATTCGACTATGCCGGGCTGACGTCGGCACCATCACAACTCGTTAAGCCGCCACGCGTGGCAAGGGCGCTGGCGGCGCTCGAATGCAAGGTCACGCAGGTCCTCGAGCCGAAGGGCCTTGATGGTGCGACCGGCGAACGGATCGCGATCTTTGGCGAAGTGGTAGGCATCCACATCGATGACGCGGCGATGACCCATGGCCTGTTCGACATTGTCAAGGCGGGTACGGTCTCGCGTCTTGGTTATATGGACTATGCAGCCGTCACTGAGACGTTCCAGATGCGTCGGCCCCGCTGGGCCGACAGGAAGCCCGACAAGACCGGCTGATCAGGTAAGTCCGGCCACGCGCGCGCGCGCAAGCAGACGCTCTGCACGTTTCAGGTGCGGCCGATCATACATGGCCCCTTCTATGGCGACAACGCCCGGATCGCCCGCCTCGGCGAAGGCATCGATCACGGTCTGCGCGTGGGAAACCGCGTCGGATGACGGCGTGAAAATCTCGTTGATGATCGGCACTTGGGCCGGATGGATTGCCATCCGTCCGACGAACCCGTCGCGGATCCCGGCCAGACAATCGGCACGAAACGCATCCTCGTCACGAAAATTCGGAAAGACCGTGTCGATCGCGCCTGTCTGCGCTGCGCTCGCTGCAAGCAGCGTCACGGCCCGCGCCAGGCGGAAGACATCGGTATAGGTTCCATCATCCCGCCGCGTCGCCTGTGCGCCGACTTCGGCCGACAGATCCTCCGCGCCCCAGGTGATTCCGGCAAGACGCGCCTGCGGCTGATATGTATGAGCAGCGAGAACGCCCATGCCCGTTTCTGTGATGATGGGAATGATCCCTGTAGATCCGTCGGGGAGGCCGTATTCTGCCTCGTGGACGCGCAGTTTGGCGCTCAAATGGACGACATCGTCAAAGCCATTGCACTTGGGCAGCATGATCGCCTCGGGCGCGGCCGGCATGATGGCTGCCAGATCGTCGTCGGTCATCCCGGTCGCGAGGTCGTTGACGCGCACGATCAGCCGTGGCGAATCCGACGGTCGGTCGGCGATGAAAGCGCGCGTCAGGCCCCGCGCCGCAGCCTTGCCGTCGGCCGAGACGGAATCTTCCAGGTCGAGGATAAGGCAATCCGCGCCCGATTGGCGGCCCTTTTCGAGCTTGCGTTCCGAATCGCCGGGGACAAAGAGCAAAGATCGCATCAGGACGGCTTTCTCAGCATCATTGCTTGGCGCGTGCATTTGGCGACAAGAACATCATTCTGGTTGTAGGCTCGATGCTCGAACTCGACGATGCCCCGATCGGGCTTGGATTTGGACGGTCGGACGCTCTTCACCTCGGTTTCGACGCGCATGGTGTCGCCGTGAAAGAGCGGGTGCGGAAACACCGTGTCGGTCATGCCCAGATTGCCGATCGTGGTGCCGAGGGTCGTATCATGCACCGAAATGCCGATCATCAGTCCAAGCGTGAAGAGTGAGTTGACGAGCGGCTTGCCCCATTCGCTCTTCGCCGCGAAGTCGAAATCGATATGCAGTGGCTGCGGGTTGAGCGTCATCACCGAGAACAGCATATTGTCGCTCTCGGTGATCGATTTGGTAAGTTGATGCTTGATCACCTTTCCGGGCACGAATTCTTCCAGATAAAGTCCAGCCACTGTTCGGCATCCTCCTGCGGTTCACGATCGTTAGAGAACATGGTGAACCGTTCGTAAACCAATTTTCGCTACCGCTGATGCAAACGTTGCATGGAGGCGGTGGTGAGCACGGCAGTTGCCCAACCCTATCTACGATCGGTCCGGGCTACAGAGCGGACCGCTGCCGCGGAGTATCTCGTCCACCTGCTTCTTGGCGGCGACACACCACTCGACGAGCGCAACGCTGTGGAAGCCGCTTTGGCGGTTCTCGCCGATGATAAATCGCCGAAGGTGCGCGCCGCTATCGCTCTCGGTCTTGCCGCTCATCCGCGCGCCCCCCTCCATCTCGTTCTTCATCTAGCGAAGGATCAGCCGGGCGTTTCGGCGCCGTTGCTGTTGCGCTCGCCGGTTCTGGGCGCAGAGGATCTGGTTGAACTGGTGGCTACTCTCGACGCGCGCGGGCAGACGACGATCGCGCGGCGGGCGGATCTCGCCGCGGGCGTGGTCGCGGCGCTCTGCGAGCTCGGGTGTCGCGAGGCAATCCTTGAACTCGCCTCCAACGACGCGGCGGAAATCCTGCCGTCGAGTTATCGCCGGATGGTTGATCGCTTCGGGACCGATCCGAAGCTTCGTGAAATTCTGGCACATGATCCGCGTCTGCCCGCCGATTGCCGCCAAAGACTGCTCATGGATGTCGGTGATGCACTGCGCGAATCGAAGTTTGTCCAGGCGGTCCTCGGCGCCGATCGCGCCCCGAAGCTGACAAGTGCGGCCTGTCTCTCGTCTTCCGTGACGCTTCTTGATCGCGCGCGGCCGTCCGACTACGCGGCGCTTGTCGACAGCCTGCGCCAATCGGGCAATCTGACCACCGGCTTCGTGCTGCGCTGTGTTGCCCTGGGAAAGCTCGAATTCTTCATCCACCTGGTGGCGGAATTGGCGGGGGTTCAGGCGGGCAGGGCACGAAACATCATCGTCGCCGGCCGCCAGTTGGCGGTCCTCTCCCTGTTCGAGAAGGCTAATTTCGCGCCCTCGATCTACCGGCCGCTTCTCGGTGCCATTTATTTGTGGCGCGACGTGGCGTGCGGCGATCTGATCGCCGGCCCGCGCGAAGCGTGCCAAGTCATGATTGACGCGCTCCATGAGGGGGAAGCAGTGCAAAGATCGGCCTCCGTAGTGAGCCTTCTTCGCCAGGTGCAATCCGAGACCATCCGGTCAGCCGCTGTCGAGGCCTCGCGCTTTGCGGCTTGAGCCTATATGTCCAGTTGACCGGCGAATTCGGCGCGTTCCTGGATGAACCGGAACCGCGCTTCCGGCTTCGTGCCCATCAATGCATCGACGGAAGCCTTGGTGGCATCTTCCGTTTCATGGACCATGACCCGCAGTAGTGTCCGCTTGGCAGGATCCATCGTCGTTTCCTTGAGCTGGCTCGCCAGCATCTCGCCCAGCCCCTTGAACCGGCCGAGCTCGACCTTGCCCCGACCGGTGAACTCCGTGCGCATCAACTCGTCCTTGTGTGCATCGTCCCGCGCATACATGGTCTTGCCGCCCTGCGTCAGCTTGTAAAGAGGCGGTACCGCCAGATAGAGGTGTCCCCCGCGAATGAGCTCCGGCATCTCCTGGTAGAAGAACGTGATCAGCAGCGAAGCAATGTGCGCCCCGTCGACATCGGCGTCTGTCATGATGATCACCCGGTCGTAGCGCAGATCCTCTTCGCGATATTTGGAGCGCGTCCCGCAGCCCAGCGCCTGAATGAGATCGGCGATCTGCTGGTTCGCGGTCAGCTTTTCGCGGCCGGCGCTCGCGACATTCAGGATCTTGCCGCGCAGCGGCAGCACCGCTTGGCTCGCTCGGTTGCGTGCCTGCTTGGCAGAGCCGCCGGCTGAATCGCCCTCGACGATGAAGAGTTCCGCGCCTGCCGCCGCATTTTGTGTGCAGTCGGCGAGCTTGCCCGGCAGCCGCAGCTTGCGAACCGCGCTTTTGCGGCTGACTTCCTTTTCCTGGCGCCGGCGCACCCGTTCGTCGGCCCTGGCGATAACCCATTCAAGAAGCTTTGAGGCTTCCTGCGGATTGTCGGCCAGCCAATGGTCGAACGGATCGCGCATCGCGTTTTCGACGATGCGTTGCGCTTCGCCGGTCGCCAGCCGGTCCTTGGTCTGGCCGACGAATTCGGGCTCACGGATGAAGACCGACAGCATGCCCGCAGCCGAGATCATCACGTCCTCCGCCGTGACGATCGAGGCGCGCTTGTTGCCGGTCAGTTCAGCATAAGCGCGCAGGCCGCGCAGGAGCGCATTGCGCAAGCCGGTCTCATGCGTTCCGCCCTCAGGCGTCGGGATCGTGTTGCAATAGGAGTTGAGGAAGCCGTCGCCGCCATGCCAGGTCAAGGCCCATTCAACCGAGCCGTGGCCGTTTGTTTTCTCGGACTTGCCGGCAAATGGCTCGCGCGTCACCTGATAATCGGCGCCGAGGGTGGCCAGCAGATAGTCCTTGAGACCGCCCGGGAAATGAAAGGTCGCTTTTGCTGGCGTCTTATCCTTGTCGCCCAGAAGAACAGGATCGCACGACCAACGGATCTCGACGCCCCCGAAAAGGTAGGCTTTCGAGCGTGCCATCCTGTAGAGCCGCTCCGGCTGAAACCGGACGTTGCCGCCGAAAATCTGCGGGTCCGGGTGAAAGCGGACTTTGGTACCGCGCCGGTTCTGCACGTCGCCGATGGTCTCGAGGCCGCCTTGCGGCTTGCCGCGCGAAAAGCGCTGGCGGTAGAGCTTGCGCCCGCGCGCGACTTCGACTTCCAGTTCGTCCGACAAGGCGTTGACGACCGAGACGCCGACACCATGCAGGCCGCCAGACGTCTCGTAGACCTTGGAGTCGAACTTGCCGCCCGCATGCAGCGTCGTCAGGATCACTTCGAGTGCCGATTTGTCCTTGAACTTCGGGTGCGGGTCGACGGGGATGCCGCGGCCATTATCTGCAACCGACAGGAAGCCGTCCGCGGCGAGCTCGATCTCGATGAAACTTGCGTGGCCGGCAACCGCCTCGTCCATCGAGTTGTCGATGACTTCGGCGAACAGATGATGCAGCGCCTTTTCGTCGGTGCCGCCGATATACATGCCCGGCCGGCGGCGCACTGGCTCCAGCCCTTCCAGCACCTCGATGTCGGCGGCGCTATAGTCGTCGGTGGCATCTTTCGATGGCGCTGGGGTGGAGGTTGCGGCGCGCTTGGCGGTGGTCACGATCGGGACGGCCGGACGGGCCGAGGGCTGGATAGGCGCCGGGGCTACTTCGAAATCGCCGAAAAGATCGTTTGTGTCGTCCATGGGGCAGGTTGGTCCACTGCGAATCAGAAGGCGCGTGTTGAGACGGCCTGTATCCTAACCTGTGTGCTGCACTAAAGCACCGGGCCGAAAAGCGGAAGGGGCGCGATTGTCGTCAACTCGCCAGCGCCTCCAGGGGCGGGCAGGAACACACCAGATTACGGTCTCCGGCGACATTGTCGATGCGGGAGACGGGGGGCCAGTATTTCGATGCCATACTCTCGTCGCCAGCCGGGTAGGCTGCCTCGATTCGCGTATAGGGATGCGTCCAGTCGTTTGCCATAAGGTCGATCGCTGGATGCGGCGCGTTGACAAGCGGGTTGTCGTCGTGGGGCCAAATCCCGTCCGCAACCTTGTTCGCTTCCCGAGCGATCCCGATCATCGCAGCGCAAAAACGGTCGATCTCCGCCTTCGATTCCGATTCCGTCGGCTCGACCATCAGCGTCCCCGCTACCGGCCACGACATGGTCGGCGCATGGAAGCCGTAATCGATCAGACGCTTGGCTATATCCTCGACGCCGATTCCGGCCGTCTCCTTCAGAACCCGCGTATCGAGAATGCATTCATGCGCCACGCGGCCGTTCCGGCCGCGATAGAGCACCGGATAATGCGGTTCGAGCCGGTCGGCGATGTAGTTGGCCGAAAGGATGGCTAGTTCGGTGGCTCGTTTCAGACCGGCCGCACCCATCATGCGTATATACATCCACGTGATTGGCAGGATTGAGGCCGAACCGAATGGCGCAGCCGCCACTGAATGCCTCGAACCCTCTGCGACATGACCCGGCAGGAAATTTGCCAGATGCGCCTTGACACCGATTGGCCCGACGCCCGGTCCGCCGCCGCCATGAGGGATGCAGAACGTCTTGTGCAAATTCATATGGCAGACATCGGCGCCGAGGTCGCCTGGTCGCGACAGGCCGACCATGGCGTTGAGGTTCGCGCCGTCGAAATAGACCTGGCCGCCGTGATCGTGGATGATTTTGCAGATGTCGCGCACACCCTCTTCGAACACGCCATGCGTCGAAGGATAGGTCAGCATCAATGCCGCCAGACGGTCGGCATGCTGGTCGGCTTTGGCCTTCAGATCATCGAAGTCGATATCGCCATGGTCGGTGCATTTGACGACGACTATGTCCATGCCAGCCATCGAGGCGCTGGCCGGGTTGGTGCCATGCGCCGACGAGGGGATCAGGCAGACGGTGCGCTGGTCGTCGCCGTTTTCGCGATGAAACCGCCGGATGGCGAGCAGGCCGGCATATTCGCCTTGGCTGCCTGCATTGGGCTGCAGCGATACCGCATCGAAGCCGGTGATCTCGGCCAGCCAGCCTTCCAACTGGCCGAACATTTCACGATAGCCTTCGGCACTTCCTTCGGGTGCGAAGGGGTGAAGATTGGCAACGCTTGGCCAACTGACCGGCATCATCTCGGCGGCCGCGTTCAGCTTCATGGTGCAGGAGCCGAGTGGGATCATGGCGCGGTCAAGTGCTAGATCCTTGTCGGCGAGGCGGCGCAGGAAGCGCATCATCTCGGTCTCGGACCGGTTCTCGTGGAAGACCGGCTGTGTCATGATCTTGCCTTGACGCGCAGCCGGCAGTTGCGTGCTGGCCTGGCCGGGAATCTTGAGGCCGAACAGGTCGGCAATCGCCATCAGATCGGCTTCCGTCGACATCTCGTCGAAACTGATCCCTATCCGACCGTCCTCGAAATCACGCAGCCATAGTCCGCGCTCCATGGTCTTTTCGATGATCGCCTCCGCATGAGGCGTTCTGACCGTCACCGTGTCGAAGAAGCGATCGCCGGCGACTTCGACGCCCTTGGCCTTCATACCGGCATGAAGGCGTGCGGCGAGGGCGTGAACCCGAGTGGCGATCGCCTGCAGGCCGTCCGGCCCGTGCCAAATCGCGTAGGCAGCCGCCATATTGGCCAGCAGCGCCTGCGCCGTGCAGATGTTCGATGTGGCCTTGTCGCGGCGGATATGCTGCTCGCGCGTCTGGAGCGCGAGACGATAGCCCACGCGGCCGCCCGCATCGGCTGATTGGCCGACGAGGCGGCCTGGCATCAGCCGCGTGAACGGGTGCGCTACGGCGCAATAGGCGGCATGCGGGCCGCCATTTCCCATCGGAACCCCGAAGCGCTGCATCGAACCGACGGCGATATCGGCGCCCAGGTCCGCTGGTGATTGCGTGGTGGTCAGCGCCAGTGGATCGGCGACGAAGATGACGACCGTGCCGGTGGTCTTTGCCTTGGCGATCTCGTCCGAGTGCTCGCCATAGATACCGGTCGTATCCGGCCAGGCAACGACGAGCGCGGCCGTTTCATCGTCGATTGGATGGGAGTCGATCGTCAGGCCGAGCGGTTCCGCACGCGTCTGGACGACATCGAGCGTCTGCGGATGCAGCGCGCCGGCAATCGCAATCTTGCTGCGCTTCATCCTGTGATGACGGTAGGCGATGCCGATCGCCTCGGCGACCGCGGTCGCTTCGTCGAGCAGCGAGGAGGAGGCAACCGGAAGGCCTGTCAGTTCTGTCACCAGCGTCTGGAAGTGGAACAGCATTTCCAGCCGCCCTTGGCTGATTTCGCTCTGATAGGGCGTATAGGCCGTGTACCAGGCCGGATTTTCGAAGAGATTGCGCTGGATGACCGGAGGAACATGCGTGCCGTGGTACCCGGTGCCGATGAAGCTCTTGGCCACGACGTTCCGTTCCATCATCGCAGCAAGCTCGGCGAGCGCGTCCGGTTCGCTTGCAGGGGCAGGCAGGTCGAGCGGGCCTTCGAAACGAATGGACTTGGGCACTGCCTGCGTGATCAGCGTATCGATCGACGGAAGGCCAAGTGACTTCAGCATATCGCGCTGGTCGAGCGGCCCGGGGCCGATGTGACGATTGACAAAGCTCATTCCTGCTGATCCCTATTCCGTCGTCGCTTCATATGCCGCACGATCCATGAGCCCTTCGACTTCGCTCATGTCCGCAAGCTTCATTTTCCAGAGCCAGCCTTCGTTCTCGGCCGCCGAATTGATGAGGCTCGGATTGGCTGAGAGTTCGTCGTTCACATCCGTTATCTCGCCGCTGATTGGTGCATAGACATCCGACGCCGCCTTGACCGATTCGACCACCACGACAGTGTCGCCCTTGGCAATCGTCCGCCCTTTCTCCGGCAAATCGACAAACACGATATCGCCCAACTGCTCCTGTGCGTAATCGGTAATCCCGATGATGGCGGTCTCGCCCTCGACGCGGATCCATTCGTGGTCGGAGGTGTAGAAGGTCTGGGCCATCGGCGTCATCCTTTGCGCGTGCGATGTGGCTGGAAGGGCAGGGGGTGAATTGAGATAGGCAGGTGATTGCCCCGTACTTCCGCGAGCAGGAGGCCGTCAGCCGCGCCGTTGGCGATATAACCCATTGCGATCGGCCCGCCGAACGAAGGTCCGAAACCGCCCGATGTGACCGTGCCGATGGGCTGGCCGCCTTCGTCGAGAAGCCTGATGCCGGAGCGGATCGGCTGGCGACCCTCGGGCTTCAAACCCACGCGCTTCCTCTTAGGAGCGGTTGCCGCGGCCTCGGCCAGCGCATCGGCGCCGATATACGCGCCGCCCGTGCGGAGCTCTTTCGGGATCGCCCATTTAAGCCCCGCCTCGATCGGCGTCGTCTCTGAGGTTATGTCCTGGCCGTGCAGACACAGGCCAGCCTCTAGGCGTAGGCTGTCACGTGCGGCCAAACCCACCCATTGGACGCGATCGTCGATAAGTAGTTTTTGTGCCAGGGCCTCTGCCTGATCGATCGGAATCGCGATCTCGAAACCGTCTTCGCCGGTATAGCCGCTTCGGGCGATGAACGATCCGTTGCGGGTCTCTTTGCCGTTCATGAAGGAAAGGCCCGCGATATCCAGCCCAGCATCGAGCGCTACCGCCTCGGCGCTTGGTCCCTGCAGCGCTAGAAGCACGCGAACGAGAGGCTCGACATCGGCCTCGAAGCCACTGGCGACCGCCAAAAGATGCGCCTCGTCGGCTGCTGCGTTTCCTGCATTGGCAACGACGATGAAGCGATCGGCACCGGTGCGCGTGATGATCAGATCGTCGAGGATGCCGGCCACCTCGTTCAGGAAGAACGTGTATTTCGACTGTCCGATCGATAGGTCCGCCGCCAGGAAAGGGCACATGCGCGAAAGCATGGTGGCGGCCTGCGCGCCGCTGACGGCGAACAGCTTCATATGCGAGATGTCGAACAGCCCGGCTTGCGCGCGACTATGAAGATGCTCCTTCATCACCCCGGCCGGATAGGTCAGCGGCATCGACCAACCGGCAAAACCGCCGAACCGGGCGCCGGCGGCCTCATGTAAAGCGTGAAGAGGTAAATGTTTCAGTTCGCCCGTCTGTGTCATCTGGCCTCCGAAGTCGCACGCATACCGCCGCTTGCGCGGCTTGTTCGTGCCCCTCTGTCGGAAGCCTGAGAGACTGACGCTGCGGGCAGATCGGCGCGGCGCTTACACCTTCGGCGCGAGGTCCAACCCTCGACTTTCCAGAGCGTCTTGACCGATCAACGGTTCTTTTGCCTGAGAGATTTCGGGCGATTTCCCCTTCGGCGGCAGCTGCGCTGCTCTCTCCCGCAAACCGGTGGAACGCAAGCGTCCCTTGACGTTCATCAATCCTAGTCGATCGTCTCGTCTTTGTCACCCTCGCGCGCGAACATCCGCAATTCGTCCTCGATATGCGCAATAACTGCTGTACTTTGTGCATGGAGCCGTTTCAGTTCGACAAGATATGCGGAGATCGTGCGGGCCGTTTCGTCCCTGAGATCCTCTTCGACGGGTGCCGTACCAACGCCGTAAAGAAGCCAGGAGAGGCTGACATTGAGGACGCCGGCCAACATCTGCAAACGGTTGGCGCGCGGCTGTGATCTGTCGGTTTCCCAGGCCCGCAAGGTTGGCGTCTGGACGCCGAGTTGGCGGGCCAGTTGTGCGGTGGTCATCCCAAGTGATTCGCGCGCCCGCGAGATCCGCCCGCCCATCGTATCCTGGTCGGGATTCCCCGAATAAATCGACATCGCGTTGGTCATACGCCCCCAGTGGTCGAACCGTCGATCGGAAGGCACAGCATGACGGAGGCGAAGCGCGCCGGCAAGAGTCCCGTTCAGCGCCTTGGAAATGGCACTTACGAGTTGATACCGATTCTAGCCGCGAACGCCAAGCCGGGCTGCATGCCACCTCAGATGATCGTCCATGAAGGTCGAG
>CAZEEC010000037.1:15520-18390 GCA_964511105.1 uncultured Mesorhizobium sp.
GCGAACGCCAAGCCGGGCTGCATGCCACCTCAGATGATCGTCCATGAAGGTCGAGATGAAATGGTAGGAGTGGTCGTAGCCTTCCTGCATACGAAGCGTGAGCTTGATCTCGGTGCCGGTGACCGCCTCTTCCAGCAGCCAGGGCCGCAACCCGTCGTGGAGAAATCCGTCGCCCGTGCCCTGATCGATCAGGAACTCGGCAAAACGTGCACGATCAGCGATCAGCGCCGTGGCGTCATAGGCGCGCCACGCCAATTCGTCTCGTCCGAGATACTTCTCGAAGGCGGGCTTCGACCAGCCGGCCGTCGAAGGCTGCACAATCGGCGCGAAGGCCGAGCAGGATTTGAATCGGTCCGGATGCTTGAGCGCCATCGTCAGTGCCCCGTGCCCTCCCATCGAGTGCCCGAAGATCGCCTGGCGCTCCATATCCGCAGGAAAATGCTGGGCGATCAGCTTCGGCAACTCATCGGCGATGTAGGTGTACATGCGATAATTCTTGTCGAAGGGCGCTTGCGTGGCATCGACGTAGAAGCCGGCGCCCTTGCCGAACTGCCAGTTGTCTGGCTCGTCGGCCACGTCGTCTCCGCGGGGGCTGGTGTCTGGGCACACGATGATCAGGCCCAGTTCGGCGGCAAGCCGCCGGTATTCGCCCTTATCCATCACATTGGCATGGGTACAGGTGAGCCCCGACAGATACCAGAGCACCGGGCGCGGTCCGTCCTTGGCCTGTGGCGGCACGAAGACCGCGAAGATCATGTCGCCCTTGGTGCTTTCGGAGGCGTGGGAATAGACGCCTTGCACGCCGCCATGGGACTTCGCGGTGGAAATGATCTTCATGCTGTTCCTCATTTGACGATGCCGTCTCACACGGCTGCATGTAGCGCGCGGCGTACTGCCTGGTGCAGCGCCGCCAGGAACGCAGAGCGGTCGCGGGCCGAGAAACCGGGATTGTACCCTTTGATCTCTCCCGACTCGCGAAGATGCTGCTTCAGGTCGCGCATCGCGACTGCCATGCCGATCGATTCGGGCGTGAACGGCCGCCCCGTCGGCCCTAGCACGTGCGCGCCCTTTTCCACCAGCCGCGCGGCAAGCGGCACGTCTGCGGTGACCACGATATCGTTCATCCGTGCGTTGTCGGCGATCCAGTCGTCGGCTGCATCGAAACTGGCGGAGACGACCACATTGCGCACCATCGGATCGCGCGATGGTCGCAGCCCGCCATTGGCGACGAACGTCACGACAAGATCGTGCCGCTCCGCTACTTTGCGCACCTCGTCTTTGACCGGACAGGCATCGGCATCGACAAGGATCGCCGGGCTGCTCACGGCATGCTGCATCTGATCAGAGGCGCACCCTCGCTATCGCCTTGTGAGACGCGTAGGACGTTCGGTTCGCTCGTGTTGAAGCTGATCTGGCGCTCCTCTTCCCCGCCCTCGGCGATACAGGAAGCGGCGACGGTCGTCAGGCCGTTCGCTGTCTCGGCCGGGTCGATATTGCAGACGCTTCCATGGCGGCGCAGCGTCGTCGGCGTGATCACGGCGAACATTTCGAGGGTCTCTCGGTCGATTTGCGCGCAGCTTGCCGCATCCTGCGCCCAGGCACCGACATAGTCGGCGCCGACATTGGCCATCGATGCACGGGCGGCGGCGCGAGTGTCGGCGTTGAGTTCGTCTTCGGGCCCGAGCAGCGCACTGGGGTCACCCACAGGCTCATCCGGCACGGGGCCGTCGGTTTCGGCTGCGATGCGCCGTTCGAGCGCGGTCGCTGCATCGAGCAGATCCTGGCGTGCACGCGCGGCAATTTCCTCGATGGATTCGCCGATCTTGCCGACGATGTCGCGGGCTCGATCGAGCGTCGGACCGGCATCCTCGAGCGCTTGTGCTGCACGCTCACGCGCTTCGCCTGCAAGGCGTCCGGCCTCTTCCGCCGTTTGCCCGGCCGCCTCGCGCAGCCGCGACAGCGCATCGTTCACCTCATCGCGCGGCTGTCCGTTATTGTCCTCTCGCTGTTGGGTCGGCGGGGTTTCGGAAACAGCCGGTTGCTCGTCGCTACACGCCCCAAGCACCGAAATCGAAATGCCGAGCGTCGCAACCGCAAAGGATCTGAAAAGGCTCATCGAAGCGTCCTTTGGTTCACGCGATTTAGTACAGAACGCGCCACCCGCTAAATCGTGCCAAGGCTGTTGGTTTCCTAATAGACCACGACGCTCCGAATGCTCTCCCCGGCATGCATCAGATCGAAGCCCTTGTTGATCTCGTCGAGCGAAAGCGTGTGCGTAATCATTGGGTTGATCTCGATCTTGCCCTCCATGTACCAGTCGACGATCTTCGGCACGTCGGTGCGCCCGCGCGCGCCGCCGAAGGCCGTGCCCTTCCAGGTGCGGCCGGTGACGAGTTGGAACGGGCGCGTCGAGATCTCCTGGCCAGCGCCGGCAACGCCGATGATGATAGACTCGCCCCAGCCGCGATGTGCGGCTTCAAGGGCTTGGCGCATCACCTTGACGTTGCCTGTGCAGTCGAACGTGTAGTCTGCGCCGCCGATCTGGTCGGCACCGCGCTTGGTCATGTTGACGATGTGGGCGACGATATCGCCGTCGATCTCGGTCGGGTTCACGAAATGAGTCATGCCGAAGCGCTCGCCCCATTCTCGTCTGTCATTGTTGATGTCGACGCCGATGATCATGTCGGCACCCACCAACTTGAGGCCCTGAATGACATTCAGACCGATGCCGCCGAGGCCGAAGACGGCTGTTGTCGCGCCGATCTCCACCTTCGCCGTATTGATCACCGCACCGATGCCCGTCGTCACGCCGCAACCGATATAGCAGATCTTGTCGAAGGGGGCGTCCGGATTGACCTTGGCGACTGCGA
>CAZEEC010000038.1:0-18115 GCA_964511105.1 uncultured Mesorhizobium sp.
GCCTCGCCGCCATGGCCAAGCCGCAGCGTTCCGGGCATGAAATAAAGTTCGGCCGCCGAATCGACCAGATCGGCGATGCACGAAAACCGCTCCATGCGGATGAAGGCGACGTAATCGGCAACGTCGACGAGCCGCAATTCGCTCACCACGTCGCGGATCGCATCGGCGACGATGATCTCGCGCGCATCGCTGTGGGGTTGCTTGATCACGATGTTTGGTTCCCCCCGGGCGGCTGGCTCTTCTGGCCGTAGACGATGCGCACCAGTTCCGCGACGGCCTGGTAGAATTCTGACGGGATGACCTTATCCACCGAAACTTGCTTATACATGGAGCGTGCGAGCGTGACGTTTTCAAAGACAGGCACGTCGTGTTCTTCCGCGATCTCGCGGATCTTGAGCGCGATCAGGTCCTGCCCCTTGGCGACCACGACCGGCGCCGGCATCTCGTCGCGCTCATAGCGCAGCGCGATCGCATAATGCGTCGGATTGGCGATGATCAGCGTCGCCGTCGGCACTGCGGTCATCATGCGCTGGCGGGCACGGTCCCGCTGCAGCGAGCGCAAGCGCGACTTGACGATCGGATCGCCGTCGGACTGCTTGATCTCGTCCTTGACCTCCTGCCGCGTCATGCGCAGTTCCTGGCGCCAATGGAAGCGCGACCACAACAGGTCGGCCGCCGCGATCACCGCCATGATCAAGACGATCGCGACGACGATTTCGATGGCGATCTGGCGGATCGTTCCCATAAAGACGTCCGGAGGCGTCAGCATCCCCTCCAGGAGGCGGCTCTGAGCCTGGCGCATGGCGAAGACGACGAAACCGCCGACGACTATGAGCTTGCCGATCGACTTGGCGAACTCGACCCAGCCCTGCTGGCCGAAGAGCCGGTCCCAGCCCTTTTTCAGCGACAGCCGCGACAGTTTTGGCTGGATGCGATCGGCGACCATGCGCGGCATGTTCTGCAGGACGGATGCCGCGATGCCGGCAAACATCATCAGCACCAGCAACGCGGCGAGCACCTTGGCGATCTCGATGACGACGATGCGGTAAAGACCGATCGCATCGGGCGGGCTGGCCAGCGACCATTCGTCGGGTCGCTCGTGGAACATCGACAGGAAGGCGCCGAGATCGGTCGCCCCCTTCTGCGCAAAGAACATGAAGAAGGCGAGGATGCCGAGAAACGAGGCGACCGCCGATATTTCCTTGGCGACCGGAATCTGGCCCTTGTCCAGGCTGTCCTGGATCTTCTTTTCCGTCGCCTCTTCGGTCTTGCTTTCCTTGTCGGCGCCCTCGCTCATCGCAGAGTCTTAGGCCGCGTTTTCGAGCGACGGCAGTTCGACAAGGCCCTGTCCGGAAAGCCTGAGAGCGGTCGAGGCGATCGACTTGCGCGCCTGCATGATGGCATCGATGTTCACATCGGCAGCCCCCGACAATTCCGCTTCGATCATGCGGCGCGATCGCGCGCCGATCGCCGAGAGAACCGCCTCGCGCAAGGGCCCGTCGCATTCGCGTAGAGCGAGCGTGACGAGTTCTGTCGACAAGCCGTCGAAGAGCGCCACGCGCGACTTCTGATCGAGCTTGACGATATCCTCGAACGAGAAAAGCCGGGCCCGCAGGGCCGCGACATCGGCTTGCCCCGACGCCTCCAGATCCGCCATCACGCCGTCGAGCTCGGACCGGTCCAACTCGTTCAAAAGGCTGGCGACGCGCGCCTGGGCCGCACCTGCATTCTTGCTCTTCGACTGCTCTGCGATCCGGTTCTGCAACTGGTTCTCGATCAGCTTGCGCGCCGCCGGCTGCACATTGTTGAGCGCCAGCATCCGCTTGATGATCTCGCTGCGCCGTGACTTGTCGAAGGTGAGCACCACTTTGGCCGCGGCCGGCGGCGCCATGTTGGTCAGCACCAGGGCGACCGTCTGCGGATGTTCGTCGGCAAGCAATTGGTTGACGCGGTCCGGGTCCATGGCGTCGAGTTGTGTCCAGATCGTCTGCCCGGCATCGGCGATCGCACCGGGCTTGCCGTGCCCCATGATGACATCGACCTCGTCTTGCGAGAACGTATCCTGCAAGAGGCTGTTCATCTGATCGCTCGAATCGAGAAGTCCGGCACCTTCGGTGAACTCGCTTTCGAATTCGGCCACGATCCGCTCGAGCTCGCTTTGCGAGATCGTCTGCAGCATGCGCGCCGCTTCGATCAGCGCCTTCAGTTCTTCCTGTTTGAAGAACTTCAAAAGCCTGCCGGCCGATGGCTTGCCCATGGCGACCAGGATCGCAGCCGCCTTTTG
Source organism: uncultured Mesorhizobium sp. (assembly GCA_964511105.1). GTDB lineage: Bacteria > Pseudomonadota > Alphaproteobacteria > Rhizobiales > Rhizobiaceae > Aliihoeflea. The sequence continues at coordinate 2,285 of CAZEEC010000038.1, forward strand.
CGCCTTGGACAGCCCGTGTGTCGCCTCACTGGCTTGTCCGCGACGGTCATCGGCAGGAGGATTGACGTGTTTCATCAGCCTTGCTTGGTCGCATCCACGATCTGCGTGAGCTTCACGCCGAACCGCGACGGATCGTCTTCCAGAACGGTGATTTCGCCGGCCGCGATTTTGCGTCCATTGACCACGATATCCACCGGCTCGCCGATCCGCCGGTCGAGCGCGACGGTCGATCCCTTCTGCAGCGCCATCAATTCGGACACCGGCATTTCTGTCGAGCCGAGAACAATCTGCACGTCGACCGGAATGTTCATGATGACCGAGTTGCGCGTCGGATCGCCGGCTTCGGGCGTGGGCTTGGCTTTGGCGGTGTTGGGCGGCGCAGCTTCGCTCTCGTTGAGCACGCCGCGCAATTCCTCGATCGCGCGGTTGAGCTGCGCTTCCTCGATATCTTCCGGCTGGATGGCCTGCGCCTTGGTCATGTCGTCCTCAATTCCGCCCTAGCTCGAGATAAGGCCGTCCATGAATTCCTGGCCCGCATCGTAAGGATGGCGAACACGGACGGTGAACTGGCTTCCGAGCTTGCCGAACTCGCATACGAAAATAGTCTTGCGCCGGGCTGACAAGCGCGCATTCGCTTGCGCGTCCTGCGGAAACTCGATCACTTGGCCGACGGTCAGATCCTCCAGTTCGGCCAGCGTCATCCGCGACAGCGGGATGGTCGCTTCGAGCTTGACGTTCGAACGCATGACTTCCTCCCCGAAGCGGGCCTTCCACGCACCGGGGGTCGCCACTTCGGATGCCGCCTGAACCGCCTCGCCGCGATGGGTGAGAAGCACGCGCTGCGGCATCGTCACCGACAAGGTGCCGAATCCGGCGGACGATGACACGCGGAAGACGATCTTCACGGCCGGCCCGTCGCGCAAAACGATCTTGCTCAGCTCCGCGCCGCTTGAAGGGGCGGCAATGGGGAAGCGCAGGTCGAGCGCCCGATCGCCCGAGCCGTTGAACGCTGTCGCCACGCTGGCGAAGAGCGAGGCGACCAGTTGAAGCTCGATCGGCGAGGGCTTGCGGCCAAGCGGTTCTGCCGGCAATTCCGGATCGCCGCCAAAGACGGCTCCGACCAGCAGCCCCACAAGATCGGCATCGGCCAATATCGCCAAGGCATCGGGCGACGATTTCGACGGCACGATCGTCATCGCCTCGAATTGCGGCCGCGTCGGCTTCGCCTCGCCGAAGCGAACGACCTCGACCGCTTCCACCTCCATTTCGAGCGGAAACGAAACGAGGTCCTCGAGTTCGCTCAGAATCTGCGGGATGACGCGGACCGCCAGCGCCCGGGCCGCCTCGCTGACGCGCTGCGGTTCCCCCGTTTCGCCAACGAGACGTTCCACGATCGGGTTGCGCGCGAGCGCTAGCGGCGGTGCAGGCGACATTGCGGAGCCTTGAAAAGAATCACGATGATCAAGCAGCCTTCTTGAACCCTTCGCCAGCCATATTCAAAGTGCTTTGTTCGACGGCATCGATCGACGGACGATCATAAGCGGAAATTGTCTTGCGTCCGAATTCGAGCGCGACCTGCGGCAGCGAGCCGTTCATGTAGGCAAGCAGCGTCTGTTTGACGATGATGTAAAGCCTGTTCTTCTTCTCGCGCACCATCTTGATCTTGCCGGCGATCGGCGCGACCACGGCATAGTTCAGGAAGATGCCTAGGAAGGTGCCGACAAGCGCCGCGCCCACAAGGCCGCCCAGGATTTCCGGCGACTGGTCGATCGCGCCCATCGCCTTGATGACGCCCAGCACGGCGGCGACGATGCCGAGCGCGGGAAACGCGTCGCCCACCACCGTCAGCGCGTGGTACGATTTCAGCTTGTCGTGGCGAATCGTATGGATCTCCTCATCCATCAGCGCTTCGATCTCGAAGGGCCGGGCATTGCCGATGATGATGATGCGGCAATAGTCGCAGATGAAGTTTGTCAGATCCCGGTTCTTCAGCACGGTCGGATAGGCTTGGAAGATGGCGGACTCGTCCGGATTGTCGATATGGGCCTCGACCTCGTTGCGGGACTTGGTCTTCAGCTCGCGCATCAGGCTGTGGAGGACGCCGAGAACCTCGAGATAGTCCTGCTCCTTGGGAACGGCGCCCCTGATCGCTTCCATCGTGGCCCGGCCGGCATCCTTCACGGTCGAAAGCGGGTTGGCGATCAGGAAGGTGCCGACGCCGGCGCCGCCGATGATGACGAGTTCCCACGGCTGATAGAGCACGTCGAGATGGCCGCCCATGGCCATGTAGCCGCCCAGGACGCAGCCGAAGATAACAACAAAACCAATGAGAACGCCCACGACGATCCTTCCCGTGCAGAGTCTGGCAGGTGACCGGTCTAAGCGGTGCGCCTTGCGCGAGGCTTGAACCGCCGTGCTGCCAGCTTCGCGCAAGGCGCTCGCGCTATTTGGCCTGATGCCAGATTTTGACTACCAGGGGATTCGGCCGTGATCGGAACGCTTGCGACCTACCAGAACATCGCGCGCAATCTCGACCGGTCGATGGCGCGGATCGAAGCCCAGCCGATGGTCCAGCGCGAGACCGAGCATTATCTGGCCAACATCTCCAAGGTCACGACGATCGAGGAGTTCGTCGATGACTATCGGCTCTTCAACTATGCGATGAAGGCCTATGGCCTCCAGGACATGGCCTACGCCAAGGCCTTCATGGTCAAGGTTCTGGAGGAAGGGGTCGACGACCCGAATTCCTTCGCCAACAAGCTCACTGACAAACGCTATGCCGAATTCGCCAAGGCGTTCAACTTCGCCAAGCATGGCGCCGATGCGACGAGCTACAGCCCGACGCTGAAAGGCGCGATCGAACTTTATACGCTAGCAGCGGCGGCCGAAGGCGTTCCTGCCGAAACCCAGGTGGCGGAGACGTCCTACTATCTCCAGACGATCGCCACCGTCACGTCGATCGACGGCCTCTTGGCCAATGACCGGCTGCTTGATTTCGCGCTGCGGGCGCACGGCCTTGAAGATCGGGCCGGCGACAAGACCTTCATCCGCAATCTACTCGAAGGCGGCATCGAACAAGCCGCCGCGCTGGCCAAGGATGACGAAGAGGAAGCCAAGCTCGCCGCTTTCGTCCAGGCCTACAATTTCGCGGAATATGGCGCGGACGCAACCACCATCACCAAGGCCGGCGGCATCGCGGTTCAAGGCTATCTGCGCCAGACGCTTGAAGAAGATGCGGGCTCGCAGAACGAAGGCGTGCGGCTGGCGCTCTACTTCGAGCGCAGGGCTGGCGGCATCCAGAATTGGTATGAGGTGCTCGGCGACCGCGCGCTTGGCCAGGTCGTGCGCGGGGCCTTGGGACTGCCGGATGCATTCGCACAGGCCGATATCGACAAGCAGGTCAAGTTCTTCGAAAGCCGCATGGATATCGAGGACTTCAAGGATCCCGAAAAGCTCGGCCGCTTCCTGACGCGCTTCGCAGCTATGTGGGAGGCCAACAATCCCTCGTCGGCCGCGCTCAATCCGTCAGCGATTCTGTTCGGCCAGCCGCCGGCAATCGGCATTCCGGGCGATGTTCTTCTCACCCTCGCCCGTCTCAAAAGCTGAGGAATTCCGTGCAGCCTGCCCTCTATGTCGCCCTTTCATCGCAAGTCGCGCTCGAGCGCCGGCTGACGACCATCGCCGACAATGTCGCCAATGCCGGAACCGTGGGGTTCCGCGCGACCGGCGTCAAATTCGAGGACCTCGTGACGGGCATGGGCAAGGGATCGATGTCGTTCGTGTCGACCGGCGAAACCTATCTGTCGACCGCATCCGGCGGCATGAAGGAGACAGGCAATCCGCTCGACATGGCGGTCAAGGGCGATGCCTGGTTCGGCATCCAGACCCAGCAGGGGCTCGTCTTGACCCGCGACGGCCGCTTCACGATCCAACCCGACGGCCAACTGGTCTCCATCGAGGGTTATCCCGTGGTCGATGCCGGCGGTGCCGAAATCTTGCTCGACCCGCAGGCCGGACCGCCCGTGGTCTCGCCGGACGGGATTATTCGCCAGGGCGGTAATCTCGTCGGCGGCATCGGCCTTTTCGAGTTCTCGCCCGGCCCCAACTTCGTCCGCTTCGGCAATTCCGGCATCGTGCCGCCGACGCCGCCGCAGCCGGTGGTCGACCGGCTCGATGTCGGCGTCATGCAAGGCTTCATCGAGAATTCCAATGTCGATCCGGTTCTGGAAATGACGCGTCTGATCCAGGTCCAGCGTGCGTTCGAGAACATGGCGGCGCTGACGCGCAACAGCGAAACGTCCCTCGACGAAGCGGTGAAGGCGCTGGGCGCGTAAGATGCGACCGAATGCTCCCTTCGCACTGGATGCACTGGAACGTCTCCACCAGCGCTTTGCGGCGTCGGACGGGCTCGTGCGCACCGGAGGACGTGTCTCGAGCGTCACCGCGACCCACATCATGGTCGAAGGACTGACCCGAACCGCACGCCTCGGCGACGTCGTCGAGCATCGCGCGCGCGCCGGCATCCGGCTTGGCGAAGTCGTCCAGGTCACCGCCGACGGCGTCATGGTCTCGCCCTTTGACCGCGCGGCCGATGCCGGCGTCGGCGAAACCGTCACGATCGTCGGCGGCCATGCGCTGGCGCCGGACGCCACCTGGCGTGGCCGCGCCATCGACGCGCTGTGCCGTCCGATCGACGGCCTCGGCCCCATCGCGTCCGGTACATCTGATACGGCGAAAATGGCACCGGCCGCGATGGTCCGCCAGCGCGTCGACATGCCGTTTCGCACCGGCGTCAAGGTCATCGATATCTTCACGCCCCTTTGCTACGGCCAGCGCATGGGCGTCTTCGCCGGCTCCGGCGTCGGCAAGTCGACGCTTTTGGCGATGCTGGCCAATGCCGACGCCTTCGATACCGTCGTCGTTGCCTTGATTGGCGAGCGCGGCCGCGAGGTTCGCGAATTTCTGGAAGACACGATCGGCGCCGCAATGGCCAAGACCATCGCAATCGTCTCGACCAGCGACGAAAGCGCCATGATGCGGCGTCGCGCGCCCGAAACGGCGATCGGCGTTGCCGAGCACTTCCGCGCGCAAGGCGACCGCGTGCTTCTCCTGCTCGATTCGATCACGCGCTATGCGCATGCGCTGCGCGAGGTCGCCATCGCCGCCGGCGAGCCGCCGGTCGCGCGCGGCTATCCAGCCTCCGTCTTTACCGATCTGCCGAAGCTTCTCGAGCGTGCGGGTCCAGGCCCCGCCGGCGAAGGCTCGATCACCGCCATCCTGTCCGTCCTCATCGACGGCGACGATCACAACGATCCGGTGGCCGATGCGGCACGCGGCATTCTCGACGGTCACGTCGTGCTCGAACGGACGATTGCCGAACAGGGGCGCTATCCGCCCGTCGATCCGCTTGCCTCGATCTCGCGGCTGAGCTCGAAAGCCTGGTCGCCCGACGAGCGCAAACTCGTTGCGATGCTGAAGGCGCTGATCGCCCGCTTCGAGGATACCCGCGACATCCGCCTGCTGGGCGGCTACCAGCCCGGCGCCGATCCTGAGCTCGACCAGGCTGTCCGCCAGGTGCCGCTGGTCTATGCCGCGCTTGCCCAGTCGCCTCACGATGGACCGTCGAAGGACCCGTTCGCCGACCTCGCCGCCGGCTTGAAGCCAAAGGAGCAAACCGGTGCCCCCGCAGCAAACTGACCAGCATGCAACTGCCCTCAAGCGATTTCTTCACCGGCGCAAGCTCTCCAGGGGCGACATCGCGATCACCGCGGGCGGCCTTGGCCTGGCCTTCGCCTGCGCGGCGTTTCCCTGGTACGTCTTCTTCAATCAGGAATCCTTCGGCATTCGCGAGATGCGGTTTTCCGGCAACATGACCCCCGGTCGGCCGGACCCGTCCGTGGTTCAGCCACCGCTGGTGATGAAGCCGATGACGCCGGATGAGTTTCCCCTGATGGAACTCGACCTTCTCGCGACCGGAACACCGGGCGCCGATGAGCCGCGCCAGACGGTCGCCAGCCAGCCCTTTCCCGGAGAACTTCCGGTCTACCGGCTCGTTCATGTCGCCAATGGCCGTGCCATGATCGAGGACGATGGCGGCCTCTTCGTCGTCCAGCCGGGGTCCGCACTGCCTGACGCGACGACCGTTGCGTCGATCGAGCAGCGCGACGGCCGGTGGGTTCTGGTCAATTCCAACGGCGCCGTCTTCGCGATCGAGTAGGTCGCAAGGCTGACACAAGACTGGATGGCTACGGTCCGCGCCAGGATCGGGAAATCGTCATGCAACCAGTCAACCTGTTTTCTCTCGCCTCCGAGCAGGCCAAATGGCTGTCTGTTCGGCAGGCGGCGGTATCGGGGAACATCGCGAACGTCCACACGCCCGGCTACGCAGCCAAGGACGTCGAGCCCTTCGAACAGGTTCTGGCCAATACGCGCGTCGGGCTGCGGCAGACGCATGTCAATCACCTCTCGCTCGGGGCCACCAGCCAGAATTTCCAGATCCGGGAAAACGAGCAGGCGGGTCCTGAACTGCCATCAGGCAATTCCGTCGCGCTCGAGGAAGAACTGATGAAGGCCGGCGAGGTCCGCCGTGGGCTGGAGCTCAATACCGGCATCGTGAAAGCCTTTCACCGCATGTATCTGATGACGACGAGAGCCTGATGTCGATGGATCCGCTTCTCACCTCCATGAAGGTCGCCGCCTCCGGATTGAGCGCGCAGTCCGAGCGGCTGCGCATTGTCTCGGAAAACATGGCCAACGCCCAGTCGACCGGCAATGTCCCCGGCGCCGATCCCTTCCAGCGCAAGACGATCTCCTTTGCCGCCGAACTCGACCGCGCCTCGGGCGGCTCGTTCGTCAACATCTCGTCGATCGCCGCCGATCGAACCGCCTTCCCGCTCGAATATATGCCGGGCCACGAAGCGGCCGACGCCAATGGCTATGTCCGCATGCCCAACGTCAACGTGCTGATCGAGATGGCGGACATGCGCGAGGCCAATCGCGGCTACGACGCCAATCTGCAGGTCATCAAGCAGGCGCGTGAGCTGATTTCCATGACCATCGACCTGATGCGGAGCACCTGATGCTGACGGCACTTTCCGCCCTCCAGAATGTCCTGGGCACACAGACGCCCCTCAAACCCGATTTTGCCCAGCCGGCGCAATCGCCGTCCATCGGCCAAAGCTTTGCCGACGCGCTGGGCGACACCGCCTTGGCGACGATCGGCAAGCTGCAGAACGCCGAACAGGCCTCCTTCGAGGGCCTGCGCGGCGGGCTTGAGACGCGCGAGGTGGTCGACGCGGTCATGAGCGCCGAGCAGTCGCTCCAGGCGGCGATCGCGATCCGCGACAAGATCGTAAGCTCCTACCTCGAAATCAGCCGCATGCAGATCTGACGGAGAAGACGAAATGAAAGCGCTCGCCATCGCGGCTACCGGCATGACGGCCCAACAGGCCAATCTCGAGGTCATCGCCAACAACATCGCCAATTTGAACACCACCGGCTTCAAACGCGGCCGCGCCGAGTTCACCGACCTTCTCTACCAGGTCGACCGGCTGCAGGGCGTGTCCATGCGCGCCGACACCGGACTGGTACCCGAAGGCGCGAGCTTCGGTCTCGGCGTGAAGCTGGCCGCTGTCCGCAACGTCCACACGCAGGGCTCCTTCGCGCCGACCGGCAATACATTCGACGTCGCCATCAACGGCGAGGGCTGGTTCCAGGTCGAAGGCCCCAATGGCGAAAACCTCTACACGCGCGCCGGCGCGTTCAATTTGAACGGCGACGGCGAACTCGTCACCATCCAGGGCTACCGCGTCATGCCCGGCATCGAGCTACCGCTCGGCGCTGTCAACGTTCAGGTCAATCAATCCGGGCAACTGACCTACGAGGAACCGAATACAGGCGAGCAAAGTGAGCCACAAGGCCCGCTAACGATGGTGAGATTCGCCAACAATGCCGGCTTGATGCCGCTCGGCGACAACCTGTTCCGCCAGACGGACGCCTCCGGTGATGCCGAGGAAGGCACGGCCGGAGAACTTGGCATGGGCAAGATCGAACAAGGCTACCTCGAAAGTTCCAATGTCGACCCGGTCCGCGAGATCACCGAACTGATCAGCGCCCAGCGCGGCTATGAGATGAATTCCAAGGTCATCCAGGCGGCCGACCAGATGGCGGCCACCGTTTCCCAGAATATGAGGTAGGGCGCCATGCCGCGTCGCGTCCTCGGCATCGCACTCGCCGCCCTGGCACTCCTCGCGCCGGCGCTCGCCGCCGCACAGGAGACGGTGGTGGTGCCGACGCGCGTCATCTATCCCGGCCAGGAGATCGGCTTCGACCAGCTCGAAATCGTTCCGCTGCGCCGGCAGTTGCCGAATCCGGCGATCTACGCGCTCGATCTCGAAGAATTCGTCGGCAAGGTCGCGAAGAACACGCTTTTGCCCGGCCGCATGGTCAATGTGTCCTCGCTGCGCGACGTCTATCTGGTCGAGGCCGGCCAGCCGGTCGAAATGCAATTCGTGCATGGACCGCTCATGATCTCCGTCACCGGCGTGCCGCTGCAGCCGGGCTCGGCGGGCGATGTCGTGCGCATCCGCAATCTCGATTCCGGCACCGTCGTTTCCGGCGTCGTCATGGCCGACGGCACCGTGCGGGTCTCGGCATCATGAGGCTGTTTCTGGCCACCCTCCTCGCAGCTCTTGTGGCTCTGGCACTACCCGCGGGCGCGACGTCGCGCATCAAGGACGTCGCGACGCTGCAAAGCGCGCGCGACAACCAGCTCGTCGGCTATGGCCTCGTCATCGGCCTGCAGGGCTCGGGCGACAGCCTGCGCAATTCGCCCTTCACCGAGCAGTCGATCCGCGCCATGCTCGAAAATCTCGGCATCGCCTCGCAAGGCACGTCCGCCCGCTCGCGCAATGTCGCAGCCGTCATCGTCACCGCCAATCTTCCCGCCTTCGTGCAGTCGGGCGCCCGCATCGACGTCAATGTCTCCTCGATGGGCGACGCGGCCTCGCTCCAGGGCGGCACGCTGGTCATGACCCCGCTGCGCGCGCCCGACGGCGACATCTACGCGGTCGCCCAGGGCGGCGTCATCGTGTCGGGCTTCACGGCGCAAGGGGCGGCCGAAACGTTGACGCAAGGGGTGCCCACCGCCGGCCGCGTGCCCAATGGCGCCATCGTCGAGCGCCAGGTGCCGGGCTCCTTCAACGGCGATGCGACACTGACGCTGCAATTGCGCAATCCCGATTTTTCGACCGCCGTGCGCATCACCGACGCGATCAACGTCTATGCCCGCCAGCGCTTCGGCACCGCCGTCGCCGCCGAGCAGGATGCGCGCACCGTCCTCATCACCCGGCCGAAGAACATCTCGACGGCGCGCTTTTATGCCGAAATCGAGAACCTCGCGGTCCAGTCGGACACGCCGGCCCGCGTCGTCATCGACGAGCGCACCGGAACGATCGTGATCGGCCAGGACGTCAAGATCGCCCGCGTGGCGATCAGCCACGGCACGCTCACCGTGCGCATCACCGAGATGCCGCAAGTGGTCCAGCCCGACCCATTCACGCACGGCGAGACGGCGATCGAGGATTTCACCCAGATCGACGCGCAGCAGCCCGACGCACAGGTCGCGCTTCTCGACGGCGCCGATCTCGAAACGCTGGTCGCTGGCCTCAACCGGCTCGGCGTCAAGCCGGACGGCATCATTTCCATTCTCCAGGGCATCAAGTCGGCCGGCGCGTTGCAGGCCGAACTGGTGGTGCAATAGGCCGCCATGAGACAGCTTTCCCTCGCCACCGTCATTTTCGGCCTCCTCCTCGCCGGCCCCGCCGCCGCGCAGAACGCGCCCGTCATCTCCGACGATGTCGAGCGCTTCTGCACCAACATCGCCGATGCGGCCCGCGACCAGCGTTATGCGCTGCAGGCGGCCGAACTGCGCAATCTCCAGGCCGAGATCGACGCCCGCATCGCCGCTTTGGAAGAAAAGCGCGCCGAGTATGAGGACTGGCTCGCCCGCCGCGACGCGTTCCTCGCCAAGGCGCGGGACAATGTCGTCGACATCTATGGCCGCATGCGCCCCGACGCCGCCGCCGAACGGCTGACGGAACTCGGTCCCGAACTCGCCGCCGGCATCCTGATGAAGCTCGACGCCCGCAAGGCCGGCATCATCATGAACGAGATGGAAACCAAGGCGGCTGCCGGCGTCACCTCGATCATGGCGAGTGCTGCGCGCGAAAAGGACCCGTCATGACGTTTCGTAATGGCCTGGCCGTCATCACCCTTCTCGCCCTGGCCGGCTGCTCCCAGACGGCCGAACTCGGCCAGGAACCGAAACTGACGCCGGTCGGCTATGGCGTCGTCTCGGGTACCAAGACGACGATCGCTTATCCCAACCCGGCCGCCCCGCAGGTGCGCCGGTCCTCGCTTTGGGACGACCGCCAGAGCCGGCTCTTCACCGACGCCCGCGCGCTCGATCATGGCGACATCCTCACCGTGCTGATCTCGATCAATGACCGTGCCGCGCTCAACAACGAGTCCGACCGCCGCCGCACCTCCAACCGCGGCATCGGCCTGTCGGCCGATCTTGGCTGGGATGCCTGGTCGGCGGGCGGCGCGCTCAGCGGCAACGCGACCGGCACCAGCCAGAGCGTCGGCCGCGGCTCGACCGAGCGTTCCGAGAGGATCGACATGCGCGTCGCAGCCGTCGTCACCGACGTCCTGCCAAACGGCAATCTCCTGATCATGGGCTCGCAGGAAGTGCGCGTGAATGCGGAACTGCGCATCCTGACCGTCGCCGGCATCGTGCGTCCGTCCGACATCAGCCCCGACAACACCATCGCCTATGACCGGATCGCCGAAGCGCGCGTCTCCTATGGCGGGCGCGGCCGCATCGCCGAGGTTCAGCAGCCCGCCTGGGGCCAGCAGGTCCTCGACGCGGCGCTGCCATTCTAAAGGGGCTTGCCGTGGCCATCGAAGACCAGACTGAAAAGAAGAAGAGCGCTTCGCCCCTTGTGACCGGCGCCGTCTTTCTTGCGCTGACGGCAGGCGCGATCGGCGGCGGCTGGATGCTTGGTCAGGTACTGGGCGCCGAGGCGGGCGCGGCCCGCACGCTTGCGGCGGAGGCCGCGGCCGGGCTTGAGAAAGCCGAGTTCGAATCGGCGCTGGCGCTGATGCCGCTGCCGGCGATGACCACGGCCATGTCCCCCCCAGCCGATGTCTGGGCGCGGCTTGAAGCCACGCTCCTCTTCGAGGAGAGCGTCGATGAAGCCCTCGGCGAAGCGATCCACCAGGACATTCTGGCCTTCCTGCGCACCGTCAAGCCGCACCAGATCGAGGGCGCCTCGGGCTACCGCCACTTCAAGGCCGATCTCGACGACATCGCCCGCATCCGCTCCGAGGGCAAGGTGAAGGGCGTTCTCGTCCGGGCGCTGCTCTTCGAATGAAACCCATCGCCTACGCCATCGCTTTCCTCTGGCTGGCGGGACCGGCCGAGGCGCAGACGCTCGATCTCGGCGCCATCACCGGCCAGGCCGACGGATCGACGGTCGGCACCATCATCCAGCTTTTCGGCATCCTGACCGTCCTGTCGCTGGCCCCCGGCATCTTGATCATGGTGACGAGCTTCACCCGCTTCGTCATCGCGCTGTCGATCCTGCGCGCCGGCATGGGCCTGCCGACGACGCCGGCAAATCTGATCTTGATCTCGCTGTCCCTGTTCATGACCTTCTACGTCATGTCGCCGACCTTCGATCAGGCCTGGCAGAACGGGCTGCAGCCGCTGATCGCCAACGAACTTTCCGAAGAAGAGGCGGTTTCCGAAATTGCCGAGCCGTTCCGTGCCTTCATGCTGCGCAATGTGCGCGAGCAGGACCTGGCGCTATTCGCCGATCTCGCCGAAGAGCGCGGCCAGGCCCTGGCCGAGGGCGACGTAGTCGACATGCGCATTCTCGTCCCCGCCTTCCTGATTTCGGAGATCCGGCGCGGCTTCGAGATCGGCTTCCTGATCGTGCTGCCGTTCCTGGTGATCGACCTGATCGTCGCCACCATCACAATGGCCATGGGCATGATGATGCTGCCCCCCACCGTCGTCGCCCTGCCCTTCAAGATCCTGTTCTTCGTACTGATCGACGGCTGGAACCTGCTCGTCGGCAGCCTGGTCCGGTCGATCGCATAGCGGCATATGCCCCGTCATCCCGGAAGCCGCCACGCGCCTGCGGGGCGGCTGTCCCGGGACCCATGCCGTAACCGTGCGGCAGGCTATGAGGGTGCAGGACGCTGACCGGGTCTGCTCACCGCATCGGCACCATCACGGCATGGGTCCCTGTGACAAGCACAGGGATGACGGCATCAAACGAGAATGTCACTCGCCAACGTTGAACAGGAGGGCGCTGCCCTCTCCACCGTCATCCCTGTGCTTGTCACAGGGACTCATGCCGTAATATTTCCGCTTCACTGACGGTGCCTAACTACCTCCTTCACCTTCACATTCGTCAACGTCGACGAAGACGTCAGAAGCCGCTTTCGATGCGCTGGAAGATGACGGTCGTGAAGCTTGATATCTGGGCGCCGACGAAGGGGCCGGCGAGCGCGACCGTCATCAAGATGGCGACGATCTTCGGCACGAAGGTCAAGGTGATTTCCTGGACCTGCGTCAGCGCCTGAACGAGCGCGATGCCGACGCCGACCGCCATGCCGACGATCACCGCCGGGCTCGAGGCGACGAGCACGGTCCAGACCGCATACTGCACGATATCGAGCGCATCGGCTTCATTCATGGAAAAACCGCTTTCGGGTCAGCGGATGGTGACGCCGGGCAGGATCGGGATCTGGCTTCCGGATTCGAGCACCGCGACGACGCCGTCCGAGTAAAGCTTGATCTCCTTGACCGTGCCGCTGACCGTGCCCGTATGATCGACGACGTCGCGGCCGATCAGGCCGCTTGCCTGCGACAGCGCGGAGGCCTGCAGGATGTCGTCCAGCTTCTTGTTCATCTGCACCTGCTGCTCGACCTGGGAGAAGGTCGCGAGTTGGGCGACATATTCCGTCGATTCCATCGGTGCGGTTGGATCCTGGTTCTTCATCTGCGCGACGAGAAGCTTCAGGAACGACTCGTAGTCGACGGTTGCGGCACTTGCCGCGCTGGTCGCGCCTGCCTGCTGGGCATTGGTGAGCGCTGCAACATTCATCGCGTCATTCTCCCGCGAGCAATTGAGGTTCGGGTGCGTTTTGAGCGATCGGAGCGCGCGGTGCGGCCAAAATCGCGTCCTCGCGGGGAAACAGGCCGCGCAGCATCTTCATGGCCTCATAGGGATGGCCTTCCGAGACAAGCTGGTCGATCTGCTTTAGATCGGCCCTGATCGCGTCGGACGAAAAGGAATCGAGCAGGCGCGGCAGCGAACGGCGGAACATCGCGCGCGCATCCTCGGCCTGCTGCGGGCTCACCAGCATGATCTGCACGATGAAATAGAGCTGACGCAAAGGCGTGCGCGCGGCTTCCGGCTGCATGACGTGGTTTTCCAGGAGGAACTGCACGTCGTTCATGAATTCGAGCGAGACCTTGCGGTCGCTGCGGATCACGGCGCCGTTGACGTAGATCTTCTCGCCCGGCTTCAGCGTGATCTTGAATGTGGTCTTCATTGCAGCCCGTCCCGGATGATCTCCGAGACTTCGATCAGGCCATCGAAATTTTCCGACCGGCCCTGGCGGACCTCCTCGCCCTCGCGCAGGAGCCACAGGCCGATCGAGATCAGATTGGCGCGCAGTTCCTTCGGAAGCGCGTTTTCTTCCGAGCCCAGATCCTCGATGAAGGCCGTCCAGACGCGGTTCATGAAGTAGATCGCTTCGATCGATTTCATCGAGCGCGGACCGGCCTCGCGGGCTTCGACCAGGAGGTCGATGGAGCGGACCAGCACCTGCTTTTCCCGGTCGCGCGCGTCCGCGACGGAATCTGTCTGAATGTCAGCGTAAGCGAATTGGTACATCAGCAGGCCGTTCTTTCCATGTCACGAGATAAATTTCAGAAGCGAAAGTTGCTGGATCCGAGCCGTGAGCGTGTAGGAGGTCTCGACCTGCGCCAACAGCGAGGTCAGGCGCGTTCCCGCCTCATATTCGTCGACGCCGACCATGTCGCGCTGGGTCCGCTTGAAGAGGTCGACCTGCGTCGACAGCCGCTCGCTGGCCTGGCTGACGCGATTTTCCACGATGCCCAGTTCCGCCCGGCTGTTGGTCATCTGGCCAAGCCCGCCGGTCATCCAGCCGACCGCGCGGTTGGTCAGGACGCGCGCGGCATCCTCGTTGATCCCGGCTTCCGACAAAGCGAGGACGGCGGCTGCCGCCATGACCACCTCGCGCATGCCGATCGTGTCGACGGTGACCGACGTCTGCGCGGTCTCGTTGAGCGCGATGCGGCTGGTGATCGTCTGCTCGCTGGCCCGGGAGAACGCCGGCGTCCACTCCGTTCCGGTCATGCGTCCTTCCAAACCATTCAGGAACGTGCCTATGTCGTCTGCTGTGATGTCGGCCGTCTGAGGATCACCGAGCGGGAAACCGAAAGCACCGTCGAACCAGGTCTCGAACGCGGCTCGCGCGGGCGAGCCTGGTGCGATGAAATCCTCGAGCGGCCGCACGTCCGTATTGGTGCCCGCGAAGATATATTCGCCGCCGACGGTCATGTTGGCCGCCGAGGCGGCCGTCGCCAGCATCGCCGTCGCCTGGCCCTGCAGCACCCTTGGCTCGAGCGAGCCGGTCAGCGAGGTGGTCAGCGTTTCGAGGAACGTCTGGCCCGCCTCCTGGATCTGCGCCATGGCGTTCTGCGAGGCCGACAGCCGCGTCGCGACCAGCGCGTTGGTGTCCTTGATGTTGTCGAGCCGCGCGATGTCGCGGTCGAGCGAGACCGATCTTCCGGTCTTGATGCCCAGATGAAGCCCGCGGTCGGCGACCTGGCCGGTCACGACTTCCTTCTCGGCCTTGATCATCTCGGCCTGGGCGCGCGCCATCTGCAGGCGCAGCGCCTGGCTGATGGCTTGGGAGGACACCGACATCGCCTTCATCAGATTACCTCACCGTCGCCATCAACGTCGCCAGCATCTCGTTGGCGACCTGAAGCAGCTTTGCGGAAGCCGCGTAGGACTGTTCGAGGTCGAGAAGCTTGGCCAGTTCATCGTCGATGTTGACCCCGGTCTTGTTGGACAGCGCCTCCGACGTGCGCACGAGCGTCGCGTTCTTCTTCTCGATCGCGATGGAGGAAAGCTGGCGCGCATTTTCGAGCCACGAGATCGAGGCGGTGGCGTAGGCGGACAGGCCCATCTTGCCCTTGATGCCCCCGGCATCGACCTCATGCGCGGTGTCGAAGCTTTCGATCAGGCGATTGATCTCGCCGGTAAAGCCGGCATCGCCATCGGCATTGAGCGTACCACCCGGGCCGTCGCGGACCCAGAGCGGGTTCGTCTGATAGAGATTGTTGACAATGATCGTCGAAGCGCTGAGTGCGCCCGCAGGATCGGTCCACGTGAACAAGCCACTGGTTCCGCCTCCCGCGTTGACCAGCGCGCGCGCGATCTCGTCCAACTGCGCCTGCATCTTCGGCGCGACATCGTCGCGCAACTGCAACAGGCCGGCGATCGAGCCGCCCGCATCCGTGTCGCCGCCTTCGCCTGCCGCAAGCCGCACGCCGTCGATCGAGACTTGGCGGTCACCGTCCAGTGTCACCTGGCGCGCCACCGTCTCGAACAGCGTTGAGCCGTCCTTGGTGAAGATCACCATGTCGTTGTCGCCGCGCGCATGCGTCGTCACCGGCACCAGTTCGGCGATCTGCTTGACGATGCCGTCGCGCAGGTCGAG
>CAZEEC010000039.1:0-18023 GCA_964511105.1 uncultured Mesorhizobium sp.
ACCTCGACGTCTTCAACATCGTCGCCGTATCCGACTTCAACATGGGGGCGATGGAAAACAAGGGCCTCAACGTCTTCAACGACAAATATGTGCTGGCCGACGAGGAAACCGCGACCGACGCCGATTTCGCCAATATCGAGGCGATCATCGCGCATGAATATTTCCACAATTGGACCGGCAACAGAATCACTTGCCGCGACTGGTTCCAGTTGTGCCTCAAGGAAGGACTGACCGTTTTCCGCGACCACGAATTCTCGGCCGACCAGCGTTCCCGCGCGGTCAAACGCATCGCCGAGGTGCGGACGCTGAAGGCGCTGCAGTTCCCGGAGGACCAGGGGCCGCTCGCCCATCCCGTCCGCCCGCGCCGGTATCGCGAGATCAACAATTTCTACACCGCGACCGTCTACGAGAAGGGCTCCGAAGTCGTGCGCATGATCCGCACGATCCTCGGACCCGAGACCTTCCGGCGCGGCATGGACCTTTACATCGAGCGTCATGACGGCGACGCGGCGACCATCGAGGATTTTGTCAAGGTCTTCGAAGACGCCTCGGGCCGCGATCTGTCGCAATTCGCGCTTTGGTATCATCAGGCGGGAACGCCGCATGTCACCGTGTCCGCCGCCTATGACGACGCGCGCGGCGAACTGACTCTCGACATCGAGCAATCGGTACCGCCGACGCCGTTGGAAAGCCGAAAGCGGCTGATGCATATCCCGCTCGCCATCGGCCTCGTCGGCACCGACGGCAAGGACATCGACGTCCGCGCGGCCGAAGGTTCGACCATCGAGGGCGGGATCGTTCACATCAGGAAGCGGCGGCAGGCCCTTCGGTTTTCAGGGCTTTCTCAACGCCCGATCCTCTCCCTCAATCGCGGTTTCTCCGCACCGATCACGCTTGCAACGGAACAAAGTCTCGACGACCGAATGTTCCTGGCACGCCATGACACCGATCTCGTTGCCCGCTGGCAGGCGCTGAACGGCCTCCTGTCGGAGCATCTGATGGAGGCGAGCAAGGCGCAGTCGCCGCGCAGCAACATCGCTGGACAACTGGCCGAAGTGCTGGCGGCGATCGCATCCGACGACACGCTGGAGCCGGCCTATCGAGCTCTGGCGCTGACACCCCCGAGCGAGGCCGATGTGGCGCGCGAGATCGGAACGAACATCGATCCGGACGCCATTCATGCGGCCCGCGACGGGCTGATCCAGACGATCGCGCGGGCGAATGTCGAATCTTTTGAACGGCTTTACGTCGGATTTGAAGACACCGATTCATTCTCGCCCGACGCTGCAAGTGCCGGCCGGCGCGCGCTGCGAGGTGTGCTGCTCGAATATGTCTCGGCAGCGAGCGGCAATGGGAAAGTCGCGTCGGCTCAATACCACGCGGCCACCAACATGACCGAGCGCGCGGTCGCCCTTGCCGTCCTTGCCCACCGATTCGCCGAAACAGATGAAGCCCGATCGGCTCTCGCCGATTTCGAGTCGCGCTACGGCGACAATCCGCTCGTTCTCGACAAATGGTTCCAGATCCAGGCGACGGCGCCGGGCGCGGCAACCTTGTCTCGGGTCGAGCGGCTGATGCGGCATGAGGGCTTTTCGATCGGCAATCCCAACCGCGTGCGCTCCCTGGTCGGCACCTTTGCGAGCGCCAACCAGACCGGCTTCCACCGCGCCGACGGGGCCGGCTACCGCTTCTTCGCCGACGCGGTCATCGAGGTCGAGAAGCGCAATCCGCAGGTCGCGGCCCGGCTGGCGACGGCGTTTCGCTCCTGGCGCTCACTTGAGCCCGGACGCCAGGCCCTCGCACAGGTGGAACTGGAGCGGGTCGCGGCGATTCCCGGCCTTTCGACGGACCTCAAGGACATCGTCGAGCGCACGCTTCGATAATACGTCAAGAATTTAGCAACTATTGTCTCTGCGGCTCTGGACAGCGCGAATCAGCTCTGATTCCTTAAGGACGATTCGGAAGTGCGGCGTTGCCGGATCGATTCGCATCGAAGCTGGGAGCCATTCCATGGCACTAACGGACGCGTGGGGCGCGGCCGCAGGGCATATCTTTGGCTGGCGCGCGAGACCGCGCCGGCGTCCCGTCCGCTTGGCCGGGCACGCGCGCTTCATAGCGGCCCCCGCCTATAAACGGCTCCTGGCGGCCGAACCCTATCTTCGCCGTTCGATCCCGACCCTGATCATCTGCTTCCTGCTGCTGATCGCCGCGATGCGCTCGGTCTCGCTTTTGGCCTGGAAGGACGATCTTGAGGCGACCTCCAAGGGCCTGCTCGCGCTGACCGCGAGCCAAGTCTACCACGCAATGCGCACCAGCCACGCCGATGCGTCGCCCGACCGCCTGATATCCGAAGCGGTGCTGCGCGACACGACACGCCACTCGGTTCTTGCCGACGAGCAGGTCCTGATCATCACCGATGCGGATTTCGAGATCGTCGCCACCACCGGACAGCAACAGCTTGTCGGCCAGTCGCTGGAGAATCTGATCGTCGGCGGGCAGCCGCTTTTCATGTTCGGGCAGCGCGCCGGGGTCCTCGAAGTCGAGGTTGCCGGCGCGACATGGTTCGCAGCGGCCGAGTTGCTGGAGGGGCGAACCGGCGCGGCCGTGACCCTTGTCTCGCGCGACGCAGTGCTTGAGGAATGGCGCAACGCACTGGCGCTCAATGTGACGCTGTTCGTGCTGACGGCCGGCATTCTAGTGGTCGTCCTCTACGCCTATTTCACCCAGGCCGCCCGCGCCGAGACCGCCGACCACATCTATGACGAAGCCAAGATGCGCAACGACATGGCGCTGACGCGCGGTCGCTGCGGCATCTGGGACTGGGACTTGTCACGTGGGCGGATGCACTGGTCGCGCTCGATGTATGAGGTGCTGGGCTACGAGCCGTGCGAGGGCATGCTCTCCTTCGGGTCGATCGCCCAGATCATCCATCCCGAGGACGGGGATTTGATGGCGATCGCGCAGCGCGTGGCCGAAGGCGAGACCGATCAGTTCGACCAGGTCTTCCGCATGCGCCACGCCAATGGCGGCTGGGTCTGGATCCGCGCCAAGGCGCAGATCGCCGATCCCGAAGCCGCCGACCTTCATCTGGTCGGCATCGCTGTCGACATCACTGAGCAGCGTCATCTCGCCCAGCGCTCCGAGACCGCGGATTTGCGCCTGCGAACGGCGATCGAGAACATCAACGAATCCTTCGTGCTGTGGGACGCCAATCAGCGCCTGATCATGTGCAATTCGAAGTTCCAGAAGGACAACGGTCTCACGGACGCGGATGTGTTTCCCGGCACAGGCAAGGAAACGATCGCAAAGCGCATGACGGCCTTCGCGCACGAGCGCAAGCTCGCCAACGCAAACGGTCCAGCGGGCGGCACAACCTATGAGCGGCAACTGGCTGACGGCCGCTGGCTGCAGGTGAACGAATTGCGCACCCGCGACGGCGGCACCGTTTCGGTCGGAACGGACATCACGCCGATCAAGCAGAACCAGGAGAAGCTGGTGGATTCCGAACGCCGCCTGATGGCGACGATCCACGACCTATCGCTTGCCCGCAAGGCGGAAGGCGAGCGCACACGTGAACTCGTCGAACTCAACCGCGAGTACATGAAGGAAACCGAGCGCGCCGAAGCGGCCAACCGCGCCAAGTCGGAATTCCTCGCCAACATGTCGCATGAGTTGCGCACGCCGCTCAATGCCATCATCGGCTTTTCCGAACTCATGTCGTCCAAGCTGTTCGGGCCGCTCGGCTCGGAGAAGTACGAGGAATATATCCGCGACATCCACGGCTCGGGCACCTATCTGCTTGGCGTCATCAACGACATTCTCGACATGTCGAAGATCGAGGCGGGCCAGTTCTCGATCGACCGCGAAGGCATCGAGTTGAACCCGTTGATCGACGAGGCGATACGCGTGGTCGCCTTGCAGGCTGCCAACAAGCAGATCACGGTCGAGACGAAAATCTCCAACACGATGGAGCTTTTCGCCGACCGCCGCGCGGTCAAGCAGATTATGCTTAACCTGCTATCGAACGCCGTCAAATTCACTGGCGAAGGCGGCCGGATTCTGATGCGAGGGCGCAAGATCGGCGGCTCGGTGGTCATCAGCATCGAAGATACCGGCTGCGGTATCCCGAAGGAGGCGCTGCAGAAACTCGGCCGTCCCTTCGAGCAGGTGCAGAACCAGTTCTCCAAGAACCACACCGGATCGGGCCTGGGGCTCGCCATCTCGCGCTCGCTCGCCGAACTGCATGGCGGCGCGCTCAAGATCCGCTCGACCGAGGGTTCCGGCACCATCGTTTCGGTGCGCATCCCGGCCCGCGAGCAGGTCACTGCGCGACAGGCGGCGTAAGCGGCGCGGCCAACTGCTTTACCTGCCGATAAGCTTGCGAAAATGCCCCGACACGCGGGCGGCGGTTTCCTCCAGATGCGCCTCCAGAACCTTCAAATCCGGCAGATCGGTGGTGCGCAGCAAAAGATCGGCCAGGCCGGGCGGTACGTCGTCGGGGTCGAACGGACCGGTCAGGCACAGCCGCAGAATCTGCGTCATGCTCGAGTAGAGATCGTGCGCGGCTACCAATTCGTCCTGGACCTTTCGGCTGCAAAAATCAGGCGCTAGTGCGCGCAGGGTCTCGATAGTCGACGCCAACCTCTCCTCGCCCTTGATGCGTCCCGTCAGGACCGCGACCTGGGCGATGAATTCGAGATCGATCAGCCCGCCGGGGACGAGCTTGACGTCCCAGGCGTCGCGCGGCGGTTTCTCCGTTGCGATCAGCTTGCGCATGTCCCGTGCATCCGCGCGAACCTTCTTGGCATCGCGCGGTGCGGCGAGGACCGCTTCGATTTCCTCCTCGACAGCCGCGATCAGCGCCGCATCGCCGGCGACCGGCCGCGCCCGCGTCAGCGCCATATGCTCCCATGTCCAGGCCTCCATGCGCTGATACTTCCGAAACGCTTCGATATGGGTGGCGACTGGCCCCTTATTGCCCGACGGACGCAGGCGCAAATCGAGGTCGTAAAGCACACCCTCAGCGGTCGGAGCCGAGACGGCCGCAATAAGGCGCTGGGTCATGCGAGCGAAATAAAGCGATGGCGCCAGCGGTTTTTCCCCATCGGATTCGTCCGTGTCGGCATCGTGATCGTAAAGCAGGATCAGATCGACATCCGAACCGGCCGTCAGCTCGCGGCTGCCAAGCTTGCCCATGCCGACAATGCAGACCTTGCCGCCCGGGAGCCGGCCATGGCGGCGGACGAATTCCGTTTCAACCGCCTCGAGGGCGGCAGCGATCGTCAGATCGGCGAGATCGGAAAACGCTTTGCCCGCACGGTGATGGTCGATCGCGCCCGACAGGAGCCGGATGCCGATCAGGAACTTCTGCTCGGCCGCAAAGATACGCAGCCGGTCGAGCCGTTCTTCTTGCACCTCGGCACCGGCCAGAAATGCCTCGAGCCGATCCGCCAGATAGGCCTTGTTAGGAAGCTCGGACAAAAGTGCAGGATCGAGCAAGCCGTCGAAGACATGCGCCCGGCGCGTGATGATCTTCGCCAGGCGCGGCGCGGCGCCCATGATGGTCGCCAGAAGCTTCAAAAGTGAGGTATTGGACTGGAGCAGCGAAAAAAGCTGAATGCCGGCCGGCAAGCCTTGCAGGAAGGCATCGAAGCGTACGATAGCCGCGTCAGCGCGCCTCGTCTGGCCGAAGGCTTCGAGCAGCGCCGGCGTCAGCTCGGTCAGACGTTCGCGCGCCTCGACCGATTGCGTTGCGCGGTAACGTCCGAAATGCCAGGTTCGGATCAGCCGGGCGATGTCGCTCGGCCGCTCGAAGCCGAGCTCAGAAAGCGTTTGCAGCGTGTCCGGATCATCGACGTCTCCGGTGAAGACCAGATTGCCAACCCCGCGCGACAATTGCGGCGCTGTTTCGAACAGGGCGGCGTAATGCGTCTCGACCGTTTGCAGGGCGTAGCGGAACGCGTCGGCAAAGGCGCTCTCGTCTGGAAAGCCGAGCATCAGGGCAATGCGGTGCAATCCTTCATCGTCTTCCGGCAGCGTGTGTGATTGCTCGTCGGCCACCATCTGAATGGCATGTTCAACGGCACGCAGGAACCAATACTGCCGGGTCAGCGCCTCGCAAGCCTCCGTCGTGATCCAGCCTCGCGCGGCGAGCAGGCTCAGCATCTCAACCGTCTGCCGACCGCGCAACTCCTGGAACCTGCCCCCGGCGATCAATTGCTGGGTCTGGACGAAGAACTCGATCTCGCGGATCCCGCCGCGCCCGAGCTTGACGTTGTGTCCCTTGACCGCGATCTCGCCATGGCCCTTATGCGCGTGAATTTGGCGCTTGATCGAATGGACATCGGCAATCGCCGCGAAGTCCATGTATTTGCGCCAGATATAGGGAGTGAGTTCGCTGAGGAACGCCTCGCCGGCCGCGCTATCGCCGGCCAGCGGCCGCGCCTTGATCATCGCCGCGCGCTCCCAGTTCTGGCCGCGGCTTTCGTAATAATGCAGCGCCGCCCGCGTCGGGATCGCCAGCGGGGTTGCGCCTGGATCGGGACGCAACCGCAGATCGGTGCGGAAGACGTAGCCGTGCTCGGTGCGATCTTGCAGGATGCGAACGAGACGCCGGGCCAGCCGCGAGAACAGATCGGTGGCATCGAGCGGATCGAGGATCGCCGGCGCCTCGACGTCGATGAACAGGATCAGGTCGATATCGGATGAAAAGTTCAACTCGTGCGCGCCGAGCTTGCCCATGCCGAGCACGACCAGACCCGATCCTCGGCCGGGCTCGGCAGGGTCGGGAAGCGCAATCTTGCCCTTGGCATGCGCTTCGGCCAGCAGGAAATCGATCGCCGCGGCGATGCACGCATCCGCCAGTTCGCTTAACCAACCGACCGTTTCTTCGGTCGAGGCCAGGCGCGAGAGTTCCGCGAGCGCCAGAAGAACATGCGCCTCCCCCTTGAGCAGGCGCAAGGCCTTCATCATAGCGGATTCGTTTTCAGCCGCACGGGCTGCTTCTGCGATCTCGCCGAGGATCGCTCCGAACCGTTTCTCGAACGAGGTTTCGGTCAGCGTCTGCAAGATGTGCGGGCGCCGCCTCGCGGCATCGCGCAGGAAGGGCGACAGGTCGAAGGCCGCGCCCAAAAATCCGCTCAGCCCGTCGTCCTTCTCGATCCTTTGCGCCAGCCTGTCGCAACCGTCTTGCCGCGCCGCTTCAAGAAAGTCGGCGATGAGCCCCTTGGCATTGTCGGGGCGCAGCGGCTTGAGCGACGCGCGTCCAAAATGTTCGAATGTCTTGGTCTTGCTCATCAGCCTGGAGAATCATGTGCCGGAAAGAACATCGCGACGCATAGTCCGGGCTTTTCGTCCGAAAGTTCAAGCCTGCCGCCGTGAAAGGTCATGACCGCCTTGGCAAGGCTCAGGCCGAGGCCCGAGCCCGGCTGCGTGCGGCTCTGCTCCAGCCGCACGAAGCGTTCGGTCGCCCGCGCCCTGTCCTCCTCCGGTATCCCCGGCCCCGTGTCTCGAACCCGAACGACGATGTGCCCCGCTTCCCGCACGGCGCTGACCCTCACACGCGGTGCGTGGCCGGAACCCGCGGAATATTTAATCGCGTTGTCGACGATGTTCGACAAGGACTGGCCGATCAGTTCCCGGTTGCCCTTGATCGTCAGGGCGTTCTCCCCTTCGAGGGACAGAGAGACCCCGACCTCCTCGGCCGCTGGCTCGTAAAGTTCCACCACATCGGCCGCGATCATGGCGAGGTCCAGCCGCGCCATGTGTTCGGCCGAATAACCCGATTCGAGCCGGCTGATCATCAGGATCGCGTTAAAGGTGCGAATCAGTTGGTCCGATTCGACGATCATCGCTTCAAGCGCTGCCCGATGCTGCGCGTCGTCTGTCCTGGCGAGCGCTGCTTCGGCGCGATTGCGCAACCGCGTCAGCGGCGTCTTCAGATCGTGCGCGATGTTGTCGGATACCTGCTTCAGCCCGTCATTCAAGGCCCCGATCCGGGCCAGCATCTCGTTCAGATTGTGCGACAGCCTGTCGAACTCGTCGCCGGCGCCAGTTACCGGCAACCGGCCGCTTAGGTCGCCGCCCATGATGCGCCGGCTGGCATCGGAGATATTGTCGATCCGGCGCAAGGCACGGCGTCCGATCAGCCACCAGATCGCCAGCGCGCCAAGCCCCATCATGCCGAAGGCCGCGATCAACGCGCGACGGCTGACATCGCCGAAGCGCTCGGGCTCGCCGAGATCGCGGCCGACGAGCAAAATCATCTGGTTGGGAAGGCGCACCACCACGGCAAGCGCGCGGTGCGGACCCTGGCGGGCGACCGGCACATCGGCGGCGCGAGCCTCGGCTTCGCCATAGCGCTCATAGGCAAAGGGGCGCGCCGTCCATCCCTCGCCGGCCAAGACGTCGGGCTCCAGGCTTTGCACGTTACCGCCCAAGATGCGCCCGGTCGGGTCGGCAAGGATGTAGAGATAGGCGCCCGGCTGCCGCGAGCGGCTTTCGACCACGCGCACCAGCGTCGTCAGCCCGCCGCGCTGATAGGCACGACCCAGGTTCAAGACCTCCTCGGATACGGTTTCCTGGATCTGGCCGGCCAGCATCCGCATCGTCAGCGAGCTCATATAGAAGACGAGCCCGATCGCGCAGATCGCGAACAACAGCAGGTAAAGCGCGGACAAGCGTGCCGCGGTTGTTTTCATCAGGCCTGAGAGGGAACTCAGCATCAGGCCTTCAACATATATCCGGCGCCGCGAATGGTGTGCAGGACCGGCGTATCGAATCCTTTTTCGATCTTCGACCGCAGCCGCGAGATATGGACGTCGATCACATTTGTCTGGGGATCGAAATGATAATCCCAGACATTCTCGAGCAGCATCGTGCGGGTCACGACCTGCCCGGCATGGCGCATCAGATATTCGAGCAGCCGGAACTCGCGCGGCTGAAGCACGATATCCTTGCCAGCCCGCTTGACCGAATGCGACAGGCGGTCGAGTTCCAGGTCCGCGAGCCGGTAGACGGTCTCGACATCCTTGCTCGCGCCGCGCCGTTTCAAAACCTCGACACGCGCCAGCAGTTCGGAAAAGGCGTAGGGCTTGGTGAGATAATCGTCGCCCCCCGCCCGAAGCCCCGTCACCCGATCGTCGACCTCACCCAGCGCCGACAGGATCAGCACCGGCGTATTGTTGCCGCGCGCGCGCAAGCCGGCCACGACTGAAAGCCCGTCGCGGCGCGGCAGCATCCGGTCGACGACAAGCACGTCATAGTCGCCGGTGCTCGCAAGCGCATAGCCGGTCTCGCCATCGCCGGCGACATGGGCCTTGTGACCTGCTTCGTCGAAGGCCCTTTCGAGATATTCGGCAGCCTCGCGATCATCCTCGACAATCAGCAGTTTCATCGACAACTCCCCTCCTGATGCGAAGATGACGGCGGATCGCTCCGCCGTCCCCCCACTAGAAACCGGTTTTGGGCCGCGCGTCAGCCCTGCGTGATCGGCAGCGCCACGAACCGGTTGGAATTGTCGCGGCTGACCTGCAGGAGTACCGCGCTGCGGCCAGCCTGTTCGGCGGAGGTGACGACGCGCGACACGTCCTCGGACGACTGGACGGACTGCGAGTTGATCGCAGCGATCACGTCGCCCGCCTCGATGCCGCGCTCGGAGGCCGCACTGCCCATCTCGACGTCGGTGACGAGCAAGCCGGTGCCGTCTTCGGCCGGGACGACGGTCAGGCCGAACTCGGCCAGTGCGACGTCGCCCGTAGGCGACGTCGGCGTGGGCGATGCGGAAGCAAGCTGATCGTCGCCGGGCAAGGTGCCGAGTTCAACCTCGATCTCCTGCGTCTCGCCATTGCGCCACAGGTCGACCGTGACCGTCTGGCCCGGGGTCAGATTGCCGACGAGGCGGGCAAGTTCGCGTGGCGATTCGACCGCTTGCCCGTTGACGGCGGTGACGACATCGCCTGCTGTGATCCCCGCCTCAAGGGCAGGACCATCGTCTTGAGCCTGGCTTACAAGCGCGCCGCGCGCATTCTCCAGCCCAAGCGACTCGGCGATGTCGTCCGTCACCGGCTGGATCTGGACGCCGAGCCAGCCGCGCGTGACCGCGCCGTTGTCGATCAGGCTCGCAACGACGGTCTCCGCCGTCGACGAGGGAATCGCGAAGGCGATGCCGACATTGCCGCCCGAAGGCGAGAAGATCGCGGTGTTGATGCCCACGACCTCACCATTCAAGTTGAAGGCGGGACCGCCCGAATTGCCGCGATTGACCGCCGCGTCGATCTGCAGGAAGTCGTCATAGGGGCCGGCGCCGATGTCGCGGCCGCGGGCCGAGACGATTCCGGCCGTCACGCTGCCGCCGAGGCCGAACGGATTGCCGACGGCGACGACCCATTCGCCGACCCGCACATTGCTGTCGTCGGCAAAGGCGACATAGGTGAATTCGCGGTCGGAATCATCGACCTTCAGTACGGCGAGATCGGTGCGCGGATCTGTGCCGACCAGATCGGCCGACAATTCTGTTCCGTCATCGAGCACGACCATGAACTCCGAGCCGCCGCGGATGACGTGGTTGTTGGTGACCAGATAGCCGTCGCCGGAAATGAAGAAGCCGGAACCTTGCGACGTCGGCCGCGCGCGCTGCCTGCGCTCACGCTGGCCGAAGCTCGGCCCGTCGTCGCGACGGAACTCACGGAAGAAGCGGTTGAGCGGATGGTCTTCGGGCAGATTGTCGAAACCGGGGGCGCTGAACGGCATACCCTGGCTGCGTTGGGAGACCGGCGCGATCTGCGATGTCACGCGGACCGAAACGACGGCCGGCGACACCCGTTCGACGACATCGGCGAAGCCCGGATTTTGCTGTGTGGTCTCGACATGCACGGCTTGGGCATTGACCGGCAGCGTGCCGGTCGTCACCGCCCCGAAGCCGACGGCACCGGCGATCGCCAGCGAGGCGGCCGTCGCGAACAGGCGGCGCTTCCTGGTCTTGGTCGGAGAATTTTGATTGGCGTCCATCATGCAGGTCCTCGTGAAACTGTTCGCGGCACATTCTTGTGCCGGTTCGAACCAGAGATAGGCACATCGACATTACGACGCCATTTCCTGAGCATGAAACTTTCGTAACCTCGCGGATTGCTACTCCGTGCGCCGCAGGATCGCGTCGAGCTTTCGCGCTTCGTCTTCGCTGAGCGCGGCCGCGGCCACTCGGCGGCGGCGAGCCGTCAGGATGATGAAGGCGCCGCCCCCCGCGAGCAGCAGGACCGGCGTGCCCCACAAAAGCGCGTTGCGGGCTGTGAATGTCGGCTGCAGCAGCACGAATTCGCCATAGCGGGACACAACATAGTCCATGACTTCTTCGTCGCTGTCGCCGGCTTCTATGCGCTCGCGCACGAGGACGCGAAGATCGCGGGCGAGTTCGGCATCCGAATCATCGATCGACTGGTTCTGGCAGACCATGCAGCGAAGCCCGGCCGACAACGCCCGTGCGCGCGCCTCCAAGGCTGGATCGTCCAGCATTTCATTGGGCGCGAGAACGGCATGGGCGCTTCCCGCCGCGAGGAGGAAGCACAAGGCCGCCAGCCAGCGGGCGATCATTCGGCCGCC
Source organism: uncultured Mesorhizobium sp. (assembly GCA_964511105.1). Taxonomy (GTDB): domain Bacteria; phylum Pseudomonadota; class Alphaproteobacteria; order Rhizobiales; family Rhizobiaceae; genus Aliihoeflea. The sequence continues at coordinate 11,596 of CAZEEC010000039.1, forward strand.
TCGATGGCCGCAGGCGTGATCGGCTTGGCCCGTCGCGGCGCCGGCGCGCCGACGCGTAGCCGCCGGTCGAGCAGCGAAACGCCGGCTCCCAGCATCATCACAACGCAACCGATCCAGATGAACAGCACCTGCGGCTTCCACCAGGCCCTGACCACGATCCCGCCATCGGGAGCACGATCGCCGAGCGCCACATAGATCTGGCTGAAGCCGCGCGAGACGATGCCCGCTTCGGTGGTTGGCATCTGGCGGGCGGTATAGACGCGCTTCGACGAGACGATCTCGCCGCGCTCGCGGCCGGAACGGTCGGAATAGGTGAACCGCCCCTGCTCTTCCGTGAAGTTCGGGCCCTGCACTGGCACCAGCCCGTCGAAACGCAATTCGTATCCGGCGACATCGATCGCGTCGCCCGGCTGCATGACCGCGATCCGCTCGACTTCGAGCGTGCTCACCGCAACGATGCCGAAAACCGTCAGGCCAAGGCCCCCATGGGCTAGCGCCGTTCCGAACACCGAGCGCGGCAGGCCGATCAACCGCCGCCAGGCGACCGATGGCGCAACCTTGCCCAATCCCGCCTTCAGCGCGAGATCGGTCAGGGCGCCGAAGACCAGCCAGAAGGCGATCGCAATCCCGAACGCGGCCAATGCACTGATCCTGTCGACCACGAAATAGGTGGCGAGCGCGATCAGGAGCGCCAGCCCGAAGGCCACGAATAGCCGCTGGCTGACCGCATAAAGATCGCCGCGCTTCCACGCGAGAAGCGGCCCGAAGGGCACGGCGAGCAGCAGCGGCACGATCAGCGGTCCGAAGGTCATGTTGAAGAACGGCGCACCGACCGAGATCTTCTCGCCCGACACCGCCTCGACTAGAAGCGGCCACAGCGTGCCGATCAGCACGGTCGCCGCCGCCGTCGTCAAGAAGAGGTTGTTGAGGACGAGCCCGCCCTCCCGCGAAATCGGATGAAAGAGCCCGCCCGAGGTCAGCGACGAGGCGCGCACCGCGAAAAGTGCGAGCGAGCCGCCGATGAAGGCGATCAGGATCATCAAGATGAAAACGCCGCGCGTCGGATCGGTGGCAAAGGCGTGAACCGACGTCAGCACACCCGAGCGCACCAGGAAGGTGCCGAGCAGCGACAGCGAGAACGTCAGGATCGCGAGAAGGACGGTCCAGATCTTCAGCGCCGACCGCTTTTCCATGACGATCGCCGAATGAAGCAGCGCCGTGCCGGAGAGCCAGGGCAGGAAGGACGCATTTTCGACCGGGTCCCAGAACCACCAGCCGCCCCAGCCAAGCTCGTAATAGGCCCAGTAGGAGCCCATCGCGATGCCGCCCGTCAGCGTCGCCCAGGAGGCGAGCGTCCATGGCCGCACCCAGCGCGCCCAGGCCGCGTCGATACGCCCTTCGATGAGCGCTGCGACGGCAAAGGAAAAGCAGATCGAGAAACCGACATAGCCGATGTAAAGAAGCGGCGGATGGATCGCCAGTCCGATGTCCTGCAGGATCGGATTGAGATCGCGACCCTGCATGGGCGCCGGGCTGATGCGCGCGAACGGGTTGGAGGTCGCCAGGACGAAAAGCAGGAAGGCGGCCGTGATCATACCCTGCACGGCCAGCACATTGGCGCGCAGGGTCGCTGGAAGATTGCTGCCGAAATAGGCGACCAGCGCGGCAAAGACGGCCAGGATCAGGACCCAAAGCAGCATCGAGCCTTCATGGTTGCCCCACACGCCGGTGATCTTGAACAGCATCGGCTTTGCCGAATGAGAATTTTCCCAGACATTGGCGACGGAAAAATCCGACTGCACATAGGCGATCGTCAGGGCCGTGAAGGAAAGCGTGATCAGCGCCAGGATCGCGATCGCGGCCGGTTCGGCAATGCGCATCAGGCGGCCGTCGTTAAGCCGCGCGCCCACCAGCGGCACGACCGACAAGACCAGCGAGACCGCGAAGGCAAGAACGAGCGCGAAGTGTCCGATCTCGACGATCATGCCGGTCTCAATCCCCGTCTTTCCAGATACCGCGGGCCTTCATACTGTCGGCTACCTCGCGCGGCATGTAGTTTTCGTCGTGGCGCGCAAGAACCGTGTCGGCGACGAACCGGCCGGACGGATCGAAGGTGCCCTCGGCGATCACGCCCTGCTCTTCACGAAAGAGGTCGGGCAGGATGCCGCTATAGGACACCGTGATGGTTTCGATCTGGTCGGTAACCCCGAAACTCACATCCGTGCCGCCAGGCCGATCGATCGATCCGGTCGCGACGAGGCCGCCCAGCCGGATGCGCTCGCCCGGCGCAACGCCTTTTTCGGCGACGTCGGCGGGCGTGAAGAAATAGGAGGCCTTCTGGCCAAGCGCGACGAATGTCAGCGTCGTCGCAACGGCCAGAAAGGCGAATGCGCCGCCGATCACTGCCAGCCTCTTCTGCTTTCGGGTCATCGCCATCTCATTCGCCTGCTTCCAAACCGAGGGAGAGTCCATACGCCACCAGATGTCCGGCCTCCGGCGAGGTCGGCCCAAGCGCTTCGCGCGCCCGGTCGAGGGCGTCTTGCGCCTCTCGCGGCCGCTCCAGCACCATGTAGGACTGGATCAGGCGCTGCCAGCCATCGACATCGGTGGGACTGGCCTCGAGACGCGCGGCGAGTCCAGACACCATTCCCTCGATCATGTCCATCTGCGCGCTGTCCGGCTCGGCGCGCGCCGATATCTGCTCGATAGCCGACAGGACCACGCCGCGCCAGGGCGAGTCGGACGGCAGATCGGTGAGCATGTCCTGCCACAGACCTACGGCCTGCGCCTCTTCGCCGGCCTGCGCGGAGCCCAGCGCGAGGAAATAGCGGCTGCGCGGCTCGCCCGGCTCCAGTTCAAGCGCCTGAGAAAAGAGCGCGCGCGCGTTGCCGGTGACCACGCCGTTGGCCCCCGCCACCAAGGCTTCGCCCTGCCCGACCAGACGCACAAGGGTCGGCTCGTCGAGCCGGATGGCATTGGCGTAGGCGTCGGCGGCATCGTCATGGCGCCCGAGCCGCAGATAGATCGGCGCGATCACGTCCCAGCCGCGCGCATCGTCGGGATTGGCGGCCAGATGCGCCTCGGCCTGGGCGATCAATTCGGGGATGGAGGATTGCGACGGCGCGCGATCCAAACGCGCCTGCAGGGGTTGGCCGGGATAGTCGGGAGAGCCGGTCGCAGCATAGAGCCCCAGGCTGACGAAGGGCAGCGACAATATGCTGATCGAACCGACCCAGAGCGCCACCGGCCGGGCGGCGCGGCGAGCGGTGCCGGCATCGCCCGCTTCCGACAGACGGATGATCTTGCGCCCGATTTCAGCGCGCGCAAGCTCAGCTTCGCTGATGTCGATCAGCCCGCGGCCCTTATCGCGATCGATCTCGCGCAACTGGTCCTTGTAGACCTCGATTTCGTGGGCGGTTTTGTCCGGAGCGTCATCGGAACGCCGCGCAAGCGGAGCCAGCAGGGCGAGGCAAACGCCGAAGGTCAAGGCTGCTGCGACGATCCAGAAAAACATGCCTGTTCCTAGCGGCAGTCAAACCCCATGCCAATAAGCGCGGGATGCGGCTTTTCGTAACGCCCTCGCGCGCTATGGCCCTAGACCAGAGGCGTCCAGCTTCCATCCTCGTTGCGGCAGGCGGTGCCGCGCGCGACGCTTTCGGTCCCGTTACGGGTGACGGTGTGGACATATTGACGGCAATTTTGTGAACCGACACGATAAGGCGGTGCCGCCACGACGTGGCCGGCCAGGCGTCGTCCGCTCTGCCAGGCGACCGGCTGGCCGGATGGCGTATGTTCAAGCGCCTGATACTCGGCCTCGAGCGCGCGCTGGCGATCGCTGCGATCGATCTCGTCGCCAAGCGTGCGCCCGATCAGGCCGCCGGCCATGGCTTCGGCGATGCTCGCGGAGATCGGCTGGGCGGCGCGTGTCCCCATCGGGCTTGCAAAGGCCCCGACCAGCGACGATCCGCCTCCGGGGGATGCCGACATGCACCCCGAAAGCAACAAGCCTGCCATCAAAATTCCTGCAAGACGAATGATCATTTTGAGACGCCGGGTCCATTCACGCGTGCTGATGCACTGCATCTAAGTTAGGGACTGGGCGGAACTTTGTCATCGGGCGGTAGGCGGTCTATTCGCGTTCGTCCCGCTGGCGTTGCAAACGTATCACGGCTTTGAGGCCGCCAAGGTCGGAACGGGAGAGTTCGAAGCTGCCGCCATATTCGTTGACCAGGTCGGACACGATTGCAAGGCCGAGGCCGGTTCCCGGTTTGGTCTCGTCAAGCCTATGGCCGCGCTTCAGGGCGCGCCTCTTCTGGTCGTCCGCAATGCCTGGTCCGTCATCCTCGATCGACAGGACGAAGCCCGGCCGCCCGTCGCGGTCATCGCGCCGGACACCAATTTTCACGGCGGATCGGCCCCATTTGGTCGCGTTGTCCAGAAGATTGCCGACCAGTTCTTCGAAATCCTCCTTCTCGCCGCTGAAGATGATCTCCTGGTCGGGTGCGTCGAACGCAAGGTCGAGGTGCGGATTGAGCTTGGCCAGCACGCGGACCAGGCGTTCCAGCGTCGCTACGACGGGCGTGCGGAACAGGATGCTGTCTCTTTGGGCGGCAACGCGCGCGCGCTGGAGGTAGTGCTCGACCTGGGCCTGCATGGCCGTTGCCTGATCGGCGATCAGCCGGCCTTTCTGCCCGCCCATCGCGGATCCCTCGTTGAGCAGGACGGCGAGCGGCGTCTTCAGCGAATGGGCGAGGTTGCCGACCTGCGTGCGCGAGCGCTCCACGATGCGGCGATTGCTCTCGATCAGCGCGTTGGTTTCCTCCGCCAGCGGCGCGATCTCAGCCGGAAAGCGGCCGCCAAGCCGCTGCGCATTGCCGGAGCGGATCTCCGCCAATGCCTGGCGCACGCGCGCGAGTGGCTGCAGCCCGTACCAGATCGCGATGGCATTGATCGCGATCATGCCGATGCCGAACAAAACGAGATAGAAATAGAGCTGGTGGTCGAAGTCGGCGATTTCCGCTTCCAGTTCGCTCCGGTTGCCGGCGACGCGAAAGCGGGCGACGCGATCGGCCTCGTCCATGACGAACTCGCTCTCGAACACATCGACCCATTCATTCTCGAGCCCGAGCGTGACGTAACGGCGCTGGAATTCCTCGTCGAAGGGTACCTCTTCGAGGGATGGCGCTTCCAGGGCCTCGATCATCGAGATCGAGGTCAGCCGCCCGCGCAACGCGTCAGAGACCGGCTCGACCGACCAATACCAGCCGGAGCGCGGAATCGTGAAGCGCAGGTCGCCCAGATTGGGACTGCCCTGCAGCCAGCCATCCTCGGTGACGCTGACCGTGCTGATCAAATTGAACAGATGAGCATAGAGCAGGCTTTCGAAGCCGCGTTCGCTCGCCTGGCGAAAGAGCGTCGAGATCACGGTGGCGATGATCATCAGGGTCAGGAGCGCCCATAGCGTCGAAAACGCTATGACGCGAACGGTGAGCGAGCCCTTTTGCAGGCGCCTGCGCGTCACGGGCGATCGGTCCCCATCCCCATCATGCCGCCGGATCGCGCATGCGATAGCCCATGCCGCGTACCGTTTCGATCATGTCGGCGCCGAGTTTCTTGCGTAGGCGCCCGATAAAGACCTCGATCGTATTGGAATCGCGGTCGAAATCTTGGTCGTAGAGATGCTCGACCAGTTCCGTGCGCGAGACCACCTTGTCCATATGGTGCATCAGATAGGCTAGCAGGCGGAATTCGAGCGACGTCAAGCGCAGCGGCACGCCGTCGAGATCAGCCTTCGACGTCTTGGTGTCGAGCCGCAAGGCTCCGCAGGAAATCTCGGACGAGGCATGTCCGGCTGCCCGCCGGATCAACGCGCGAAGCCGCGCCAGCACTTCCTCGATATGGAACGGCTTGGCGACATAGTCGTCGGCGCCGGCGTCGATTCCGGCGACCTTGTCGCTCCACCGGTCACGCGCCGTCAGCATCAGGACGGGCATCTTCTTGCCGTCGCGCCGCCAGCGCTCGATGACGCTGATCCCGTCCATCTGCGGCAGGCCGATATCGAGCACCACGGCATCATAAGGCTCGGTGTCGCCCAGGAAATGTCCTTCCTCGCCGTCATAGGCGCGGTCGACGACGTAGCCGGCATCGACCAGCGCGTCGCTGACCTGACGATTGAGATCCTTGTCGTCCTCGACAACCAGAATGCGCATGCTTCCAACCCGTCCTTGGCGAATCGACGCCGAAGCCTACATCGGTTCGGTGATTTCGACACGGCGGGGGCGCTGCCCGTCGTCGCCGGGAACCAGGATGACGATCACGCAGACCAGTTGCCCGCCGCGGTTCTCAGGCTGTGCCTTGGCCAGCGTGCCGCCATGCTGGGCTGCCACGCGTTGCCCGATCGCATAGCAATCGGCGCCCTGCGCAAGCTG
>CAZEEC010000040.1:0-17841 GCA_964511105.1 uncultured Mesorhizobium sp.
GCGATGTCGGCGCCGTCCTCGATATAGAGGCGGTTCACCTGCCTGCCGGCGTCGCCCGTCTGCTTGGTGACGAGCGTGTTGCCGAGCATTTCGTTGGTGTGCGCGACAACTTCCTCGACGGACTTGGCAAGGCGCACGCCGCCCTTGGCATCGGGACCCAGTTCCTTGAACTTGCCCTTGCCGCGCCCACCGGCATGGATCTGGCTCTTTACCACGTAAAGCGGACCCGGGAGCTTCTTGGCCGCGGCTTCCGCCTCACCCACCTGCATGACGGGGATACCCTCGGCAACGGGTGCGCCGAAGGCTTTCAGGACCTGCTTGGCTTGGTATTCGTGAATGTTCATGCCTGATGATCCTTACTGCTTCAAAGCGGGCGCAATCTCGGCGCAGGCGTCGCAAAGCCCCTTTACCGATTCCACCGACTTCTCGAACATCTTCTGCTCGTTCTTGTTCAGGTCGATCTCGATGACGCGCTCGATGCCGCCCGCGCCGATCACGGCCGGCACCCCGACATACATGTCCTTGACCCCATACTGGCCCGACAGGTGCGCCGCGCAGGGCAGGACGCGCTTCTTGTCCTTGAGGTAGCTTTCCGCCATGGCCACCGCAGAGGAAGCCGGCGCATAATAGGCCGAACCGGTCTTCAGCAGCCCCACAATCTCGGCGCCGCCGTCGCGGGTGCGTTGGACGATCTGGTCGAGCTTGTCTTGGCTGGTCCAGCCCATCTTGACCAGATCCGGCAAGGGTATGCCCGCAACCGTCGAATAGCGCGTGAGCGGGACCATCGTGTCACCGTGGCCCCCAAGAACGAAGGCGGTGACGTCTTCGACCGAGACCTTGAATTCATCCGCGAGAAAATAGCGGAAGCGGGAGGAGTCCAGCACGCCGGCCATACCGACAACATGGCTCTTGGGCAGGCCGGAGAATTTCTGCAGCGCCCAGACCATCGCGTCGAGCGGATTGGTGATGCAGATGACGAACGCGCTGGGTGCGTATTTCTTGATGCCGGCACCGACCTGCTCCATCACCTTGAGATTGATTCCAAGCAGATCGTCACGGCTCATCCCGGGCTTGCGCGGCACGCCGGCTGTAACGATGCAGACGTCCGCGCCCTCGATCGCTGAATAATCGTTGGCCCCGGTGAAGTTCGCGTCGAACCCGTCGACCGGAGAAGATTGGGCGATGTCGAGGCCCTTGCCTTGCGGCGTGCCTTCAGCAATATCGAACAGGACGACGTCGCCGAGTTCCTTCAGGCCAATCAGGTGGGCGAGCGTGCCGCCGATCATGCCTGAGCCGATCAGGGCGATTTTGTTGCGAGCCATATAGTTGGTCCCTTCAATGAGTCGTTAGCATTGCCGGATGCTGTATATTGAGGACTTCTGCAGCAGCGGAAGCACCCATAGTCGCCGGGCGAGATAGACCAAAACCGAGAACAATTCAAACAGCTATTATGCCATCAATGGTTTCAATGGCTTGAACAATATTTGTCTTACGTAAACGTCAACATTTGATGGCGGCGACGATATCTCATACTCTTGCAGCGCGGTCCTGTGCGTCCACGGCCCAGTTTGGACTCTGCATCTCGATCAGCCGCGACACGGTGCGGGCAAATTCGAACCCTTCAGTTCCTCGTGGGGTCTTATATAGGTCTTGCGGCGGCACCTCGGCGCTGAGGATCAGCTTAATCCGCCGGTCATAGAGCGTATCGACGAGCAGAATGAATCGCTTGGCTTCATTGCGCCGGTCAAACTCCATCGCTGGAACGCAATCCAAGAAAAGTGTATCGAATTCCGCTACGATGGCGAGATAATCGCGGGCACCCAGTGGCTTCGAACACAGATCGCTAAAGTCGAAGCGCGCGCTGCGCCCGCTCGCATGCGGCACGACGATGTCGCGGCCCTTGACGCGGATTGCCCGCGCCTCCACTGGATCGCCGTTCGTCGCCGCTTCCCAGGCCGCGTCCATCAACCGTCGGGCATCGGCTCCGCAAGGCGTGATATAGACGGGAATGCGCTCGAGCTTCTGGAGCCGGTAGTCTGTCTGTCCCTCGACCGGCAGAATTTCGCAATGCATCTTCAATATCGCGATGAAAGGCAGGAACAAGCCGCGATTAAGGCCATCGCGATAAAGATCGTCCGGCGCGACATTCGAGGTCGCGACGAGCACCACGCCATGCTCGAACAAGGCCTTAAACAACCGCGACAGGATCATGGCATCGGCAATGTCGGTAACCGTGAATTCGTCGAAGCAAAGCACCCAAGCCTCTTCGGCGAGCGCCGCGGCAACGACGGGAATGGGATCGCTCTCCTTCGCTTCGCCGCGCTTCAAGGCGTCGCGGTGGCGGCCGATGCGATCATGTACGTCGGTCATGAAATCGTTGAAATGGGCGCGACGTTTCCTCTTGACCGGCAGGAGATCGAAGAACAGGTCCATCAGCATGGTCTTGCCGCGACCGACCCCGCCGTGCAGGTAAAGACCCTTCACGCTCTCACGCGCGCCGCGCCGCCTGCCGAACAACCAACCCAGCGCGCTCGATTTCGCAGCCAGCCGCTTTGCGCGAATTTCGGCGCCCAGCCGGTCAAACCTTTCGGCCAGTTCGAGTTGAAGCCCGTTCTGCGTCAGGCGACCATGCGTGACTCGATCGAGATAGGCATCTCGGACCGAACGGAATGTCGGCAAGCCGTCATGCGGCATGAGGCGGGAACCGAACCGTCAGCGTGTCAGTGACAGCGGCTGGCCGGCGCTTGTCTGGCCGCTGAACGTGCCGCCGCCGCCGGAAAGACTGGCGAGTGAATTGCCATTGACGTCGTAAAGCGTCAGCGTCGAGCCTGCGACGTTCCAGGAGCGGACGCCGTCGAGCGGCGCAGGACAACGCAGCGGGCCGGCGCGGTACCCTTCGCCAAAGCGCGTTTGCGGTGTCGCGATGCGACATGACTGGCCGGCGACCGAGGCATTCCACACGCCGGCAACGCCGCCGGCTGAAATCGGCACGCCGCCGGCTGCTGGAAGCGAGGCGACCTGTGTGCCTTGATCTTCCGAACCAGGAGCAGCCGGAAAGGCGCCAGGCTGATCCATTGCGGTCGCGCCGGGCTGGCTCGGCGGCGGCAATTGACTTGAGGAAACCTGACCGACAGGCGCCGCCGTTATCGGCGCCGGTGCTGCGGCGACGACAGGCCGCGTGTCGACACGTGCGAAACGATCGCTTGTGCAGCCGGCGAGGGCGAGCGCGCTTGTGGCGATGAGTAGCGCGGTTTTCGTAAAAGTCATTGATCCACCTCCGTCGAAGCAACGCCCGGTCACGCCGCAGGTTCCTCTGTGCATCCCGCTGAAGACGAACCCATGGCTCAATAATGGCTATCGTCCGGAGATATAAATCAGAACCGGGACAATTGACACCGTGACATTGCCGAAACTCAACCCGTCGTCCTTCTTGCCCACGCTTTTGTCATTTGCATGGCTACGGCCACCGGTTAACTAGCTCCAATGATGATCAGCAGGCGGCGCGTTTTGAAGTGGCTCGGGTTCGGGGGGCTGGCTGGACTGGGGTTCGGCCTGGCGGCGACGCGTGCAGAGGCAAGCAATCGCTATTACAATGGCCCGATCAGCGACCATTTCGACGGCCGGACCTTCTTCAATCCGGGTGGGGAGAAGCCGCGCGGCTTCTCCGACCTCCTGCGCTGGCAGTTTGGCGAGAGGCGGGCCCGTTGGCCGGAAACCTATGATAGCCCTCATGCCGGCGCCGTCCCGGATCGCACCATCGATGGCAACGGACTACGGGTGACGATGATCGGGCATGCGACCATGCTGATCCAGGTCGCAGGGCTCAACATCCTGACCGACCCCGTCTTCTCGCGACGCGCCTCACCTTTTGCCTTTGCCGGCCCGGTGCGTGTCAATGCGCCCGGGATCGATTTCAAGGCCCTGCCGAAAATCGACCTCGTGCTCTTGTCTCACAACCATTATGACCATCTCGATCTGGCGACGCTTGCCCGTCTGAAAGCCGACCATGACCCGCTGGTGGTGACGCCGCTCGGCAACGACACGATCATCCATACCGACATACCGGACATGCGTATTTACGCGCAGGACTGGAGCGACGCGCTGCAATTCGGCCCGGTTACGGTTCATTGCGAGCCGGCGCATCATTGGTCGGCACGTGGCCTTTCCGACCGGCGCATGGCGTTGTGGGCAGCCTTCGTCGTGGCAACGCCGGCCGGCAAGATCTACCATGTCGGCGACACAGGCTTCCACTCGGGGATCAACTACCGCGCCGCCGCCACCAAGCATGGCGGCTTTCGCCTGGCGATCCTGCCAGTCGGCGCGTATGACCCAAGCTGGTTCATGGCCGCCCAACATCAGGACCCCTACGAGGCGGTGAAAGGTATGCAACTTGCAAAGGCGCAGCATGCGATCGGCCACCATTGGGGCACCTTCCAACTGACCAATGAACCGATCGAGGAGCCACGCGACCGTCTCGCGGAGGCGCTTGCCGCAGCCGATGTCACGCCGGAACGGTTTCGGGCACTTCTGCCGGGCGAAGTTTGGGACATCCCGCACCAAGCCGCGTAGAGGATAAAGTCGAAGATCGGCGTCGATCAACCGCGCTGTTGCGGATCCCTTTTGCCACGGCCAATGTCCTCGGCCAGTTCCGGAAACGCACGATCGCTGCCGCCTTGAGCCGCCTTGGCCAAGAAACGCAGGGGAAACAGCACCGCCTCCACATTTGCGGGCGTCAGCGGATGGGGGCGATCCGCGCCTCGTGCCGCCTGAACCTCTGCCTGCCTGAAAGCCTCGACAAGTTCTTCCCGCGTCACCAATTCCTTTCGGCAGAGCAGTTCACCCAAGGCTGCAACCGCCATCAGCATCCCTTCAAGTTGCAGATTGGCGGGGTTCATTCGCGTCTCCATGGCCGTGAGTGGGTGCTGCGCAACCCCAGCGGAAGATGAATGTTCCAGTTGGACAGCAATTTCTTCTTCTTCTGCGGCAGGAACAAGCTTGGCAGGCACGGGTTAGAAGCGCCGGATCTGACTGCGTGGAGAAAGACATGCGAATAGCGATGATTGGTGCCGGTTATGTTGGCCTCACGACCAGCACCTGTCTTGCCAAACTCGGCCACGTGGTCTGGTGCCACGATATCGATCTGGAACGAATCGAGCGGATCGAGGCGGGCGACATTCCGATTTTCGAGCCAGGCCTCGCCGAAGCAATTATGAACGTGCGCGAAAGCGAAAACTTGCACTTCTCCACCTCGGCAGCATCGACGGTCGCCGACGCGACGGCCATCATGCTCGCCGTCGGCACACCGAGCCGCCCTGATGGCGACATCGACATTACACAAGTGGAGGCCGCCGCCCGTCTGATCGCCCCGCATCTGGCCTCAGGCGCTGTCGTGATCATCAAATCGACCGTGTCGGTGGGAACAAGTCGGCGGATCCGCGAAGCGATCGCCGAAGCGCGTGGCTCGCTTGATTTTTCGGTGGCCTCGAATCCGGAGTTCCTACGGGAGGGTTCGGCAATGGCGGATTTTCTCCATCCCGACCGGATCGTCATCGGCGCCGACGACCGTCATTCAGCTCAAGTCCTGCAAGCCATATACGCTCCTTTAGTGAAGCAGAACGACGTTCCGATATTGCTGACCGGAACTGCGAACGCCGAACTCATCAAACACGCGGCCAACGCCTTCCTGGCCTTGAAGATCGGGTTCATCAACGATGTCGCCAATTTGTGCGAAGAGGCGGGCGCGGATGTCCTGGAAGTCGCGCAAGGCATCGGCCTCGATCACCGCATCGGATCGAGTTTCCTGATGCCAGGGCCCGGCTATGGTGGTTCCTGCTTTCCCAAGGACACGCGTGCCTTCGCAGCGACTGCGCGACGCAACAATGCGCCTCAACCCTTGATCGAGGCGCTTATCGCCCGCAACGACGAGCGCAAAGCCCAACTTGCTCGTCGCGTGATTAGTTTGGTCGACAAGAGAAACGCCAGGGTTTGCATCCTCGGCGCGGCTTTCAAGAAGAACACGGACGATATCCGGGATTCGCCGGCTATCACCATCATCGCCGAACTCTTGAACGCGGGCTTGCAGGTGACGGCCCATGATCCGCAAGCTCGTCGCAATGCGGAACGGCTGTTGCCTGCGGCGCACTGGGCGGATTGTCCCTATGAAGCCGCCCGCGAGAGCGAACTGGTCGTGATCGCGACGGAATGGGATGATTATCGTGAGCTCGACCTGCTCCGGCTTGCCTCGCTCATGAGCGGACGACGCGTGTTCGACTTCCGCAATGTTCTCGATCCGGCTTCGGCACAGGCGGCAGGCCTCGACTATTGGGCGATCGGGCGCGCCAAAGCCCCAGCCAGGCGGCTTCGGAGTTCAGGGGGGACCGGCAGCCCGGCGTTCGACCGAAGCGTCGCCGCACCCGGCCTCCTTTAAACGCGGACCATGACCTCTCTCGCCGGTGCGCCCTTCACAGGCGGCCAGCGTGGAACGCAAAAAGGATCCATGAGTTCTTGCTAACGAACGTGCGCAAGCTGGCTTGTGCGACCGCTTAGCGGGGGATGAAGTAGATGACCGCGTCGGGGAACAATGGTGGGTATCGGAGGTTTTCCACGGATCATCTTCTTCTCAGAGATGGAAAGGAACGATTGTGCCCGAAACAGTCTTGGTCACTGGAGGATGCGGCTTCATAGGCCGCCATGTTGTTGAGGAACTTCAAAGTTTAGGGCACACGCCTCTCATCATAGACAGTCTGGTTGAACAGGTTCACGGCACGGAAGACGGCCCAGCGCTGGACGATGTCGAAGTCGTGCGCGCCGATCTGCGTGATCGCGCAGTCTTGCGACCATTGCTCCAGCGGGCCGAGGGGGTCATTCATCTCGCCGCGGAAGTCGGCGTCGGCCAGTCGATGTACGCAATCGAACGTTATGTCGCCGGCAACGATCTCGCGACGGCGGTGCTTCTTGAAGAACTGATCTCCAACCCGGTCGGAAAACTTGTCGTTGCCTCCTCGATGAGCGTCTATGGCGAAGGGCTGTATCGAACGACAGGCGGGGACGTCCGGAACTCGGTCCGCCGGCCGAAGTCCGGGACCGGCCCATCCCGATGGGATCCGGTTGACGAAACGGGCGCTCCTCTCATTCCGGTTGCGACAGACGAAACCAAGCCGGTGGATCTTGCCTCCATCTATGCGCTCACCAAATATGCGCAGGAGCGCCAGGTTCTCATTTTCGGGGAAGCCTATGACGTCCCGGCCGTGGCCCTTCGGCTGTTCAATGTCTATGGGCCGGGTCAGGCACTCTCCAATCCCTACACGGGCGTCCTCGCCAATTTCGCGTCTCGACTAATTAACGGCCAGAGGCCGCTCGTCTTTGAAGATGGTCAACAGCAGCGGGATTTCGTCCACGTCAAGGATGTGGCCCGCGCGTTCCGCCTTGCCTATGAAAGCGGGAATGCGACGGGACATGTCATCAACATCGGCAGCGGCAACGCCTACAAGATCACCCGGATAGCCGAGCTTCTCGCCGAAGCGATGGACCGCCCCGAACTCGGCCCTGAGATTCTGGGAAAGGCCCGCACCGGCGACATTCGCCATTGCTTTGCCGATATAGGGCTCGCGCGCGACCTTCTCGGCTTCGCGCCGCAACATAAACTCGAAGCCTCGCTCGACGAACTGGTGGCTTGGGTCGCTGAAAGCGGCGGCGAGGATCGGAGCGCTGAAATGCGTCGTCATCTGGAAGAGCGGGGCTTGGTTGCATGAGTCCGCTCAAACCGCAGGAGGAAAAGGCGTTCGGGTTCGTCGAGTGGTTCCGCCCGGGGGAATATGAGCGTACGCTCGCTGTCCTGCCGGAAATCGTCGCGTCTGGCGCGCGATATCTGCGCACACACCTTTCCTGGGCCGAATATCATACGCCCGGGGGTGAGGAATGGTTCGACTGGCTGCTGCCGCGCCTTGCGGAGAACCTCGATCTGCTCCCTTGCATCCATTTCACCCCCCCGTCCTTGTCGCGCACGGGCAAAGCGTCCGGCGCGCCCAGGCGCTTGCGCGACTATGCCGATTTCGTCGACCATGTCCTGACGCGTTACGGGGATCATTTCAGCCACGTGGAGTTGTGGAACGAGCCCAACAACCTGCTCGACTGGGATTGGCGCGAGGATCCCGAATTCGACTTGTTTTGCGAGATGATTGGAGATGCCGCCCACTGGGCGCGTACCCGCGGTTGGGGAACCGTCCTGGGTGGCCCCTCCCCCTTTGATCCCTATTGGCTCAATCTAATGGGCGAGCGCGGCATTCTCAATGAAATGTCGGCCGTCGGCATCCATGGGTTTCCTGGCACGTGGGACAGCGAAGACGCCAGTTGGAGCGGCTGGGATCTGCATGTGGGCGAGATGCGCGACGTGCTTGACCGGCACAATCCAGCTGCCGAGATCTGGATCACCGAGACCGGCTATTCGACATGGCGCAACGACGAGATCGAGCAGGCGCGGCGCTTCATACATGCCCTCAGCGTTCCTGCCGAGCGCATGTACTGGTACTCATGGCGGGATGTTCCTCATGACATAGCGGTCCAGGAAGGCTTCTGGTTCGATCCCCGCCATTATCATCTGGGAGCCGTCAGCCATACCGGCGCGCCGAAATTGCTGGCCAGGCTTCTGACGGAAGGAGGTGCCGCCAAAGTGCGCGACCTCACCGGATTGGCAAAGCCGTCGCTCAACAGGAAGGCTGGGGCGGTCGTCGTCACGGGCGGAAGTGGCTTTATCGGCTCGAACCTCGCCGACAGCCTCCTCTCCGAGGGCAAGGACGTCCTGGTGCTGGACAATCTGAGCCGGCCCGGGGTGGATCGCAACCTTGCCTGGTTGAAGGAACGGCATGGCGAGCGCGTTCACCCTCTCCTGTGCGATATACGCGACCTGCCGGCCATAGCCCCGGTCTTTCCCGATGCCGAAGCGGTCTATCATCTGGCCGCGCAGACCGCCGTGACAACAAGTCTCGTGAATCCCGTCGACGATTTTCAAGTCAATGGCGGCGGGACGCTCAATATCCTGGAGGCGATCCGGCAGACCGGTCGGCGAATCCCGCTGATCTTTGCCAGCACCAACAAGGTTTATGGAGCCCTTGAAGACGTCGAAGTCATCGAGCTCGAGGATCGCTATATCCCCGCGGACCGCGAGTTGCGCAACCATGGTGTCGGCGAAATGCGTCCGCTAGATTTTTGCACGCCCTATGGCTGTTCCAAAGGCGTGGCAGACCAGTATGTGCTCGACTATGCAGCTTCCTTCGGCATCCCCACGGCCGTCCTTCGAATGAGTTGCGTTTATGGACCCCGCCAGTTCGGGACGGAGGACCAGGGCTGGGTAGCCCATTTCCTTATCCGTGCCCTGAACGGTGAGCCGATCACCATCTTCGGCGACGGCAAGCAGGTCCGGGACGTTCTTCATGTCGCCGACGCGGTTGCCGCGTATCGGGGTTTGGCGGACAACATCGAGCTTGTAACCGGCAAAGCCTTCAACCTCGGCGGCGGCCCGAGCAATGCGGTCAGCCTCAAGATGGTGCTCCAGGAAATCGGACGCCGGACCGGGGCGCCGCCGATCGTCCGTAAGGATGACTGGCGACAGGGAGACCAGTTCTACTTCGTCGCCGATACGCGTGCTCTGGAAAAAGCTCTGGGTTGGCGCCCGCGCCGTGCCTGGCGGGAGGGCCTTGCGCATCTCCATGACTGGCTGTCCGCTGAAGATGGCGCGCCTTCGTTAGCGCCCCTGGAGGCAGAGGCGATATGAACCGCGTTCTGATGACGGTCGATGCTGTCGGCGGGGTCTGGCGCTATGCGATCGACCTGGCGCGAGGGTTGAAACCGCTTGGCTATGAGGTGATCTTCGCGGGGAGTGGGCCAGAGCCGGACGATGCGCAACGCATGGAAGCCGGAAGGCTGGGCGAAATCGTCTGGCTAGAGCAACCACTCGACTGGATGGTTAAGGGTGAGAACGAACTGGAAGCCGGACCAGCCGAGATCGTAAGGTTGGCCACACAAAGCGGCGCAAGCATCATCCATCTCAACCTGCCGAGTCAGGCAGCAGGCATCGTGACGGACATTCCGGTTGTGAGCGTTTCACATTCCTGCGTCGTGACCTGGTGGGCGGCAGTGCGCGGCGGGGCTATCCCTGAGGACTGGGCTTGGCAACATCAACGCAACCGCGCCGGATTTCGTCGCTCCAGTCGCGTGATCGCACCGAGCCGGAGTCATGCTGCGGCGTTGCAACGCTGTTATGGCCCGCTTCCGGTCGAGGTCGTCGAAAACGCCATCGCGCTCGATCCGGGACAGGCTGGCGAGCAGCCTTTTGTCTTCGCGGCCGGCCGCTGGTGGGATGAAGCCAAGAACGGGAGCGTACTCGATCGTGCCGCGGCGGACCTTCCTTGGCCGGTGCTCATGGCAGGCGCAACGGAAGGGCCGTCGGGACAGCGATCCACTCTCGCTCATGCGCGCATGCTGGGAGCCCTGCCGCATCATGATGTACTGGCTCATTCGGCCCGTTGTGGCATCTTCGTCTCGCCGTCGCGCTATGAGCCGTTCGGCTTATCCGCGCTCGAGGCGGCACGGCTCGCCCGACCTCTGCTCTTGGCCGACATCCCGACCTATAGAGAACTCTGGAATGACGCCGCTTTGTTCTTCGATCCGAATGACGCTGCGCAATTGGCTGCGCAACTGCATATCCTGATCGACGACAAGCCCCTGCGCCGCCGCCTTTCCCGTACGGCACAGGCGCGCTCCCTGCGGTTCACTTTGGCAGGTCAGGCCGAGAAGATGGCGGCCCTTTACCGGGCAGCCGCCAGTTCATCATTCAATGTTCAAGAGGAGCGCGTCGCTTGAGGTTCCTTTTCTATACGCATTCCCTGGTCTCCGACTGGAACCACGGCAATGCCCATTTTTTGCGCGGCGTGATGCGAGAACTTCAGGTTCTGGGGCATACGACGCTGGCGCTCGAGCCGGCTGACGGCTGGAGCCGGGCGAACCTGATCGCCGATCGTGGTCACGGTGCGGTCGAACGGTTCAAAAGCGATTTTCCCTCGTTAAGGACTCAGACTTACGGTCCCGATTTCGATCATGAAGAAGCCGTCTCACAAGCCGATGTCGTGATCGTTCATGAATGGACCGCGCCCGACCTTGTCGCCCGTCTGGGGCAGTGGCGCATCCAAGGCGGCGGGTTCCGGCTGTTCTTCCATGACACCCATCACCGCGCGGTGTCCGCGACCGAGGAAATCGGGAACCTCAATCTTGACGGCTATGACTGCGTCCTGGTTTTCGGCGAGACTCTCCGGCAGCTCTATCTCCATGCGGGATGGGGAGACCAGGTCGTGACGTGGCATGAGGCTGCCGACACGAGCCTATTCCATCCGCACGCCGAAATCGCGCGTCGATCCGACCTCGTCTGGATTGGAAATTGGGGAGATGGCGAGCGGGAAGCCGAGCTTGAGACCTATCTCATATCACCCGCCGCGGATCTGCGGCTTGAAGCGACCATCCATGGAGTGCGTTATCCGGCAAATGCTCTGCAACGGCTCGCTGACGCGGGTATTCATTATGGCGGCTCGATCGCCAATGCGGACGTGCCGGAAGCCTTCGCTCACCACCGGATGACGGTTCACGTGCCGCGACGGCCCTATGTCGAGGCACTTTCGGGAATTCCCACCATCCGCATGTTCGAAGCGCTGGCCTGCGGGATTCCGCTGGTGTCGGCACCTTGGGAGGATGCAGAAGGCTTGTTTCGCGCCGGCACGGATTTCCTTTTCGTTCGTTCCGGGAATGAGATGAAGCGCGCAATGCGCAGCCTGCTCAACGACCGCGATCTGGCCGATGAATTTGCCAGAAACGGCCTCGACACCATCCGTTCACGTCATACCTGCAGACACCGAGCTAACGAGCTCCTGCAACATGTCGGTCGTAGGACGACCGCAAATTCGCGCCTGGAGGAACTTCCCGCATGAAGATCGGCTTTTATGGATCGAGCCTCCTGTCGTCCTACTGGAACGGCGCCGCCACTTACTATCGTGGGCTTCTGAAAGCACTGGCCTCGCTCGGCCACGACATCACCTTCTATGAGCCAGACGTGTACGACCGCCAAGCCAATCGGGACATCGATCCGCCCGAATGGTGCAAGGTGATCGTTTATCCTGGGACGGTCGAAGCGCTGAAGGACGTCGCAGCCGAAGCGGCGCGCTTTGACGTTGTCGTCAAAGCCAGCGGCGTCGGCTTCGAGGATGATCGCCTGCTTCAACTTCTGCTGGATGCTGCTGGCCAGGAGGCAATCCGGATCTTCTGGGACGTCGATGCGCCGGCGACACTCGCCGAGCTTGCCGCCAATCCCCAGCATCCCCTTCATGCCGAAATCGCTCGCATCGATCTCGTTCTCACCTATGGCGGCGGCGATCCCGTCATCTATGGCTATCGTGCGATCGGGGCGCGCACCTGCCTGCCGATTTACAATGCGCTCGATCCGGAAACCCACTTTCCGGTTGACCCGGACCCGCGTTTCGCCGCCGATTTGGGCTTTCTTGGCAATCGCCTCCCCGATCGCGAAGCCCGCGTCGACGCATTCTTCTTGTCCGCTGCTGAGGCACTTCCAAGACAGCGCTTCTTGCTCGGCGGCTCGGGCTGGGCTGACAAGGCGATTCCCGCGAACGTCGAGTCGATTGGCCATGTGTCGACGCGGGACCACAATGCCT
The DNA here is from genome assembly GCA_964511105.1 of uncultured Mesorhizobium sp. Classification (GTDB taxonomy): domain Bacteria; phylum Pseudomonadota; class Alphaproteobacteria; order Rhizobiales; family Rhizobiaceae; genus Aliihoeflea. The sequence continues at coordinate 12,711 of CAZEEC010000040.1, forward strand.
TCAATGCGACGCCCAAGGCTGTATTGAACATCAGCCGAGAGTCGATGGCCATCAATGGATTTTCGCCGGCCACGCGCGTCTTCGAAGCAGCAGGCGCAGCGGCCTGCCTGATCACAGATGATTGGGCCGGGCTCGACATGTTCCTGAAGCCGGACGAGGAGGTGCTCGTTGCGCGCGACGGCAAGGACGTCGTAGCCATTCTCGCCGAACTTGATCCGCAGCGCGCGGCCGAGATCGGACGTAATGCGCGCCACCGCGTCCTGCACCAACACACCTACGCACAGCGCGCGCGCGACGTGGATCATCTACTGACCAGCTTCAGGGATGCAAGGTTGGAGGCAGCAGAATGAAGAAATTCTATGACATCGCGATCATCGGCCTCTCCCTGTCATCCTCCTGGGGCAACGGCCATGCCACCACGTACCGGGCGCTGATACGCGGGCTTGCCGAGCAGGGCGTCAAGGTGCTGTTCCTGGAACGCGACGTTCCCTGGTACGCCGAAAACCGGGACCTGCCGGACCCGGACTTCTGTGACCTCAGGCTATACCGGGACCTGCAGGAACTCGATCATCATCGCGCTGCGATTCAAGCTGCCGACATCGCTATCGTCGGCTCCTTCGTGCCGGATGGACGTGCCGTGATCGACAGAGTCGCGGGATGGAAGCCGCGCTTGTTCGCCTTTTACGACATCGACACGCCGGTGACTTTGGCGACACTGTCACGCGGAGAAGACGAACATCTTGCAGCACGACAGATGGCGGATTTCGATCTCTATCTTTCGTTCTCGGGCGGTGATGTGCTCGATCGATTGGAAGCGGAATTCGGAGCCCGGCGCGCACACGCCTTCTACTGTTCGGTCGACGAGCACTTCTATCGGCCCGTCGACGCCGAGCAACGCTGGGATCTCGGCTATCTCGGTACCTACAGTCCCGATCGCCAACCGATGCTCGACCGACTTCTTCTTGAACCGGCCCGGCGCCTTCCCGATCGACAATTCGTGGTCGCCGGTTCGCGCTTTCCAGACGATATGGACTGGCCGTCCAATGTCGAACGGATCGAACATTTGCCGCCGTCCGAACATCCGGACTTCTACAGCCGCCAGAAATATACGCTGAACGTGACGCGAGCCGACATGATCGCGGCCGGATGGTCGCCAAGCGTGAGGCTCTTCGAAGCCGCCGCCTGCGGTACGCCGATCATCAGCGACCGCTGGCGCGGCCTGACCGATCTTTTTCCTGAGAACGAAGCGATCACCATCGCCGATACAACGGAAGACGTGGTTGCTCTGTTGTCCCAGGAGAACGAGGAGGCAAGACAGCTTCGTGCTAAACGCGCCCGCGCCATCGTGCGCGGCGGCCACACAGGTCGGGCGCGGGCAAGCCAGCTCTCGCAGATCGTGGCGCAGCATACACGGGAAGCCTCTCAATCAGCTCACAAGATGGACGAACATGTCTAAAGCGCTTTCACGCAAGACAGCCTTGGTGGCGGGTGGTGCGGGATTTTTGGGATCGCATCTGTGCGATGCTCTTGTTGCTAAAGGCACGCAGGTCATCTGTCTCGACAACCTTCAGACGGGTTCGATCGGAAATATTCTGCCACTCGAGAACCATCCGGCCTTCCGATTCATCGAGCATGACATTTGCAACCCGCTCGAACTGTCCCAGCCCATCGACGAAATCTACAACCTCGCCTGCGCGGCCTCTCCCCCGCGCTATCAGGCCGACCCCGTGCACACGATGATGACGTGTGTCGTTGGAACCAACCATCTGCTGCAACTGGCAAGCCAGACGGGAGCGCGCTTCCTCCAGGCCTCGACCAGCGAGGTCTATGGCGATCCAGAAGTCCATCCACAACCGGAGAGCTATCGCGGACATGTCAGCTGCACCGGTCCCCGCGCCTGCTATGACGAAGGCAAGCGTGCGGCGGAGGCGCTGTGTTTCGACTGGATGCGCAAGCAGGAACTGGACGTGCGAGTGGCACGGATCTTCAATACCTATGGCCCCCGAATGCAGCGCGACGATGGTCGGATCGTCTCCAATCTGATCTGCCAAGCTTTGGCCGACGAGCCGATGACCATCTATGGCAGCGGCGAGCAGACGCGCTCGTTCTGTTATGTCGAGGACCTGATCGCGGGGGTCATCAAGCTGATGCGCGCAACGCATAATCCGGGACAGCCCATTAATTTAGGTAACCCAGGGGAGTTCACGATCAACGAATTGGCCATGCTTGTACTGAAGCAGACGGGCTCGAGATCGGCTCCGATCTACCTGTCCCTGCCAAGGGACGACCCACGCCGAAGACGCCCCGACATTTCCCGTGCAACCGCACTTCTCGGATGGAAGCCCGAAGTTCGTTTGGAAAGCGGGCTCCGAAAGACCATCGACTGGTTTGCGGTAACGGATCACTTTTCCGACCATCGACTGGATGCGGCTCCAGCGAAGCCTTGAGCGCAGCGTTGCTCCAGAGTCTGAACGCCCCGCGCATCGGCAGGTCGATGGCCGCCTGCGGAAGGCGTTCAGGCTGAACGCTTCTGCCGAACGGTCTCGTTGCGCTTGTAGATCCGGTCGATTGTTCTGGCTGCGTCAAGATAATGGAGCGCCTCGGGATCAAATCGCGCGTCAACGGCAAGGCGGCGGGCAAAGTCCATGGCCGCACGCGCGCCCCAATCATCGGGGGGCGACGCGAGGACCCGCCTGCTAGTGCCTTGGCAGTAGAACGCCTCGAAATCATAAAAGGAACCGCTACAATTGATCATCGTCGCGCTGCCATCCGTGCCGTAGAACGTCGCCTCTATGACAGCGTCTTGGCCAGCATGCAGCTTCCAAGAGCAGGCAAGACGAATCGACGTGCCGGTCACGGTCGTCATTGTGGCCGCCGCATAATCTTCACAGATTTGAGGATCTGGAGCCAGCAAGTGGCCTTCATGATAAAGAGCGCCGTCTGCCTGGTCCACTTCAGGAAAATCGAGCATCCATAAAGCTAGGTCGGCAAGATGGATGCCGAGGTCGGAAAGACAACCGCCGCCGGACAGGGCAGGATCGTAAAACCACGCCTTGTCCGGTCCGTAGGCATTATGGAAAGTCAGATCGATCGCGAAGATGTTACCGAGACTGCGATCGAACAAGAGCTTACGAATGGCCTGAGCGGCCAAGGTGTGGCGATAGGAAAAATCTGCCAAGAACAGGCGGTCAGCGCGTTTAGCGGCTGCGAGAACTGCCGCAACTTCCTGCCCGTCCCGGCCGATCGGCTTCTGGGAGAACACGGCCAGGCCAGCTTCCAGCGCTCGGATCGACTGATGAGCGTGCAGCGCGCTCGGGGTAGCAATAACGATGCCATCCAGGTCTGCCGCCAGAAGCTCGTTCAGATCGGGAAGTACGGTGACATCCGGCACATTGTGTTGCACCGCCTGGACGGTTTCGGGGCAGCCGTCGCAGATGGCGGAGATGTGGCCTAGTCCCGCATTTGCAATGGCTTCCATGCGGTGGCGGCCGATCCAGCCAACACCCAGGAAACCGAGACGAGGAAGATTCCGCGATTGGAGATCCATGAGAGTTTTCATGCCATCAGCACCACACCCTTGAGGAAGCCGTCCGGACGGTCCCGTGCCATGGACAGGCCCTCGTTCAGCGTTTCCAGCGTATAACGATGCGTGATCAAGCCGCCGAGCTCGATTTTTCCCGCAACGACCGCGTGGATCGCCCGAAGCAACCCGGTACGATAGACGGCAGGATCACGTTCATGCGCATTGATGACATCGAGCCCGCGCCAGTTCCACAACTGCATGTTGACCTGTCGAGGCCCATCCTGGTGGTAGCCCGCAATAACGAGGCGCCCGCGAACTGCGGTGAGTTCCGCCGCCAGATCGAGTGGCCATTGCTGGCCTGCCGCTTCGATCACACATCTGCACATGGCACCTTCCGTGAAGTCTTCGACGGCCGAGACGATTGCCTGATGGTCGTCGAGTGCAAGACAATGATCAGCTCCACGGCGGCGCGCCAGATCGAGCGCTGAGGACCGTCGTGAGATCGCGATCACACGTGCTCCGGCGTCGACTGCCAGGCTCGTCAGAATCGCGCCCAAGAAGCCGATCCCAATAATGGCAACGGTATCACCTTCTCTGATCTGGCTTCGTGCGAATATGTTCATGGCACAAGCGAGCGGCTCGCCTGGAAAATCGCCCTCAATGGTCGCGGGAAGAGGAACAGTCATCGAGGCCGGACCGCAGTCGAACTGCGCAAAGCTCGACTGGAAGAGGGTCGCCACCCTCTGACCTTCATGAAGGTCGACAACGCCTTCGCCCACGGCATCGACAACGCCCCAGCCTTCATGACCAAGCGCGCCCGGATCACTAGGGTAATGCATCCATTCAGGGCCTGACCAAGGTTCGATATTGGATGCGCAAATGCCGCACCCTTCAAGACGGACGCGGACTTCTCCTGGAGCTGGTTCGGGCAAGCGACTGCTCCTCGTCTCAAACTGGCGCGGCCCGGTCAATACGGCTGCCATCTGAACGCGTTGCGCCTGCGTCCCATGCAGCGATCGTCCGTCCTGATGATTCATACAGTAACCTCTCCTATGCACCAACCGGCACTCGTCCCCGGGGTCCACCTATTTTCAAGCGAATGAAGATCGTTTCGCTATCGAGTTCGATCGCCGTCACGGCTCGACCAGAAGATGCCTAGCAGCTGCAGGATGGTAGTCCCGCACAGCACCTTCGAGTTGCGGATAGGGGAGTCCTCAAGGCCTCCAGCGGAACCTCCGAGCCAACGCTCCGCCACGAAACGCACGATCGGAACCAATGGCGTAGATGAATGTTCCGGCCGGACAGGAATTTCTTCTTCTTCTACCCGCGCCAGCAAGCGTCGAAGGTCGGGCGGCTCTCCTGCCAGCATGATTCCTTGCCAGATCCTGCTACCGCACTACGTTGCAGTGAACAGCCCATGGAGAGATCGAAGTCGAGGAGACTGCCATGACAGACCTAGTTGCCGTTGCCTTCGACGGACCAGAGGAAGCGGACCGCATCCTCAGCGAACTGAACCGTTTGCAAAAGGAATATCTGATCGATCTTGCGGATGCCGTCGTGGTCATTCGCCAGCCCGACGGCAAGGTCAATCTGAAGCAGAGCGTCAAT
>CAZEEC010000041.1:0-17500 GCA_964511105.1 uncultured Mesorhizobium sp.
CTACACCTACGCTAACGCCGCTGGCGTTGTTTGAACCTGCATCAGTACCCACACCAGCGCTGATGCCGGCGGCATTTCCGGAGGCCGCGCCTTCGCCAACACCAACGCTGACCCCGCTGGCGTTGTTTGAACCTGCATCCGTACCCACACCGGCGCTGATGCCGCCCGTGTTGCCGGAGCCTGCACCGATACCGATACCCGCGCTGATGCCACCGTTATTATTCTGGCTGCCGCTGGCCGCGCCCGCGCTGACAGCACTCGGGGCGGCAGCGCCCACTCCAGATGAAAGGGGAGAAGCTTGAGGGGCGGCTTGATCAGGTGATTGCGGATCGCTGAGCGCCGGTTGCGCAGCGCTATCCGATGAACGTGGGTTCGGGCATCCGTTTTCTGCAATCGCCTGGATCTGCGCTTGCGAAAGCGCACTTGCTGGCAGGCTGCAGATGTCGGCGTTGGCAGCCGAAGGCACAAGCAAGGAGGCGCCAGCCCCCAAGACTGCTGCCAAACCGAAACGTGCATTATTGAGCCTAATCATTGCTGTCTCCTACTGAGGTTGTCCCATAGCAATCGGAGGCAGGCGGATTCGTTTCTGCTGTTTCTCTTGAACGGTAAGGAATGGCTTTCCGAACTGCCGACAATTTTCTTGATCGCGGGATGCACTTCCCGGCAGCCGAGCTTGCCGCTTCTCGATGCTGGGCAAAATCTTCAGCAAGCCTGGACGGTCTTGGCTGCGAACGAGGGGGAACAAGACAAGAGATCGCTCGTTTGGACAGCACGACTTCACGGCTCGATAGCGCAAAGGAGAATGCAAATGACGGACACGAAGGACAGGGTCGACCAGTGGCTGCGGGACGCACACGCGATGGAAGAGCAGGCGGAGACCCTCCTCACCGGACAGGCCGGCCGGATCGAAAATTACCCGGAACTCAGCGCGCGCGTCGAACAGCATCTCGCCGAGACCAGAAGCCAACGCGAGCGGCTGGAGGCCTGCATCGAGCGACGCGGCGCGTCCTCTTCCGGGCTGAAGGACCTGTCCGGCAAGTTCACCGCATTCATGCAGAATATGAGCGGCGTCTTTGCCGGCGACGAGGTGGTGAAGGGCGTACTGGCCAGCTACACGTTCGAACACATGGAGATTGCATCCTATCGCATCTTGGTCGCTGCGGCCCAGGCGGATGGCGACGCCGAGACCGCGCGGGTGTGCGAAGAGATCTGCCGAGAGGAAGAGGCGATGGCGGACTGGCTGAAGGAGCATATGGGCAACATCGCGGTCCAGCACCTCGCTCGCACAGAAGCGTCGTCAAGCGAGGCGAAACGATGATCGGGTAAGCGCATGCAGAACGTAAGACAGGCAGGTATATGGGATTCGTTGGGGGCTGCGGTCGAGGTCGCGGCCCCCACAATTGCAAAGGGCGTCATCGTCCGCCGCCCGAAGATGGTGGCGGTGGCCGCACGGCTGGGGCTTGACGCGCGTGCCGTTCGACGGATGCAGAAGCTGCGTCGCGGCTATGGCGACAACCCGTTGATGTTGAAGGGGCCCGGACGGCCGCGCGTCGTGCTTCTCGCGCCTCATGATGTCAAACGGGTGCTCGACCAGACCCCTGAACCCTTTGCCCCAGCCAGCGGGGAAAAGCGCGCAGCGCTGGAGCATTTCGAACCCAAGGTGGCGTTGGTCTCGCACGGCGCGGAACGCGCCGAACGTCGCAGCTTCAATGAACAGGTTCTCGAAATGCCCCGATCCATCCACAGTCTGGCGGCCATTTTCGCTCAGATCGTGGACGAGGAAATCGGCTTGTTGCTGCAGCAATGCCGCGACGACGGCTTGCTGGACTGGGACCGCTTCTTCACCGCTTGGCACAAGATTGTCAGGCGCGTTGTGCTGGGAGACGGCGCGCGCGACGACCATGCTTTGACCAAGATGCTGACGGAGTTACGAGGACGCGCTAACTGGGCCTTCTTCCGCAGTCAGAACGAAGACTTGCGCGACCGCTTCCACGATCAACTCAATGGACATCTTGAACGCGCGGAGGCGGATTCCCTAGCGGAGTTGATCGCGACGGTGCCGACGTCACCCATGACTGCTCCTTCACATCAGGTGGCGCAATGGTTTTTTGCGTTCGATCCGGCCGGGATGGCGACGTTTCGCGCGCTCGGCCTGCTCGCCACGCACCCAGAGGCGAAACAGCTAGCAAGCGAGGACATTCTAGCTCGCACCGGTAGGGCACCGGCGCTTCCCATTTTGCGCGCGACATTGCTAGAATCACTGCGGCTGTGGCCGACCACGCCTGCGATCCTGCGGCAAACGACCCGACAGGTGGAGTGGGAATCAGGCACTCTTCCTGCCCATGCGACGATCATGATCTTTGCGCCCTTCTTTCATCGCGATGATGAAAGGATAGACTTCGCGCATCGCTTCACCCCCGATGTGTGGCTCAAGAAGCGGGATCGCGCGTGGCCTTTGGTGCCGTTCAGCGATGGCCCGGGGCTGTGTCCGGCCCGAAACCTGGTGCCTCTCATCGCCAGCCTTACATTGGCGCGCCTTCTGCGCGGCAACGATTTCGACTTGCGTTCCAAGCACGGTCTCGATCGTCAAAAAGAACTCCCCGGCACGCTCGACAACTATCAGATGAAGTTTTCAATTCAGCCGCACCGGACGGCTCCACGGGCTGTGCCGGCCAAAGCCGGGGCCGACTGATTGTTAAGCCAAGCGAAGAGGCGAAGCGCCGCCTGATGAACATTTTCGCCGGCGGCAGGTTCGGATGTCCAGAGGAAGCAAATTCTCTCCCTGTGACAGGTGGCGCGACGGAATGCATGAGCACGGATCAGGAAGTCGGGACGAGGTGAGCTCTCTTGGAGGCTTCAGAATGAACCCGGCCAGGATTGCGCTTTACGGCGGCGCCGGGGCCGCCATCGCCTCGCTCGGCGCCATCATGCTGCTGTCGCGGCGCGAAGGGCACGGGGCTGCCCGGCCGGTGAATGCCACCAGCCATATCATCTACGGCCCGCAAGATGCGCCGCGCGATAATATCGACGCGCCGCACACGGTTCCGGGGCTGTTGATCAATGTCGGCTCCGCCTTCTTCTGGGGCGGCGTGTTCGCCTGCATGGTGCCAGCGAAACCTTCTCCGCATGCAATTGTCGGGCGCGCCTATCTGACCGCGTTGGTCGCGGGCGTCGTGGACTACGGGCTCGTCCCCCGGCGCCTGCGCCCCGGTTGGGAACTGGCGCTGAAACCGCGCTCGGTGATGCTGGCATTGGCCGCCATGGGCGCCGGCCTCGCCGTCGGTGGCCTCGCCGCCCGCTCCGCCGATGCGCGCAATGGGTCCGGAGGCGGGCAATGAGCCGGGTCGTGCACGGAGCGATCGCCGGCTTTTGCGCCACCATGGCCATGACCATAGCGATGCGCATGCTGCACCGGCATCTGGACCCGCCGGACCGATATCCCCTTCCGCCACGCGAGATCACGCAAGATGTGCTGCATCCCGAGAAGGGAAGAGCCGCGACGTTCACGCTTCTGGGCCATTTCGGATACGGCGCCTTGACTGGCGCCATTTACGGGTTGTTGCCCCGGCAGGTGCCGGGCCCCCTTTTCGGCCCGTTCGTTTGGGCCGCGAGCTATCTCGGCTGGGTACCGCTGGCCAGGATCCTGACGCCAGCGACGCGACATCCCGTCGAGCGCAACCTTCTCATGATCACGGCCCATTTCGTTTGGGGCGCCTGCACCGCATTCGGCACCCGCGAGTTGGAGCAATCGTCGCGCACGATCTTCGCGGCCGGGCGGCTGAAAGACCGGCACAAAGGAAACCAGCGATGACCTTGGAACATGCACGAGACAGCAACGTCTTCTGGCTCGATGGCGCGGACAGTCGAAGCTATCCTGCCCTTGCGCAGGACATGTCTGCCGATGTGGCGATCGTCGGGGCGGGAATGGCAGGTCTTCACTGCGCCTGGGCGCTCAGGGATCGTGGCCTGCGCGTCCTGCTCCTCGAAGCGCGCCAGATCGGCCGCCAAGCCACCGGCCGCTCCACCGCCAAGGTGACCTCCCAACATGGCCTTTGTTATGGGAGCCTGGCTGATGATTTTGGCGCCGAGCATGCGCGCATCCATGCGCAGGAAAACGAGAAGGCTTTGGCGCTGGTTGCTGAGTTGAGCACCCGGATTGGCGCGGACGCCGCCTTCGATCGGCGCGATGCCTTTGTCTATGCTGGCAACGACAAGGAGGTACAACAACTGAAGCGGGAGGCCGAAGCGGCCCGCGACGCCGGCATCGACGCGATGGTCGAAGATTCTGTTCGCGCGCCGGTCGAGGCGGTGGCGGCACTTCGGTTTCCCAATCAGGCGCAGTTCGACCCGTTCGGGTATCTTCAAGGGCTTGCCGAACTTGTCGCGGAAACCGTGCAGGTGCATGAGCAAAGCCGCGTCATGAGCGTGGAAGCCGGCAATCCTTGCCAACTCAAGGTCAACGGTCATACCGTGCGGGCGGGTGCCGTGGTGATCACTACGCATATGCCGATCGTGGCCGAAGGACATTTCTTCGCCAAGGCCTTTCCTTTCGCACACCCGGTGGCAGCCGCACCCCTGCCTGACGGAATCGAACTTGACGGCATGTTCATCAGCGCCGGCAGTCCGAGCAGATCGCTCCGCACCGCCCGCCGCGACGGACAGACCTTCCTCGTTGCCGCCGGGCGCGAATTCCATCCTGGCGAGCCGGAGGACGAACGCGGCGCGATCGACGACCTTCGCGACTTTCTGAAGACGCAGTTTGGCATCGAGGAGCCGACTCATTTGTGGACGAACGAGGACTTTCGGCCGATGGACGGAGCAGCCTTTGTCGGACCGGCCGACAAGCGCCACACGAATCTCCTCGTCGCGACCGGCTTTGCCGCTTGGGGGATCACGCAAGGGGTAATGGCAGGCGATCTCCTCGCCAGCCTGCTGCAGGGCAAGGAGCATCCGGCGGCTTCGCTGTACGACGCGACGCGGCACAAGCCGATCGCGGGAGGAGTGGAGTTTGTCAAGGAGAATGTCAAAGCGGGCGCGCATCTCGTCGGCGACCGCTTGCTCAACCGCAAGACGGTTGCGCTGGACGAAATTGGGGCCGGCAGCGGCGGCGTGGTCTCACACAAGGGCGAGAAACTGGCGGTGCGGCGCGAGGCATCCGGGCAAGTGGTCGCGCTCAGCGCCATCTGCACGCATATGGGCTGCGTGGTCGACTGGAATGCGACCGACCATACCTGGGATTGCCCCTGTCATGGCTCGCGCTTCGATGAAGGTGGCGCCGTCCTGGCCGGTCCCGCTACAGAACCGCTTGAACCGCGCGTCTTCCAAGAAGACGAGAAGGCGCGCGGATGAGAGTCCTGGTCACTGGTGCGACCGGACTGATCGGCGCCCAGGTCTGCGCGCGTCTTGTGGGCGAAGGGCATGAAATCGTCGGAGCCGGACGCGGCAGGAATCCTGTCGAGTCCGTTCTTTTCAGCGACTGGATCTCGCTCGACTTCGGCGCGGCCTCGAAGCAAGACTGGCTCCCTCACCTATCCGGCGTCGATGCGGTGGTGAACTGCGTAGGCGTGCTGCAGGACAACCCGCGCGACGACACGCGGGTGGCTCACATCGATGGTCCGGGAGCCCTTTTCGCCGCGTGTCAGGAAGCGGGGGCGCGACGCATCATCCATTTCTCGGCGATCGGAGTGGATCGGCATCAGGCTTCCGCCTTCTCCACCACCAAGCTTGCCGGTGACGAGACATTGATGAGTCTGCCGCTCGATTGGGTAATCCTGCGCCCGTCCGTCGTGCTCGGTGCCTCTGCCTTCGGCGCGAGCGCGCTCTTCAGGGGGTTGGCTGCGTTGCCCTGGCTTCCGGTGATGAGTGACACTGGGCCTTTGCAGGTTGTCGATATCGACGACCTCACCAAAACAGTTTCGTTTTTCCTGCGTCCCGACGCTCCATCGCAAGTCGCGATCGAAGTCGCTGGTCCCGAGCGGCTCTCCATGACAGACGTGATCGCCTCCTATAGGCGGTGGCTCGGCTGGAAACCGGCGCGCGTGATAATGTTGCCGGGATGGGCCTCGCGGCTTTCCTACCGCCTCGGCGACTTCGTCTCGCGTCTCGGCTGGCGGCCGCCTGTCCGCAGCACGGCCATGCGCGAGATCGCCCACGGTGCCGTCGGCGATCCCGCACCATGGACAAAGCTGACGGGAATAGAGCCGTCTTCCCTGGTGCAGTCACTCGCCCGGCGGCCGGCGGGTGTCCAAGAGCGATGGTTCGCCAAGCTTTACTTTCTCAAGCCGGTCCTGCTCGTGATCCTGGTCGCGTTCTGGATGCTGACCGGTGTCATCTCGCTCACCACCGGCTTCCACATCGGAGTGGACCTGATGGTGCGGGCGGGAACGGGGGTGCTGGCGGCGCCTGGAGTGATTGCAGGTGCAATCGCCGACATTCTCATTGGCTTCGCAATCGCTTGGCGCCCAACCGCGCTGCTCGGCCTGTGGGCGGCAATCGGCCTATCCTGCTTCTACGTCGTGGCCGGCACGATCCTGCTTCCCGAATTATGGAACGAGCCACTCGGGCCGCTCCTGAAGATCTGGCCGATCCTCGCTGCGCACGCGGTCGCGCTGGCGGTCCTGAAGGAGCGGTGATGGTCTACTTCGCGCTCAAATATCTCCACATCATCGGCGCGACGGTGCTTTTGGGAACGGGAGCGGGAATCGCCTTCTTCATGCTGCTTGCCCATCGCACCGGCGATCCTCATGTCATTGCCGCCGTCGCCCGCATCGTCGTCATCGCCGATTTTCTCTTCACCACGACGGCGGTGGTGGTACAGCCAATTACCGGGGTCGTCCTTGCATGGTACATGGGCTACAGCCTCTGGGAGCACTGGATCGTCCTTTCCATCCTTCTTTATCTCCTCACCGGCGTCTTCTGGTTGCCGGTGGTGTGGATCCAGAACCAGATGCGGCTCGAAGCCTGGACGGCCAGAGACACCGGCGCAGCTTTAAGCGTCCGGTACTACAAGCTGTTTTCGATCTGGTTCGCTTTCGGCTTTCCGGCCTTTTTTGCAGTTCTCGCCATCTTCTGGCTGATGATCCACCGGCCGCCGGCCATTTGGTAAAAATCCGAGAAGCCTAGGCCATAGGAGAAGCACGATGTTCTCAGCCAAAGACAACCCAGCAAACATCCGCGGCGACATCCAAGCGGGGCTGACCGGTGACAAGAAGCCGGGCTTCGATCCTGCGGCCGCACCGCTCGAGACGGATTCCGAAGCAGGCGGAGCGCCGCTGGAGCCTGAACATGTCCGCATGGCGCGGGGCAGCCAAGCTGATCCGGTCGCTTCTGATTGGCAAGGCTCGCATGCCGAAGCGATGAGGGATTTCGAGCCGAAGAGGGAGAGTGCCCGCTCAGGATTGCCGCGGACCGGATTGCTCATTGCCGCAGGCATCTTCGTTGTGATCGGGATCGTCTGGCTGGCGCTCGTCTAGGTAGTTCGATTCGATGCTCAGGAACAACTCGTGAAGGGCGAAGTTTGCCAGGTGTCTTGTTGACTCAGTGAACCGAGAGGTGACGATGACCATTCGCGCAGATGGATCGGTGAGATCCCTCGACCGAAAAACATTCGGCGGCTGGCTTCTTGTCGGCTTTGCGCTCGGCGGGTTCTTCGACGGGATTTTGCTGCATCAGATCCTGCAATGGCATCATCTGTTGTCCGGCCTGGACGACCCATTGGGCTCCGATCTTCATTTTCAGATCACGATGGACGGGCTGTTCCACCTGTTGATGTATCTGGTGGCAATTGTCGGAATTATACTTCTCGTCTCCGGGCGCACCGGAGGTGGCCGCACCGGCACGATCGTCGAGATCCTGCGGCTGGTGCTGATCGGCTTCGCGACCTGGCACATCGCCGATGCGGTGTTGTCGCACTGGCTTTTGGGTCTCCACCGGATCCGGATGGACACCGAGATGCCGCTCGTGTGGGATGTCGCCTGGCTGGTCGCCTTCGGCATCGCACCGCTCGCCATCGCCTATTTTCTGCCGCCGGCGAGCGGTTCCCGGCGCGGCGCCGCCGCTGCCGTCATGATCGTGACGATCGCGGCCAGCGTTGCGGCGGGCGCCGGCCCGCGCTTCAGCGAAGCGAGCGAGACCATCGTCGTCTTCCGCAAAGATATGGAACCAGCCCAGATGATGGAAGCGGTTCTTCAAGCCAACGCCGCGGTTCGCTGGACAGATGCCGGCGGCACCATTTGGGGCATCGACAGTGTGTCCTGGCGGGGCCTTGCCAGTCTCTACGCCAATGGTGCGCTACTCGTCAGCACGACGCCAGCGGCGGGCGGATGTCTCGCCTGGACACGACCGGCGTGACCGAAACCGACGGAGGATAGTCATGGTCGCACAGATAGCGGTGCCGGACGAAGCCGTGATCGCACGTCCCGCTAGCGGAGAGCTTTGCGAGGTCGCGCCGCGCCTGACATGCCTGCGCCTGGGCATCGTCAATGTGATGCTGATGGGATCTCCCGGTGCCGGCGATCGCAAATGGGTGCTGGTGGACGCTGGCGTCACCGGCTATCGCGGCATGATCGAAAAGGCGGCGGCAGCTCGCTTCGGCGACGGCGCGCGCCCTGCCGCCATCATCATGACGCATGGCCATTTCGATCATGTCGGCGCTCTGGAGGAACTGGCTTCGGCCTGGGACACACCGGTCTATGCGCATCCGGCCGAGCATCCCTTCTTGAACGGATCCGAATCCTATCCTCCGCCCCACCCTCTTGCCGGCGGCGGATTGATGACCCTTCTTTCACCCCTTTTCCCGCGCCGGCCGGTCGATGTCGGCAGCAGGCTCGCGCCGCTGCCCACGGATGGTTCCGTGCCGTTCCTGGACGGATGGGCTTGGATCGCGACGCCCGGCCATACGCGCGGGCACGTGTCCTTTTGGCATGAAGCCGAACGTATCCTGATCGCCGGCGACGCATGCATCACAACGGCACAGGAATCGGCTTATGAAGTTGCGGTGCAGCAGCCGGAAATTCATGGACCTCCGCGATATTTCACACCGGATTGGGCTGAGGCCAAGCGGTCGGTCGCGCGGATTGCGGAACTCGAGGTCGAAACTCTCGTGACCGGCCACGGGCCTCCCTTGAAAGGCCCGGCCGTCGCTCCCCTGTTGCGCGACCTGGCGGCGCGGTTCGACCAGATCGCTCGTCCCGGCTGATGCGGCTGCCCACCACAACCAAGCAGCATGCGCCATGAGCGATCGCAACGTAGATCGCGAGCGTTTCGACTGCATCGTGATCGGCGGCGGGCCGGCCGGTCTGCTTGCGGCCACGTATCTTGGGCGGTTCCGCCGCCGGGTTCTAGTCGCCGACGCGAGGGACGGCCGGGCACTGAACATTCCGCTTATCAACAACTGCCCCGGCTTTCCCGACGGCATCAGCGGCCGTGACCTCGTGTCCAAAGTGCGCGAGCAGGCGGAGCTTTACGGATCGCGATTCATCGACCGTCGGATTGAAAGCATCGCGCGTATCGAGGACGGGTTCCAGGTCAGGTGCGGAACCTCGGCGTGGCGCGCGCCGCGCGTGCTCCTTGCAACCGGAGCCTTGGACCGCGTGCCCGATCTTCCGGAGATCGATCGGAACCTCAAGCGCCGGGCGCTGGCTTTCTGCCCGGTCTGCGACGGCTACGAGGCGAGCGGAAAGATGATCGGCGTGATCGGAAGTAGCCAACATGCTATTCGGGAAGCGTCCTTCCTCAAGACGTTTTCGCCGCGCGTTTCCATTCTCGTGGATGATCCGGAAAGGGTGTCGGACGAATTGAGAACCGAAGCCAAAGCAGTTGACATCGCGCTCATCGAGGCCGTCGCCACTATCGTCTCGGGCAGCGACGGCTATGAGGTCGTCCTTCACGACCGCTCCACCATTGGCTTCGACGTGCTTTATCCGGCGCTCGGATGCGACGTCCGTTCGGATCTGGCGTCGGACCTGGATGTTTCACGCGACGCGGAGGGCCACATCCGCACGGACACGCATCAGCAAACGACTGTCGCGGGCCTCTATGCCGCCGGCGACGTCGTCCATTCGTTGAACCAGATCGCGGTGGCGTTCGGACAGGCCGCCACTGCCGCGACCGCCATCCACAACAGCCTGCGCGCCAATGAAAGGGTCGCCGCCGAATGAATGCCAGGATCGCCAATAGCGAAATCGTCTATTCCGGATATGTGACGGTCACGAAGAACCGCATATCGGCCGGCGACCGCACGGTCGAGCGCGAGATCGTCGACCAGGGCGATGCCGTAGCGGTTCTTCCCTTCGATCCGGAACGAAAGGTGGCGACTTTGGTGCGGCTGCTGCGGCCACCAACCTTGCTGCGCGGTTTTTCCGAAGAACTGCTGGAAGTCCCCGCAGGGATGATCGACTCCGGCGAAGAGGCATCGGAGACGGTGCGGCGTGAACTCATCGAGGAAACCGGCCTCGCGCCGGCACGCTTCGACCAGGTCGCGACCGTCTGGAGTTCGCCGGGCGTGTCGGCCGAGCGGGTCACGCTCTTCCTTGCCGCATATTCGGCCGCGGACAGGAAAGGCGATGGCGGCGGTCTCGACAAGGAGAACGAGAATATCACCGTGGTCGAGCTTCCCTTGGCCGAGCTTATGGATAGCGCCCGTATCCTCGACATGAAAACGCTGGCGCTGGTTCTCGAACTGAGGCTGCGCCGTCCGGAATTGTTTCCCGATAAAGCGAGAACGAGCGACACGTCCGGAGGTTAGGCCGCACCATCATGAACTTGTATTTCAACATCCCATGAGCGAGCAAGCCAGAAAGATAGACGATCTTGCGCTTTCGGTGCGCGAACGGCGCGCCATCCTCTTCGTGGGAGCCGGCGTCTCCATGAGCGTCGGCCTGCCGTCCTGGGACATGCTGATCCAGCATATGACGGAAGAACTCGGCATCGACGATGGCGACTTCGAATGGTCGCAAGGCAGCTACCAGACACTGGCCGAATATTATCAGCTCAAGATGGGAAGTCTCGGCGCTCTGAGGAGCTGGATGGACCGCAACTGGGTTGTCTCGTCTGACAAGGTCAAGCGTTCAAAGCTCCACCAACTTATCGTCGAGCTCGACTTTCCGATCATCTACACGACGAACTACGACCGCAACCTCGAGGCGGCCTATGACATCCACGGCAAGCGATACGCCAAAGTCGCGAACGCGCGTGACTTGGCGCAAGCGCCCCCTGACGTCACGCAGATCGTGAAGTTTCATGGCGATTTCGACGACGATGCGTCGCTGGTTCTGACGGAGACGGATTATTTCGACCGGCTTTCCTTCGATTCGCCGCTCGACGTGAAGTTTCGCGCCGATGCGATGGGCAAGACGGTTCTGTTCATCGGCTACAGCCTGTCCGACCTGAACATCCGGCTGCTGCTCCACCGCCTGTGGCAGACATGGCACCGGTCCGGCTACGAGAAGGAGCGGCCGCGGTCCTTCGTGTTCATGCCGCGGCACAATCTCGTGGAAGAGGCAGTGCTCGCCCGCTGGGGCGTGACCATGCTGACCGGAGAGACGGAGGATGCTCAGGAGGCGGCCTGCAGCTTCCTCGTCAAGCTAAAGAAGGCCGTATCCTCGCATCAGGCTCATCCGGACAAGAAGGCGGACGAACTGTAACCCTGCCGGAACAAGAGCCGCATCTGCAGGTTCCAGAACTATTAAAACCTGCTCTTGTTGTTGGGAGGCCGCACACAATGGACGGCACGAAAAATACCGATCAAGTTCCGGAAGGAACGCCTAATTCGGCGGAAAACGTTTGCCGCCGCTGTGCCGGCACGGGGCGAGCCGACAACCGCGAATGTCCCGAATGCGGCGGTACCGGCAAGGTTATCACGCCGGTCGGCGGCGCCGGCTGAGCCTCATCGAGCATGGACCTTTTTCCATCTGACTGGTGGACGATCTTCGCGCCAGAGACGGCGCTATTCGAACATTTTGCGCGCGGAACCGCGCTTTACTCAGGCGTTCTCGTCCTGATGCGCATCATGCCGCGCCGCAGCGGCGGTGAGCTTGCTCCAATGGATCTGGTATTCGTGATCCTGATCGCCCAAGCAGCGGCGGATGCGATGGGCGAATTCACGTCGGTGGCAGACGGCTTGATCCTCGTCGCAACGATCATGGGTTGGAACTACCTGATCAACGCCTTGAGCTATCGCTGGCCATTCTTCGAGTGGCTTGTATCCGCACCCGCCCTGCAGATCGTCAGGGATGGACAGATGATGCGCCGGAATATGCGGCGCGAGTTCGTGACCGAGGAGGAACTCATGAGCTATCTGCACCAGGAAGGTATCGAAGATGTTCGTGAGGTAAAGTCCGCCTATATCGAAGGCGGAGGGAAAATCACCGTGGTGGGAAGAAGCGAAAGCTCCAGGGGGAAGCGATAGTCCTTTCATTGAACTTGCGCATGCGTCCGCCGGCTGGCTGTGGAACGCTCAGCGGCGGCGGCGCAAGATGAAGCTCGTGATCAAGATGAGAGCGAGACTGAAGCCGATCGCGGCCGCATTTCGCTGACCCTGCGACCGGAGCCCGCCATAGGTTCCCCTGGAAGCGCCGGCCGCTCAAACAGGTTGCCATCGCTAACCGGCACCTGATCGGCGCGGCGAAAGTAGAGCCGCATCAGCCATGCCGTCAGACGCGCTTGAAGGTTTGGCGCCAGAAGATGCGTGAACCGCGCAAGATGAGCGACGGAGCCGACCATCGTCGTCGGCCGCGGATGTTGCGCCAGCCGCACGATCACCGCTGCGACATGGCGAGGGTCGGCCACCGGCGGCGGAGCAGTCAAGCGACGGCCTATATAGTTCGCGCCATGGCTGAGCCCGGGCGCGTCAACGAAAGTTGGATAGACGTCGCACAGGTGGATATTGCGGTGGGGCGCAAGTACCGCGCGCAGCGCTTCCGAAAACCCGCGCAGGCCGAACTTGCTGGCGCTGTAGGCGGCCGCAAACGGCGTGGCGGCGAAACCTCCGAGGGAGATCATATTAATGAAGATCCCCTGCCCTTGCCTAAGAAAGACAGGAACGGCGACATGGGCTTCATGGATGTGGCTGATCAGATTGGAGCGGATCACCTGTTCATGTGCGCTGGCAGGTGTTTCCTGAAATTTGCCAACAGCGCCGACCCCGACATTGCTCACCCACACGTCGATGCCGCCATCGACACCCCCAGATTGTCGATCAGCCAAGCCTCCTCAACGGACTTTCCGGCCCTTACCTGCTACCGGCTGCCGTTTCAGTTCGCGCTCGACGGTGCCGCGATCGCCTTCCGCAGGCTCCTCGCGAAGATGCCCCTGATCCGGCGCTTCTTCATCACCCGGCTCCACGCCAACGGTCAAACCGATCGTCTCGGTTATCGTCTCGCTCAGCTTTCCGGGCTCCTCGGCTTCCGCTGCAAGTTCGCGTTTAGCCTCATCCCAGTGCCGATCCTGCTCGCCGTCGATCCGCCCTTGTCGCTCCCAGATTTCATAGGCGCGGGCGCGTATCCGATCCTGCTTGTCAATGTCGCTCATGCCTTGTTCCTCTCGCCGCGGCCCCTACTGTGCGATCTGGCGGGAACCGTTCCTGTGTCCGGTTCCAACGCACATGACGCTGTTTTGTTCGGCCGCCGCGTGTGCCGCTGGCAAAACCCTTCCATTGCAGTCTTCAAAGTCATTCAACCCAAGTGGTTCCTGGATGTATGCCGGGCCCGCAACGCCGCTGCTTGGCACCCTTCTGTCGCACACGGTGTACAGGCCCTTCCAGCCCCGGATCGTGGGCTCTATGCTCAAGAAATTCTTTGCGCCGCAGCAGATTCCAACTGCACTACTTGATGAAATGGCGCCCCGCTCCGCCCGCGAGTTGACGGTTTGACGCGGCCAAGCTTCGTAAACGTTGGAATAACAGACAATTTTGGTGATCCCGGCGCGATTCGAACGCGCGACCCCCAGATTAGGAATCTGGTGCTCTATCCGACTGAGCTACGGGACCCACGGCATGACTCATAATCGCTCAAGGGTCGTTCGCCAAGAGGCATGCAATCCGGGCGGCGCCTTCAAGGTCGCGCGGCAAGCGCGGTCTCGGCCAGCCGCACCCAGTAGCTGACGCCGTGGGCGATCGCCTCGTCGTTGAAGTCATAGGCCGGGTTGTGGAGACCGGCCGAATCGCCATTGCCGATGAAGATGAAGGCGCCGGGGCGCGCTTCGAGCATGTAGGAGAAGTCCTCGCCGCCCATCAAGGGCGCGGTCGCGTCGTCGACATTGGCCTCGCCCGCGACCTGTCTGGCGATATCGGCGGCAAAAACCGTCTCGTCTGGATTGTTGATCGTAACCGGATAGTTCACTCGAATGCCTACATCGGCGACGGCGCCATTGGCGAGCGCGATACCCTGGCAGACGGCACGCATGCGCTCGATCGTCCTGTCGGCAACCTCGCGATTCAAAGTGCGGATCGTGCCGGAGAACTCGACTTCCTCGGGAATGACATTGTGGGTATCACCGCCCTGGAAGCGCGTGACAGAGACAACCACCGATTCGATCGGGTCGATCGAACGCGAGGCGATTGTCTGGAGGGCGAGCACCATCTGGCTGGCCGTGACAATCGGATCGATCGTCGTGTGCGGCATGGCTGCATGGCCGCCCCTGCCCTTGACCTTGATCGTGAATTCGGCCGTCGCCGCCATGATCGGCCCCGGACGCAGCGCGAACCGGCCGACCGGCAGGCCGGGCATGTTGTGCATGCCGAAGACGCGGGCGATGTCGAAGCGCTCGAGAAAGCCATCCTTGATCATCGCCAGGCCGCCGCCGCCGCCTTCTTCCGCGGGCTGGAAGATGACCGCGACCGCGCCGGCGAAGTTACGCGTCTCGGCCAGATACTTCGCGGCGCCCAACAGCATGGCGGTGTGGCCGTCATGGCCGCAGCCATGCATCTTGCCCGGAAAGTCCGAGGCATAGGGTTTGCCGGTGGTCTCGGTCATCGGCAACGCGTCCATATCGGCACGCAGGCCGATGGTCGGGCCGTCGCCAAGATTTCCCTTGATCATCCCCACGACGCCGGTCTCGCCAATGCCGGTTTCGATCTCGTCGACGCCGAATTCCTTCAGCCGCTCGGCGACAAAGGCCGCCGTCTCGTGGCAGTCGTACAGGATTTCCGGGTTCGCATGGATATGGCGGCGCCAGCCGGCGACCTCGTCTTGCATTTCGGCGGCGCGATTGAGTATCGGCATATGGGAGGATGTCCTTAGATAGGTCGGCTACTTTTGGCGGACCATAGCCTGCCATCATGGCGACACATAGAGTAAATAGCTCGTGGCAGAGTTTGAGACGACGCGATGCGGCAAGGGGCAAACCGGTTGATGATGCGCAAAGGGCTTGTTCTTGCGACCCTGACGGCAGGGCTTTCGGCGCTATTGGCGCTCCAATCTCTCGATGCGACCGCTGGTCCGGCCCTGTTGGTCGACCTCAACACCGGTCAGGTCCTGGAGCAGGAAGACGCGTTCAAGCCGTCCTATCCAGCTTCGCTCACCAAGCTGATGACGGCCTATGTCGCGTTCCGCGCTGTTCAGGCCGGCGAGTTGCAACTCGACAGCCCGATCGACATCACCGCCGAGGCCGCCAAGGAGCCGCCTTCCAAGATGGGTTATCCGGCCGGCTCGGTGCTGACGCTCGACAACGCTATCAAGCTCCTGATGGTCAAATCGGCAAACGACATCGCGACTGCGGTCGCGATCAATGTCGGCGGGTCGGAGGACGCTTTCGCACAGCGCATGAACCGCGAAGCCGAACGGCTCGGGATGACGCAGTCGCATTTCGTCAACGCGCATGGGCTTCATTCCGACGCGCAATATACCTCAGCGCGCGATCTTGCGATCCTGGCGATCGCTCTTCGCCGCGACTTCCCGCAGCATGCCGACTATTGGAGCCTTGAAGCCCTGGTCGACGGTCAGAACATCATGCAGAACCACAACACGCTGATCGGGCGGTTCCAAGGCGCGGACGGCATGAAAACCGGCTATACCTGCCCATCAGGATTCAACCTGATCGCGTCGGCGACCCAGAGCGGGCGCTCGCTCCTGGCGGTGGTCATCGGTGAGTTCTCTGCCGAAGAACGGGCCGACAAGGCAGCCAACCTGCTTGGAAACGGCTTCCTGCGCGCCCCCGGCGACGCGCCCTATCTCGCCGACCTCAAACCCGGCACGGATGCCGACGCGGGTCCCACCAATCTGCGGCCTGTCGTCTGCACCGAGGAGGCGTGGAAGGAACGCTCCAAGCGACGCGATGGTGACGGCAAGCCGATCTATCATTCTAGGTTCATCACCGAGCGTGAGGACGATCCGGTAGCGATCGCCGTCAGCCTCGGCGGGGCCACGGGGCCGCGTTCGACGCAGCCGCGCTACGCCAATGTGCCGGTCCCGACGCCGCGTCCCGACTACCCTTCGTCCTCGCTCCAGGCACAGGGCGGCTGATCCGGCATGAACATGCAACCGATCGCCGTCTCCATCCTCACGGGCTTTCTCGGTGCCGGCAAGACGACGCTTCTGAACCGTATCCTGAAGGATCCGGCACTGACGAACACCGCCGTCATCATCAACGAGTTCGGCGAAGTGGCGATCGACCACCTGCTGGTCGAACAATCAACGGATGGCGTGATCGAACTGTCCGACGGATGCCTGTGCTGCATGGTGCGCGGCGAACTGGTGGACACGCTCTCCGACCTGATCGACCGGATGCAGACCGGCAAGATCGGCGCGCTCGAGAGGATCGTGATCGAGACGACCGGCCTTGCCGATCCGGTGCCGGTTCTGCAATCCGTAATGGCCCACCCGGTTCTGATGCAGGCCCTGCGACTCGACGGGGTCGTGACCGTTGTCGATACGGTGAACGGCGCAGCGACACTTGCCAATCATCCCGAGGCGCAGCGCCAGGTGGCCGTCGCCGACCGCCTGGTCTTGTCCAAGACGGACCTTGCCGAGCCCAGCCCGGTCGGCGGCCTGACAGCAAAGCTGCGCGGCCTCAATCCGGGCGCCGACATCGTCAAGACCGAGGATGCCATTGCATGGTCGGCAGCGCTGATCGCCTGCGGGCTCTACGACCCGGCAACGAAAACCGCCGATGTCGCGCGATGGCTCGGGGACGGGCATCACGGCCATTCACATGACCACCACCATGCGCACGATCACGACCACAATCACCATGATCCGCTGATCCGCACCTTCTCACTCGTCCACGATCAGCCGGTGCCCTATTCGACCATCGAGACGTTTCTGGACCTCTTGCGCTCAACGCAAGGCGAACGGTTGTTGCGCATGAAGGGGATCATCGAAATCGCGGAAGACCCGGAGCGGCCGCTTGTCATCCATGGCGTGCAGAAACTGCTTCATCCGCCGGTACACCTTCCCGCTTGGCCACAAGGGGTCCGCGGCACGCGGCTGGTGCTAATCACCCACGATCTGTCGGAAGACTATGTGCAGCGCCTCTTCGGTGCCTTTGTCGGCCGTCCAAGCTTGGA
>CAZEEC010000042.1:0-17412 GCA_964511105.1 uncultured Mesorhizobium sp.
ACGGATCTGGCGAGCAAATTTCTCAGCGCAGGTGCATCGACTTCATGGCCAGTGAAGCGATGGAAAGCGTCGATGCCCTGATGGAAGAAGAGTTCGTATCCACTGAGCGTTTCGAGACCCGCCAAGCGCGCTTCGCTCAGGAACTGGGTTTCCACAGGCGTGTAAACGGCATCGAAAGCCCAACGGCGGCCGGCCATCAAGGTGCTCGAGATCGCCGTGCCGGCTATGCCGTCCATGCCGAGCGGAGTGGCGTTGACGAGCCCGTCGCAGCCGACGACAGCATCGGCCACCGACGCACAGACGATGACGTGCATCGTGAGGCCATTGGCTCGTAGTGAGGACGCAAGCGTTTCGGCTCGCTGGACGTCAGCGTCGACCAATCGCAGCGCGTCTGCCCCCAGTTCCGCCAGGGCCAGCGCAATGGCGCGACCAACGCCGCCGGCTCCCGCCATTGCGACCACACCTGGCTGGGCCCTAGGAAACGCCGAGCGAAAGGCCTTCACGAAGCCCGTATAGTCGGTGTTCCAGCCAACTGCGCTGCCGTCTTCAAACAGCGCCGTATTACACGAACCCACAGCGGCGACTTTCGGATCGACTACGGCGAGACGAGAGAACGCCAGTTCCTTGTAGGGATAGGTAATATTGAGCCCGCGAAAGCCTTCGCCTTGGCAGCGGGCGAAGATCTCATCGAAAGTTATCCCCAGCTCAGAGGGAACGAGGAGATCATAACTCACGTCAAGACCGCAAAGACGGCCGGCTAAGCGATGCAGCGAGGGAGACTTCGACCGCTCGATATTGTCCCCGATCAAGCCGAGCCGGATCATCGCATCCTCGATACTAAGGGACGGTAAAGCAATAGGGACGCGCCTTCAAATATCAACGTGCAATTTCATTATAGGACATTCGATAAAACAAATGATTCTAAAAGCTTAGTTGATTGTCCCGGTGGCGCATGCGTGTTCCACGCCGCCGGCGACATGCCGTTCGAGCGTTAGTCTCGCGTTCTCGCCATTGCGGCTGAGCGCCGCCTCCAGCAAGGTTTGATGTTCTTGTGCAGCGATGTCTCCGCGAAAGGACAGCGCAATCATCTGATACCGAAGATATTTGTCGAAGACCGCTGCATGCCTGTCCATCAGAACCTGCGAGCCACACGCTGAAATCAACGCCTGATGAAATTCCCAATCGTAGCGCTTCCACAATTCGGTCTCACCGAAATCACCATTGCGCATGCGCCATTCGAGGGCAGCCAACTTATGATGGGCGGCCACGACGCGTCCCTCCCATTCGAAATCGCCTGCTGCGAACGATTGCTCGAGCGCGTATCCTTCCAGCAGCATCCGCAACGCTGCGATCTCTTTGAGGTTCTTGATCGAAACCGGCGATGCATGAAACCCGCGCTGGCCTTCGGCAACGACAAGACCTTCAGAGGTCAGGCGGCTGAGAATTTCGCGCAGCGTGCTTACGCTGGCACCATACGCGTTCTTCAGACGATCAAGTTTCAGCTTCTGACCCGGATAAATCCGGCCAAAAATAATATCTGATCGTATCCGGCGGTACGCGTTCTCTCCGACGCTTTCTGAAACGGCAGGGTAATCGGGCAAGCAGACTGACTTTCATAAATTTGGCAGAAAATTCGGTGATCGCGGCAAGCGTCATGTTACGATAACGTTCCATTCCGGACGGTATAGGCTACGCATTCCGAAATATGCCTGGAAAGAATGGCCGACGCCGTCTGTGCGTCGCGTGATAGGGCGCATTCGAGGAGCGACCTGTGTTCGCTGGCGGCAGCCGCTCCCCGGAACATCACCACGAGGACTTGGTAGCGCAGGAACTGATCGAAGATGATGGCGTGCGTATCCATCAGTTCTTGAGAGCCGCAGCCGGATATGAGAGCGTGGTGGAATTCTCGGTCGTAGCGTTTCCACGTCAACAGGTCGCCCGTCTGGCCGTCTAGCATCGAGGCTTCCAAGCGTGACAGTTTGTGGTGGGCTGCGACTATGCGCCCTTCCCAGTCGATATCGCCGAGGCGGAAGGACTCTCGCAAGGCATGTCCTTCGAGGAGGTTGCGCATATCCGCAATTTCCCGAAAATTGCTGGCTGAGATAGGAGCGACCTCGAACCCCCGCTGCCCTTCAGCGCCGACAAGGCGTTCCGAGGAAAGCCGATAGAGCACCTCACGAAGAGTGCTGACGCTCGTATCGTAGCGGCCGCGCAGCTTTTCGAGCCTCAGTTTCTGACCAGGCTGGAGTTGGCCGAAGATGATGTCGGCGCGGATGCGCCGGTAGGTGATTTCGCTGGCCGTTTCGAATTCGCCGAGTTCGGTGGTCATAGCCAATCTGACTGTTACCGTGCGCAATGCGCAAGTTGATCTGGCAGACGCAAGGAGCATCGCACAACCAACTCCGCAAACGATAAACAACAAAGTCTCATATGAAAATTGGACTACCTATTGAAAATCATTTTGTCGAGTGCGATGAGTTCCTCTGTCTTGGCGGCGGGAGGTCGTGGCCGGGCTTCAACGAACGGGAGGAACACATGCGATTTCTGATGTCACGACGCGCCGCTCTGGCTGGCGCGATGCTGCTTGCCGCATCTTTCGCGCCGGTTGCTGCGCAAGCCCAGACGCAGCTTCGCTTTTCCGCGGTCTTTTCCGAACAGGACATTCGTGCAGAAATGATGGAACGGTTCGCCGAGGAACTGGGCGAGGATTTCAACTATCAGGGTTATTACGGCGCGACGCTGTTCCGCCAGGGAACGGAACTGGTGGCGCTTCAGCGCGGCAACCTGGAAATGGGCAACATCGCGCCGCAGGACATCTCCGAGCAGTTGCCGGCGTGGTCGATCTTGACGTCCGCCTATCTCTTCCGCGATGCCGACCATTTGCAGACCTTCTTCGACAGCGAGGCTGGCGAGGAGATGAAGCAGATGGTGGAAGATCAACTCAGCGTGAAGATTCTGGGGCCGACCTATTTCGGTTCGCGCCATGTCGGCCTTCGCTCGAACGACAAGATCGAAACGCCTGACGATATGGCCGGCATCAGGCTGCGCATGCCGGGCGGTGATGCCTGGCAGTTCCTCGGCGAGTCCCTAGGCGCCAATCCGACGCCTATGGCCTATGCGGAAGTCTATACGGGGCTTCAGACCGGAGCCATCGACGGTCAAGATAACCCGCTGCCCAACGTCGAGAACATGAAGTTCTATGAAGTCATGTCCCAGATCGTTCTGACGTCGCATCTCGTTGGCTTCGACGTTCTGACGATCTCGCTGGACGCCTGGAATGCGCTATCGCCTGACCAGCAGGATCGCCTTCAGACCGCGGCCAGCAACGCCATCGCATGGAGCAATGCCGAACATGCGCGGCAGGAAGCGGAACTGGCGGACTTTTTCCGCGAGCAGGGGCTGGAGGTCTACGAGCCGAACCTTGATTCCTTTCGAGAACATGCTCAATCGACCTATCTGAATTCGCCGCTGGCCGAAAACTGGCCCGAGGGCATGGTCGACAGAATCAACGCGCTCTGATCCAATCGGCGTCGTGGCCGCCTCGGAAGGCGGCTGCGACGGCCCAACCGATACCCCGGTTTTCTGTAGCGGAAAACCATGTGGAGCGATCGAATGCGCCTTTCTCAGATAGGACGCTGGCTATACCGCCGCGCCGAGAACGTTCTTGCTCTCATGCTGGGGGTGATGTTCTTCGCCTTTCTCATCCAGGTCGTTTTTCGATATTTCCTAAACTATCCGACCGGCTGGACGTCTGAATTGACGGTCATCATGTGGCTGTGGATGGTCTTGTGGGGAGCGGCTTTCGTGGCCCGGGAGGAGGAGGAGATTCGTTTCGACCTCCTTCACGGTGCCGTACGGGATGGCTTGCGGCGCATGTTGACCGTCGTCACCGGCCTGGCGCTGATCGGCCTTTATCTTGGATCGCTGCCGGCCGTCGTGGACTACGTCACCTTCATGAAGGTCCAGTCGACGGCCTATCTGAAGATCCGGTTCGACTATCTCTTCTCAATCTACATTATATTCGCCGGTGCCGTCATCTGCCGGTATGTCTGGCTAATCTGGCAGGCCCTGCGTGGGCGGTCGCGCGGAGGATCCGACGTCTCGGCGGGCTCCAGCCTATGAGCCTGACAGACCCGTTCACGCTATGCGTTCTGACCCTGGTCGGCCTCGCCTTTTTTGGGCTGCCGGTAGGCCATTCGATGATTGCCGCCTCGATCCTCTATCTGTATCTCGCCGGCCTCGACATGGGCACGGCCGCTGAACAACTCCTCAACAGCATGTTTACCAGCCACACGATGCTGGCGGTGCCGCTTTTCATTCTCGCTGCCGAACTCATGAACTCTGGCTCGATGACCATGCGCCTTTTGAATTTGGCCAACGCGCTGGTCGGCAGGTTCCGCGGCGGGCTCGCCCAAGTCAGCGTCCTGCAAAGTCTGCTTTTCGCGGGCATGTCAGGCTCGGCCATTGCCGACGCGGCCGGCATGGGCAAGGTGATGATGAAGTTGATGACCCATAATGGCAAGTATACGCCAAGCTTTGCCGCTGCCCTGACGGCCGTGACGGCGGTCGTCGCGCCGATCCTGCCACCTTCCATCCCGATGGTCATCTATGCCCTCGTCTCGAACGCCTCCATCGGCTACCTGTTTCTGGCAGGCATCCTGCCGGGATTGCTTATTTCAGTGAGCCAGATGTGCCTCGTAGCGTGGAGCGCGAGGCGCCAGAATTTCCCTACTGAGCCGCCTGTTCCCACGAGCGAGGTGCCGGGGATTGCGCTGCGCGCGCTGCCGGCGCTGATGCTTCCCGTCGTGCTGATCGTCGGCCTGCGAGGCGGCGTGATGACGCCGACGGAGGCTGCGGCCGTTGCGGCTGGCTACGCGCTCTTTGTATCGGCAGTCGTCCATCGCGACGTCGGTTTTCGCGATTTCTATCAATCGCTGCTGTCGGCGGGGCGCACCACGACGTCGATCGGCATGTTGATCGCGGCCGCACTGGTCTTCAACTATGTGGTGACGATCGAGAACATTCCCCAATCGATCAGCCGGTTCCTGCTCGGCTTCGAAATGACGCCGATCACCTTCCTGATCATCGTCAACCTTCTGCTTTTGATCGTCGGAGCCGTGCTTGAAGGCACGACGATCATCCTGATTATCGTGCCGGTTTTGATCCCCACCGCTCAGGCGTTGGGAATCGATATGGTACATTTCGGCGTGGTCGTCGTCTTCAACGTCATGATCGGCCTCGTCACTCCGCCTTACGGACTGCTCCTCTTTGTCGTGAAGCGCGTGTCCGGCGCGCCGATGGGGGCGATCCTGCGCGATTCGGCGCCGTTCCTGATCGGCTTGATCAGTGCGCTCATGCTGATCACCTTTATCCCGGGCATCGCCCTCCTTGTTCCGCGAATGTTCGGTTATTCGGGCTGAAGCAAGAAAAGAAGTATCGCAATGACACGACCTATCTATGTCCTCAATGGTCCCAATCTTAATCGCCTGGGCAAGCGGGAGCCCGAAATCTATGGGCACGTCACGCTGACCGAAGTCGAGGCGATGTGTCGTTCGGCGGCTGGCGCTCACCCGGTCGAATTTCGCCAGTCAAACCGCGAGTATGAGTTGATCGACTGGATTCACGAGGCGATTGAACGCTCCGCCACCGGACTCATCATCAATCCGGCCGCCTTCACCTTTACGTCGATCGCGATCCTCGACGCCCTGAAGATGTTCCCCGGTCCGATCATCGAGTTGCACATTTCAAACGTTCATCGGCGCGAAGAGATCTATCACCACTCCCTCGTCTCCAAGGTGGCGACGGCTGTGATCGCCGGGCTGGGCCCAAATGGCTACAGCGTGGCGATGCAGGCCATGAAGACGCTCGGCGCGAAAACGCCGAGCCAAGGGTATCGTCCTCTGGATTAAACGATATCTCAGCTCCGTAGCGCAAATTGAGGAAGGCGTCGGCCAGTAGCGCAAGCTGTTGGAGCCGCCAACCTCGAGCAGGGCGTTGAGGCCGAGCCCGGCGATGAGCAACATTGCCATGCATCCCGACAAGACAAGAAGAACATCATGCGGTGTGATCTTGGCCATGGTCGTGGCGGTGCCCGAGGATTGCGATCACAAAGCCGGTGGTCGTGGACAAGTTCTTTGTTCTGATCGGGAACATAGTTCTTCGCAGTCTCTTACCTGATGTGAGGCAGATAACCTCGATTTTCCAAGATCAGCATCAATGGAGACGAAGATGAAGATGAAGCTTTATCCAAAATCGCTGACGATGGCGCTGTTGTGTTCGGCCGCCTTGGTCCCCGCCGCCTACGCGCAAGACCAGAACCAGGCAGCGGGCCAGGGCGCCTGCGCCGAACTCACCCAACTTACCGAGGAGCACCAGGACCGCTTGCAGGACGAGTGGCTCGAGCAGGCAGATGCAGCGGTCACGCAAGACAATAGCGAACAATGCGCGACCTATGTGCAGCAGGCTGAGAACGCCCTGAACCAGAACGAAAGCGCTGAAGAAGGGGGCGAAGCCGCCCGCATCGTGGTGGAGCAGCCGCGCCCGAATGTCGCCATTCAGCAGGCCGCTCCGGACATCTCGGTTCGGCAACCGCAGCCGCAGGTCTCGGTCAATCAGGGCCAGCCCGAAATTATCGTCCGCCAGGCGCAGCCGACCATCACGGTGGACATGCCGCAACCAACGATCACCATCGATCAGCCTGAACCCGAAATCATCGTCCGCATGCCTGAGCCGGCGGTATCGGTGAGCACACCGCAACCCGAAGTGGAGGTTTCGCAGGAGCAGCCGCAGGTCAGCGTGTCCCAGGCCGAGCCGACGATTGAAGTCCAGGAGCAGGAGCAGGCTGAAGTCAGCGTCGAGCGTGAGCAGGCGGTGGTTCAGCAACAAGCCGCGGAGGGCGAACCGCAGGTGAACGTGGAGCGTGGTCAGCCCGTCGTGAGCTATGAGCGTGCCGAACCCAACATCCAATTCAACTCGCAAGGCGAACCCGAAGTCCAGTTCACGCAGTCAGGTGAGCCGCAGGTGCGCTTCGAGGATGGAGCCCAGGCGTCGGCCGGCGGCGAGCAGGATGCGAACGAACGCCAGGCGCGTGCCGCCTCTGCGCAAAACGCGCAAGACACCGCCGGCCAGTCCGATGCCATATCCGGCGAGCAGGATGCGAACGAACGACAGGCACGTGCCGCCTCTGCAGAAGACGCACAGGATACTGGTGGACAATCGGCCGTGACCGGCGAGCAGACCGCTTCAGTATCGCCTCAACAGGCCGCTTCCGCAGAAGAACGTGCAGCCGTGTTGCGCGGCGACGGGGGCCAAACGCCGTCCGGCGAGGCCATACCCGTGGATGTTTCCTCGCTTCTAGGAAAGCAGGTCGTCAACGGGCAGGATCAAGAACTGGGGACGGTTGAGCGTGTCGTCACCGATGGCGATCGCAATTATGCGGTTCTATCGCAAGGTGGCTTCCTTGGTATCGGCCAGGACGAGGTCGGGCTGCCGCTCGACCGCATGGCGGTTTCCTCAGAAGATGACCGGCTGGTGATGCGTGGCATGACTGAGGAAGAAATCAACCAGATGCCTGAGTTCCGTGAGCGGAACGTCCAGGATGTGCGGCAGGATGCTCAGATTGATATGAACAGCCTCTAGCCGACGTGTCAAAAAAAGCAACGATCCGAGGCCGGCGCATGCCGGCCTCGGAACTTCCTGCCAACCCCGCCGCTCTTGGGGGTGGGGCTGTAACAACGCGTGTTCCGTTTGGGGCCAAGAGCACGCTTATAATTAGTCGAATGCGGCTTCGGCCGACATGGCGATCGGACTGTCTGGGCTCGCGGTCCATAGGCGCAGCCTGTCCATATCCTCGCTCGCCGATAGGATGACCGGTGCACCGTCGAACAGCGCGGACATCGAGCGGAAAGAGAACCGGCTCGGCCGCCGTCCTTTGATCCGTTCGGCGAACTGGATGAGCAGCGTTGCCTGAAGTGGGCCGTGGACGACGAGGCCGGGATAGTGTTCCACCGCGCGCGCGTAAGGCGCATCATAGTGGATGCGGTGCCCGTTGAATGTCAGCGCTGAATAACGAAAGAGCAGCGTCGGCGTCGGGTCGATTAAAAGACTGTGATCGGCCTTGAGCGCGGGCTCGCCCGCCGGCTTTGCTCCGCCGGGTTCAGCCTGCCGATAGACGATGTCCTGCCGCTCGACCAGCGCTTGCTTTCCGTCAGCCTCTATCGTGTGTTCTACAGTGACGAAACACAATGTCCCGCTGCGTCCCTCCTTGACGGCGACATCCAGAATGCGCGAGCGCCGCGTGACCTCATCCCCCACCCGAATGTCGTTTGCGAAATTGAAGGCGCCGCCCGCCCACATCCGCCTCGGCAGGGGGACCGGCGGCAGGAAACCGCCGCGTGCGGGGTGGCCGTCAGCGCCGAGCGCCTCCATCGGCGCGGCCGGCAGAGCCAGGCACAGATGAATCAAGAGCGGCGCGACGGCGCCCGCGGCTGGCTCCGTCCTCGTCCCGAGCGTGGCGTCGAAGCGCGCCACGAGTTGTGGCGTGACCGTCTCCGTCGCACTGTCCTCGCGCCCGATCCAGCTTTTCAGATGAGCGATGTCGATGTCGCGCGTCATGTCGTCTTCCCGCAATTGATTCTCGTTGTTCTCCAATGGCGGGCATCGCCGCAACACAACGTTGACCCTTAACTGGCAGGATAGCAAGAATGGCGGGCGCAAGGGGAAGGGAGGGGCTAATGGGCCGTCGGGGCTTTATCGGGATGGCATTTGCGTGTGCCGCGCTGTTGGGCGGCTGCGCGAACTTGGACACCACGCCGATTAACCTCGTGGCCTCGCAAGCTCCGCCCGCCAGCCCGCTATATATCGCCGATTCCGGCGACGATGGCTCCACCGTCGTCGCCTTGTCCTTTTCCGGCGGCGGCATGCGCGCGGCCGCATTCTCTTACGGCGTGCTGAGGGCGCTGGACGATATTGTCGTCGATCAGGAGCCCTACCGCCGCACCATGGTCGACAATATCCGGATGATTTCCGGCGTATCGGGCGGTTCGATCGTCGCCGCCTATTTCGGCTATAAGGGCAGGGACGGTTATCGCGACCTCGATCGGCGGTTCCTCTATCAGAACCCGGAATCGGTCATGCGGCTATCTGCCTCGCCGCTGACGCTGGCGCGCGCCTTGTCCGGCGGGGTCAACGATCGCAGTTCCTTCGCCCGCTGGCTCGACGCCAATCTCTTCGACCACGCCGATTTCTCCCGTTTTCGCTCGCCCGACGCGCCGACCGTCTGGATCAATGCTTCGGACATCTATCAACGCACGCCATTCCTATTCACCTACGACACCTTCGCGGCATTGTGCAGCGATCTGGACAGCGTCAGGATATCCGATGCGGTCGCAGCCTCCGCTGCCTTCCCCGTCGTCTTTGCGCCTGTGGTGCTTCAGGCCAAGAGATCGCAGTGCAGCTACCGCCAGCCGGACTGGCTGAAACGTGCCCTTGCGGACGGCGAGCATTCGGTCCGCCTGCAAGCCTATGCCCAGGCGCTGGATGCCTATCAGCGCAATGCCAATCTGAACTATATTCGGCTTCTCGATGGTGGCCTGACGGATAATTTGGGCATTACGGGCTTCGTCCTTGAACGCGCTGCCGCCGATAGCCCGCACGGGCCGCTATCGCCGGACGAAGCTGTTAAGCTGCGTCGCTTCATCTTCGTCGTCGCCGATTCCGGCCGCGGCCAGACCGAAACCTGGGCGCGCGATAACGCCAGCCTTCCGATCCGCAAGCTGCTGACGGCGGCGATCGACACGGGGATGTCAGCGTCACTGCGCGACGAAGTCGATGCCTTGAGGTTGGCGGTGGCGCGATGGCGGGAGGAACTGATCGCCTATCGCTGCAGCCTGTCGAGCGATAGGATTCGGCGGATTCGCGGAACGACCGCCGGTTGGAACTGCCGAGACGTGCAGGCCATCGTGGAGCACCTGTCCTTCGCCGATCTCGGCCCCGTGCGGGCGCTCGAACTGAGCGCTGTGCCAACGAGGCTGTCGCTACCTGCCGGGCAGGTCGACAGCCTCGTTGAGGCGGGGCGAGAGGCAGTCCACCGCAACAAGAGGATTGCCGAGGCGGTTTCCGAAATGCGCAAACAAGCGGGCATCAACGAACGCCCGCTCGTGGCGGATCGGTAGGGAGGGCGGTGTGCGGTATCTGTTGACGCTGCCCGAGGCGCTGCTTTTGCTGAGCGTTCTCCTCTTCGTCATCGCATGTCTGATGGTGGCTCTGGCGATTTTGAAATGGGGCCGTCTGATTCCCCTACCGGTCAACCATGTTCCCGTCCCCGCTTTCATTGGCGTGATAGCCACGACCTGGGCATTGTCGCTTGGCTTTGCTGCCTCCGATCTGTGGTTGCTCGGGAGCCGGGCGGATCAAGCGGTGACTGCGGAACGGTCGGCCGTGATGCGATTGGTCGGAAGTGCCGCTCCGGCGGCGCTTGATGTTCCTGAACTGCGTGAGAACATCATGCGTTATGTTCAATTGGTCGAACGCAGTGAACACATGAGAAACGCCGCCGACGCCTTGGGCGATCCGGAGGTGAACGCCGCGGTTCAGGATATCCGGGTGACCGTCCTGCAGATCGCGGCCTCTGGCACACCTGGGGCCGTCGCCGCAAAGATCGTCAATGATTTCGATGAGCTTCAAGACGCCCGCAACGTCCGGCTTGCGATGCGGATCAGCCTGATCGACACGTCGAAATGGTATTTGCTGGTGTCGCTGACCTTCATGACGATGGTCACCATTGCGCTCGTCCATATCGATCGGCCATTGGCCGGCCGGAACGCCTCGGTCATATTCGCGATCGTGGCCTTCTCGGGCCTGTGGGTTCTCGTCGTTCATGTCGATCCCTTCACCGACCAGCGCACCGACTATCTATCCCACGGCTTGGGGCCGTCGTTCGCCGATGCATGAAGGCAGGAAGGCTGTTCCGACAACCAGGAGACCTGTCGGCGCCAACGATAACGGGCCGGTCCATCTGGGCCGGCCCGCTGGATCACGTCGGTGGTTTGGAGTTATTCCGGCTTCGGCGTGAAGCCGTTGCGTGGATCGGTCTTGTCGGTTGGATCTTGCTTGTTCTCGTTGAATTTACCCTCGTCTTCTGAAGGGTCGAGCGGAGTCTTTTCGATTTGTGGCTTCCAGGTCGCGGCCGGCATCGGCGGGTTGTCCTTGTCCTCATCAGTCTGGGCCATCGGGCTACTCCTTCTCTGTTTGCTTATCCGCGCTCACCGCCGACGATCGGCTTTTCCGTGGGACGCGGTGTGGCTCCGGCCTGACGAACGCCTTCGACATTCCGGTCTGCGAGCGGATTGGTCGCCGGTTCCTTCCCGCGTTCGGGCGCACCGCCCAGTTTCGGCGCCTCGGGAGACTGTTCGGCTTCACCGTCGACGATGTCGCGGGTCTGATCGGCAGGCATGCCCGCAGCTTCGGCGTCACGCACCGGTGGGACATTACTGTTGCGGTTCTCGGCCATTGGCTTCTCCTTTTCCCTCCCAACCGCAAGTGCGCGAGATCGTTCCACCGGAAGACGAGCTGAAATCACGGACTGTATTTTTTAGGAACAATGCGGCACCGCCAGGGTTGCTTTCGTATCCGCCCGAACGATTTTGTGAGCAACAGGAGGACGCGATGAAGCAGTATCTGGGGATGACAACCGCAATTTTAGCGCTTGGCTTGGCAATGCCGGCTCTGGCGCAGGACGATGCCGCGCAGGATCAGCAGACCGACCAGCCGCAACCTAGCGATCAGGTTCAAGAAGAGCAAACGCTGGACGGCCAGCAGGCACAAGATGCCGAGCAGCCGCAACAAACGCAGGATTCAGGGCAGACCGACCAGCCTCAGGTGGCCGAAGCCTGTGTTCAGGATATGAACGCTTTCGCCCAGCGGATGAATGAGGATCAGTTCTGGCTCTCGGGCTGGGGCGGCGGCTACGCCACGGCCATGCCCGCGACGACCGCAGCACCGGCCGGCGGGACGACCGGGGCTGGTGGAACCGCTGTGGCTTCCGATCCGGCCGGGGTGGCGGTCGATCCGCGGGCGCAAGTGGAAGGCATCGTTTCGCCACGTTATCAGGTCCGCACACTTTACGGCGCCGCCCAGGTCTTGGCGCAACGTGGAGATCAGGAAGGCTGCGAGTTCCTGGTCGCCCGGATGAACGAGATTTATGACGATTATTCGCAAACGCTTCAGGACGCGGGCGTCGATCCGGCTTCCGTGACGACCTGGCGTCAGGAGCAACTGGCGCTCGCCGAACCATTGGTCGGCAGCGAAGGCAGGGTTTCCTATCGCATCGACGACATCACCGGCACTGACGTGCGCAACATGCAAGATGAGAGCCTTGGCAGCGTCAATGATGTAATCATCGATCCCACTTCGGGCACCGCAGCCTATCTGATTGTCGCGCGCGGCGGTTTCTTGGGCATGGGTACCGAGTATTACGCCGTACCTTGGGATCAGGTTGCTGCCACGCCCGGGCTCGCCACCATCGTCCTCGACCGGACCGAAGCGGAAATCGAGCAGGCGCCGACGGTTGATCCGGACCGTTTGCGCAACCCCACGACGATGGGTGAGGAACGCAATGCCACCGATGCGTTCTGGACAGACCGGGGTTGAACGACAAAGAATACGGGCTCCGCGAGCGGGGCCCGTGTTTACCAACTTTGAAACTCTGATTTGACGTAAGGGAAGTCGTGTCGCCTATTGGACAGGTCATCTGGCGAGGCGTTCTCTGTTGTTACTTCCACAATTCAAGCGAATTCAGTCCGTCTTCCAGCTCTCCGGGCGGCATGAGGGTTCCCGCAAACCGACGACGGAGCGCGCCGAACCGTCCCTCGCCGGCGGGAAAGCCGCCCGCGATCTTTCCTTTGACGAGAACTGGTATCTGGCTGCCTATCCCGATGTTGCTGAGGCCGTCGCTTCTGGAGCCATCAGGTCGGGCCAAGAACACTATGGCGCCTTCGGCTGCTTTGAAGGTCGTCATCCCTCCTTCATCGCAGCCAGCCAAAGCCGCTTAGCAACGCTTGATCTTCTTTCGGAACGCGTACATGTTGAGCGCTGCAATCTGCGCACCGAGGGTTCGAGCTATAGATCGACGGCAAACGATCCGCAGATCGTTTTCAAGCCGGAAATGCCGATTGAGCCGGGCTGGTACAGGTTGGTCATCGACATGGAGACGAGCGCCGCAAATGCGCGGCCGCAAGTTTTTTTCGATTTCGGTGGGGGCTTTAGCGAGCTCTTTTCCGTGCGCGCCAAGCGCCTCGGACGCGCGCGGTTCACTGCGATGCTCAAGCTGCCTTTCCCGGCGCCTGTCATTCGGCTCGACCCAATAGATGGCCGCGGCACGCTTCAGCTTGAACGCTTTGACTTCGAGCCGCTGTCCGTTCTTGGCACCGGTCTCGGACTTGCAGCGCATGCTGTTCGTCTGTTTACCCAAGACCCGCCAGCATTCATCAGCCGCATGCCGGAGCTCTGGAAAGCGGTGCGCGAGCCGCGCTTCATCCAGATGCGCGATCGCTTGCCAGACAAGCGCGGCGGTAGCGATTACACAAGCTGGATCCGCAAGTACGATTTCGATCCTGCACGCGACGGCCAGCGCTTGCGGACCGAGGTTAATGCGCTTGATCCTCGCCCGCTGATCAGCGTCCTGATGCCGGTCTATAACACACCCCAAAAGCTGCTCGACGATGCAATAGGTTCAGTCGTCAATCAGATCTACCCCAACTGGGAACTGTGCATCGCCGACGATCGTTCAAGCGCTTCGCATGTCCGTCGCTCCCTTGAGAAATGGCAGCGGAGCGATGTCCGCATTAAGGTCGTCTATCGTTCGGAGAACGGCCACATCTCCCATGCGACCAATTCCGCCTTCGCGCTTGCCTCCGGCGAATGGATCGCACTCCTCGACCATGACGACATCTTGCGTGAGCACGCATTGGCCGAGGTGGCGTTTGAGATCGCGCGACACCCGCAGGCCCAACTCGTCTACTCCGACGAGGACAAACTCGGCGCGAAGGGACGGCGCTACGACCCCTACTTCAAGCCGGATTTCTCCCGCGAATTGTTCCGCTCCCAAAACTATCTGAACCACCTCACGGTGCACCGCGCCGACAACATCCGCGCCGTCGGCGGTTGGCGGCCGGGCTTCGAAGGTAGCCAGGACTACGATCTCAACCTGCGCATCTTTGAACGGATCGATTCGAAGCAGATCCGCCACATCCCGAAGGTGCTCTATCATTGGCGCGCGGCGGAAGGTTCGACGGCGACGGCGGGATCGGAAAAATCCTATGCATATGCCGCCGGCTTGCGTGCACTGCAGGACCATGTCGATCGCACGGGAGTTGCCGCGAGCGTGGAGGCAGCACCCGACACCCCCTTCTACCGCATCCGCATGCAATTGCCCGACCCCGCACCGCTGGTAAGCCTGATCGTGCCGACGCGCGACAAGGTCGAATTGTTGCGCGGTTGCATCGAATCGATCCGCGCGAGGACCACCTATGCGAACTATGAGATCCTGATCGTCGATAACGGTTCGGCTGAGCCCGAAACGCTCATCTATCTCAAATCGCTGAAGGGTATCAAGAACGTCCGCGTTCTGCGCTACGACAAACCGTTCAACTATTCGGCGATCAACAATTTCGCAGCGGCGAAGGCGAAGGGCGAGATCATCGGGCTGATCAACAACGACATCGAAGTGATTTCGCCCGGCTGGTTGACCGAAATGGTGTCATGGGCAGTCCAGCCGGATGTCGGCTGTGTCGGCGCCAAGCTCTACTATGCGAATAGTACGATCCAGCATGCTGGCGTAATCGTTGGCCTTGGCGGCGTCGCAGGGCATTCGCACAAGCACTTTCCTCGCGATCATCCGGGCTATTTCTTCCGCCTAAAGGTTCTTCAGAATCTTTCGGCCGTCACCGGCGCCTGCCTGCTCGTCAAAAAGTCAGTCTACGAGCAGGTGGGCGGCCTCGATGAGGAACATCTGAAGGTGGCCTTCAACGACGTCGATTTCTGCCTCAAGGTTCGCGCGGCCAGTTATCTTAACGTCTGGACGCCTTACGCCGAACTCTATCATCTGGAAAGCGTCTCGCGAGGCCCTGAGGACGACCCGGAGAAGATTGCGCGGTTCGCGTTGGAGGTGCAGCAGATGAAGAGAAGATGGTTGACGGAAAGAAATTTCGACGCCTTCTATTCAAAAAATCTGTCGAAATCGACTGAAGATTTTGCCATCAACCACTAGCTCTTCTATAGATTAACTCTTTGAATTGCATGAGTTGAGGCGCCTGAGAGGAGTCCGATGCCCAACCAAGGTTCGTCCCGTCGGAACGATAGACTCAAGGCATTGCGCCTCCCCGAGCTTGCCGGTCGGTCCTTCCTCGACGTGCGTTGCGATGAAGGTTTCTTCTGTGGCTATGCGCTCTTTCAGAAGGCTAGCGAAGTCTACGGAATTGATGCCGACGAACGCTCGATTAGCGTCGGGAGAGAGCGCTTTCCGGATGCGCGTTTTTTGAACGACAATTGGGACAACCTGCCGAGCCGCCAGTTTGACGTGATCCTGTGCACGGCGGCCTTGCACTACGCCGAGAATCAAACCGCACTGATCGAACGACTTGTATCGCACTTGTCGGACACAGGCGTGCTTGTATTGGAGATTGGAATACACCCGGGACAGGAGACTGCTTGGGTGGAGGCCGAACGAGGAACTGACACACACTTATTCGCTACTCGTTCCCAGATAGAAAAGGTTCTTGAAAAATATGCATGGAGACACGTCGGACCAAGCGTCGAACGAGTGGGTGACCCCGTTTCCTGTCACGTCTTCCATGTCTCTAGGCGCATGCCCGTCGCCTACTTGATGATGTCGGAGCCGGCATCCGGGAAGAGCACCGTGTCTCGCGGTCTGTTCACGTCTTCGGAGGTCGAACTCATCCAAGGGGACAGACTCATTCATCATATCGCCACCGGCAGACGGGATGACGCGCCAACCATCGCAAACGCCATCTCGACCGGCTACAGTGTCTATCGTATTGCCCAGGCCATTGAGTCGATTGTTTGCTGCGGCCTTCTCGAGTCTTATGTCGATTGCGTCGTAGCATCTGCCAGCGGGAGGGATTTCGCCTATGACGGCTTCATTCCCCCGCTCGCGAGGGATAGTTTTGCTTCTTCGTTACGACAACATGGATACATGGTCGTCAATCTGAACTGGGAACCGATCGGCACGCGGCCTTCCTCTATAGAGAGCGCTTCAGAACTGGCAACCGCATACGTTGCGCATCTAGGCCCGGCAGAGCTTCGGCACGATCTAGGAGAAAATGAAGAGTCCTTTCGAATGGGAGTTGTGGATTCGATCGCAGTTAACCGCGAGGACATCACTATCGACGCCTGGGCGATCTCCACGGCAGGAAAGGGATATTCACGACTGGTTGTAGAAATGGGTGGACGGTTGCGCTCCTTTCGACAGAAGATGATGGTAGCGAGACCCGATGTGCAGAAGCATTTTGGGCTTCCTGGTCGATCAGTCGGCGTGCGGTTTGTCATCCAGCGAAACGATGATTTGACTTTGGATGACCTAAAAGCGCTATCGGTGATAGCCCTCGACTATAATGACAGAAAGGTCGGCCAACTTCGGCTGGGTAGACGTGCAAAAGCATCTTTGACGGCAGGATGACGAATTCATCTCTTCTCTCCGCTTGACTGACCGACGCAACCCACTTCCGTGGAACACTTGGCTGATAAACCTATGATCGAGTCAGCCGTACTGCCCGCCGCTGGCAACCGTGCCCGGCGCGTTGCCAGGCAGTGCTGTCTCCCCCGCGCCATTGACGTTGATCACGCCATTGCCGCTGGCGCGGTAGCGCGAACCCGTCGCCGTCCCGGCATAGCTGTTCGCGGAGACCGACAGCAGGCCGGTCAGTTGCGCCACGCAAAAGGCGCTCGAAAAATGCGGCGATCCGGTCAGCGTCACCGTGCTGCCGGTCATCAAGATATGACCGTTCTGGTTGGCGTAGAGATGGAAGGGGCTTGATCCGGTGATCTCCGTCTGGCCGATGATCTCGACATAAGCGCCGTTGTCGACGCCGATGTGACGGGCCGAACAGGCGCCGAAGACGTTGCGGGCGCGCACATGCACGACCGCCCCGAAGCGGGCCCAAAGCCCCACTTGGCCGCTGAGCGAAAGCCCTTCCAGGCGCACGAACACGCCCGCGCCCTCGACGCTCAGCGCGTTGAGGCCGGGCGCGCCGAGCTGGACGTTGTGCGGCTGGGCCGCATTGCCGCGAATGATCAGCATGCCGCCGTCGAACAGCGGCCGGGCGATCGTCGTGGCGACCGGATAGGAACCGTCGGCGATCTGGATCGCCACCTGGTGGCCGACGGCATCGAGCGCGA
>CAZEEC010000043.1:0-17408 GCA_964511105.1 uncultured Mesorhizobium sp.
AGCACCTGACGTCATGACGGCCCTGTTGGAGTCAAAAACGGCGGCCCGTAGGCCGCCATTCATTGAGATCCTGGATCGCTCTTAATTGTAGGGTGAGGAGCAGGCGCGCCGTGGCCCGTTATAGGGTTGGAAGGTGTTGTCTGAAGCGCGGTACGAGCGATATTGGGAATAGCACCAGTCGACGTGCGCCTGCGACAGACGGCCCGGTTGCACGATCACGCGCTGCGGCGCGGGCTGGCTAAGCGCGCCGCCGGCAATGGCGCCGGCCACAAAGGCCGCAGCGGGGAACCAGAAGCCGTTGTGCTGGCGGTAGCCGCGCCGGTGCTGACGATAGCCGCGATGGCCGTTATAAAAAGCGCGGTCGTTCTGGCGATAAAAGCCGCGGCGGGCAGAATGGCGGTCCGGACGGCGATCAACGCGCCGGTCCGCACGCCGATCGCGGCGGTCGTCACGGCGGTACTGGACGTCAATGACATTGGCATTGGCTGAACCAACATCAACAGTCCGTGCCAAGGCAGGTGCCGCCGTTGCGGTTACGGTTGTCGAAGCTACGCCGGTTAGCGCTATTGTCGATGCGCAGATGATCGAAAGAAACTTTTTCATCCTGATACTCCTTGTCCTAGAGACGCACGAGCAACTTGATGGTTCCGACATGAACTCAACCTGAACCGCATCGTGACATTCCGTTAATGTTCAAGATGTGCCTTATTTTTTAGTGTGGCGTCGCGCGCCATACGCATCGTGCCGTCGATGCGGTATCGGTCGGGCCGGGCCTTGTTTCCGTGCCCGCGTTTACGTTGAAATGCGCCAAGCGCTTTACCCGCTTCCCATATGCGGAACCCTCTTTTATGGTAGGCGCCAATCGTGGGGGACGCAGCACGTCACTACGGGGACGACATCAATAAAATTCACGGGAGCAAACATGCGTAAACTTCTCTGGACCGTCAGTGTTCTGGCTATGGCCGCGAGCACCCTTCCGGCGTCTGCCGAGACGCTTCGTTGGGCCCGCGGCGCCGACGCGCTGACGCTGGACCCGCACTCGCAAAACGAAGGCACGACCCATACCTTCGCCCATCACATCTATGAGACGCTGGTCTGGCGAGATACCGAAGGAACGCTGATCCCACGCCTAGCGACCGAGTGGGCGATCAAGGAAGGCGACGACACAACGTGGGTCTTCACGCTGCGCGAAGGCGTCACCTTCCATGACGGCGCCGAGTTCACGGCTGAAGACGTCGTCTTCTCGCTGGATCGCGCCCGTTCGGAATTCTCTAATTTGCGCCAGCTCCATGCTGACGTAGACAGCGTAACAGCGGTCGATGACCATACGGTCGAGGTCAAGATGAACGGGCCAAGCCCGCTTTACCCGAACAACCTCACCAACACCTTCATGATGGACAAGACCTGGTCTGAAGAAAACGACGTGGTAGAGGTGCAGGACTACGCCGGTGGCGAGGACAACTACGCCGTTCGCAACACTAACGGAACCGGCCCTTACAGCCTCGTCTCCCGCGAAGTCGGCGTGCGTTCGGTTCTCGAAGTCAATCCTGACCATTGGGCAGACGAAAATCCGGTTGTTACGGAGATCATCT
The DNA here is from genome assembly GCA_964511105.1 of uncultured Mesorhizobium sp. Classification (GTDB taxonomy): domain Bacteria; phylum Pseudomonadota; class Alphaproteobacteria; order Rhizobiales; family Rhizobiaceae; genus Aliihoeflea. The sequence goes on from CAZEEC010000043.1 coordinate 1,593, forward strand.
ACACGCCGATCTCCGATGCCGCGACACGCGTTGCAGCGCTTTTGTCAGGTGAAGTCGATTTCGTGCAGGACGTGCCTGTACAGGATATCGAACGCTTGTCATCGACGGACGGTATCCGGGTCACGACCGGTCCTGAGAACCGCATCATCTATTTCGGTTACCGTCTTGGCGAAGAGCCTCTGGAAAGTTCCGACGTAACGGATGAGAATCCGTTCGCCAACCCGCTCGTCCTCGAGGCGATGCATCTGTCCATTGATCGCGACGCTATCAAGGAAGTCGTCATGCGTGGCAATTCGCTTCCGGCCGGCGTCGCCATGCCACCCTTCGTCAATGGCTGGACCGAAGAACTCGATGCCTATCCGGAGCCCGATATCGAACGGGCGCGCGAACTGATGGCGGAAGCCGGCTACGAGGACGGCTTTACGGTGACGCTCGATACGCCCAACAATCGCTACGTCAATGACGAGGCGATCAGCCAGGCCGTGGTCGGCATGCTCGGTCAGATTGGCATTCGGGTGACGCTTGCCTCGCGCCCCGTGGCGCAGCACTCGCCGCTGGTCACGAACGGCGACACCGACTTCTATCTCTTGGGCTGGGGTGTCCCGACCTTCGATTCGGCTTACATCTTCAACGATCTGATCCACACGAAGGAAGGCAATTACGGGGCCTACAATCCGAGCGGGTATTCCAATCCGGAACTTGACGAGAAGATCCAGTCATTGGGCACAGAGACAGATTTGGATGCGCGCGACGCAACCATCGCCGAAATCTGGGCGACGGTGCAGGAGGACCGCGTCCTGTTGCCGATTCACAATCAGCTTCTGGCCTATGCAACGCGATCGAACTTCACCGTTGAGGTTCATCCGGAAAACCAGCCCAACATGATCAATGTGACGATCGGCGAGTAATAGATCGCGGATTTGTGGATCACCGCCGCCGCGCAAGTCATTGCGCGGCGGCATCGCATTATGGCTTGATTGTCGCGTTGGCTCCCGTAAAACAGCGCTTTTCGTCGCGGCAGATGTCTGAATGTGAGACCGTCTCACCTTCCTCGCCGTCTGAGCCGGTTGCATTCAGACCGACAAAGGGAAGTCGCGATGCAAGTCTTGCAGCCGCCTCTCGTTCCGGAGACAAGTAAATGACAGCATTTGTCATAAGGCGTTTGCTGCAGAGCATCCTTGTGATGCTCGTCGTATCGCTGGTGGCGTTCCTGGTCTTCCGCTATGTCGGCGATCCCGTCGACTCGATGGTGGGGCAGGATACGCGCTTGGCGGATCGCGAAGCGATGCGGGAGCGCTTGGGACTCAACGACCCGTTTTATGTGCAGTTCGCCAATTTCATCATTAATGCTGTTCAGGGCAATTTCGGTATTTCCTACCGCCTGCAGGAACCAGTGACGCGCCTCATCCTGGAGCGTCTGCCAGCCACGATCGAATTGGCGCTTGCATCGGCTACACTGGCGCTCGTATTCGGGCTCTTCTTCGGTGTCTATACGGCTTTGAAACCAAAATCGCCGTTGTCCACGGTGGTTATGACGGCCTCATTGGCCGGCGTATCGCTTCCAACCTTCCTAATCGGCATTGGTCTGATCTACGTGTTTGCGGTTGAACTGGGCTGGTTGCCATCTTTCGGACGCGGTACAACCGTCATGGTTGGCGGCTGGCGAACCGGTCTTTTGACAGAATCAGGACTCCGATCTCTGATCTTGCCGGCTATCACGCTGTCGCTCTTTCAGTTGACCCTCATCATGCGCCTTGTTCGGGCCGAGATGCTGGAGGTCCTGCGCGCCGACTATATCCGCTTTGCAAAGGCGCGTGGGCTATCCAGTCGGGCGATCAATTTCGGTCATGCACTGAAGAATACTTTGGTGCCGGTCATCACCATCACTGGTCTGCAACTCGGATCCGTCATCGCTTTCGCGATTGTAACCGAGACCGTGTTCCAGTGGCCCGGCGTCGGTTCGCTCTTCATTCAGTCGGTGCAGGTGGTCGACGTGCCGGTAATGGCTGCTTATTTGATGTTCATCGCCTTCGTTTTCGTCGTCATCAACCTGATTGTCGACGTCCTCTATTATGCAGTCGATCCGCGCTTGCGCGTCGGCTCTGGCAAACGGTGATCCCATGGCCCCGCTTCCAGATCCAAAGCTGATGGCAGCTGGCGATGGCGAGCCGGTTCTTCCGCCCAAGCCGCCCAGCCGCCTTTATCGCGCTTGGGATTCCGACATCTTCTATTCGTACCGTCGCTCCCCGGTGACGATCATCGCTAGCATTGTGGTCGTTCTGATCGTCGGCGCCGCCCTTCTGGCTCCCTGGATCGCTCCTTATGATCCGTTCAATCCGGCTTCGCTGAACCTGATGGACGGATTCACACCACCGTTCTCCGAATCGCGCATGGGCAATTTCTATCTGCTCGGCACCGACAATCAGGGCCGCGATGTCTTCTCGACGATCCTTTATGGATCGCGCATCTCGCTCTTCGTCGGGTTCTCGGCCACCGCCTTCGCCATGATATTGGGAATCTCGCTGGGTCTGGTCGCGGGCTACCAAGGCGGCACCACTGAGTCCGTCATCATGCGCATCGCCGACGTGCAACTTTCTTTCCCAGCGATCCTGATCGCGCTTCTGATCTTCGGCATCGCCCGGGGCATCATACCGCCGTCGCAGCAGGAAGGGGTTGCCGTCTATGTCCTCATCATCGCGATCGGCCTCGCAAATTGGGCCCAGTTTGCCCGAACCGTCCGCGGCGCAACGATGGTCGAGCGGCAAAAGGACTATGTTTCGGCCGCACGAATCATGGGTGTGCACCCGATCGTCATTCTGGTCCGGCACGTATTGCCAAATGTGATGGGTCCCGTCCTGGTCATTGCGACCATCGGACTTGCTCTCGCCATTATCGAGGAAGCCACCTTGTCCTATCTAGGGGTTGGCGTCCCGCCGACGCAGCCTTCGCTCGGAACGCTGATCCGCATAGGCCAGCAGTATATGTTCTCGGGCGAGTGGTGGATCCTTTTTTTTCCAGCTGTCACGCTCGTCGTGCTTGCCCTTTCGGTCAACCTTCTGGGCGACTGGCTGCGTGATGCGCTCAATCCACGACTGAGGTAAGCGCATGCAACCTGTCCTGTCCGTTAGAAATCTGACCGTCCAGTTTCCCACCCGCCGTGGGACGCTGACGGCGGTTAACGACATCTCGTTCGACATCATGCCCGGAGAAGTGCTGGGCGTTGTCGGCGAATCCGGGGCCGGAAAATCGATGACCGGCTCGGCCGTTATCGGCCTGATCGATCCACCTGGACGGATTGCCGGCGGCGAAATCCTGCTCAAGGGGGAGCGCATCGACAATCTGCGGCCGGACCAGATCCGCCCCTACCGCGGCAAGCGCATCGGCATGGTCTTCCAGGACCCGCTGACATCGCTCAATCCGCTCTACACCGTCGCCGAGCAATTGATCGAGACGATCCGCACGCATATGCCGCTGTCGGAAGCCGACGCCCGCAAGCGGGCGATCCGGCTCCTTGACGATGTCGGCATCCCGGCAGCCGACCGGCGGATCGACGACTATCCGCACCAGTTTTCCGGCGGCATGCGCCAGCGCGTCGTAATTGCGCTGGCGCTGTGCGCGGACCCGGACCTGGTCATTGCCGACGAACCGACAACGGCGCTCGACGTCTCCGTCCAGGCACAGATCATCGACGTGATGAAGAAGATGTGCGCCGAATACGGCGCCGCGATCATGCTGATCACCCACGACATGGGGGTCATCGCCGAGACTGCCGACCGCGTTGCCGTCATGTATGCCGGCCGCATTGCCGAGATCGGGCCGGTGCGCGACGTCATCGCCGATGCCAAGCATCCTTACACGGCCGGACTAATGGGCTCGATCCCGACGCTGCGCACGGATTCGGAGCGCCTGACACAGATTCCTGGCTCAATGCCCCGGCTGTCGGCCATTCCGCCCGGATGTCCCTTCAATCCGCGCTGCCCGTACGTTTTCGACCGCTGCCTCATTGAGCGTCCCGATCCGATGGTGTCGGGGACACGTCGCGTGGCGTGCTGGCTGCATGCGCCCGAGGAGCAAGCCGCATGACGACGCAGACACCACTCGTTGACGTCAACCATCTGTCGCGGCACTTCGACGTATCGAAGCCCTGGCTGAACCGCGTGATCGAGCGCTCGGAAAAAGCTTATGTGCGCGCTGTCGACGATGTCTCGTTCCGCATCAACAAGGGAGAGACGTTCGCGCTGGTCGGCGAATCCGGTTCCGGCAAGTCGACCATCGCGCGGCTGATCGTCGGGCTGCTCGAACCCTCGCAAGGCGACATCCACTTCGACGGAAAGTCGCTCAAAATGGGGTTGAAAGGCGCTGAGGCGCGGCGTCTGCGCCGCCGCTTCCAGATGATCTTTCAGGATCCATTCGCAAGCCTCAATCCGCGCTGGCGCGTGACCGATATCATTGGCGAGCCCTTGAAGGTGTTCGAGGGCGGGATGTCGTCCACCGACCGGCGCAAGCGCGTCGGGGAACTGCTCACGCTGGTCGGCATGTCGCCCGAAGACGGAGCCAAATTCCCACACGAATTCTCCGGCGGCCAGCGTCAGCGGGTCGCGATCGCACGTGCCCTGGCGGCCCGTCCCGACTTCATCGTTTGCGATGAGCCGACTTCAGCGCTCGACGTATCGGTGCAGGCGCAGATCCTGAACCTGATGAAGGATCTACAGGACGAATTCGGGCTGACGTTCCTCTTCATCAGCCACGACCTATCGGTGGTGCGCCACATGGCAAACCGCATCGGCGTCCTTTATCTCGGGCGGATTTCCGAGATTTCGGACTCCAAGACGTTGTTTGCGACGCCGCGGCATCCCTATACACGTATGCTTCTCGACGCAGTGCCCGACCTCGAAATGACCGGGCGCAAACGCAAAAAGGTGGAAGGCGAGATTCCCAACCCGATCAATCCTCCATCGGGCTGCCCGTTCCATCCACGCTGCCCGTTCGCCAATGAACGCTGCCGGGTGGAAGTGCCTCAACTTTTGTGGAACGGTGTCAGCGAAACCACCTGTCATGGCGTCGAGGAGGGTCGCATCTAGCGACGCGGCCCGGCCAGGATTATGGGCGACTGACAGGATTTCCAGGAGGATGGCATGAAGCAGACTTGGCAGGACGAGATTTTGGCTTTTTGGTTTGACGAGCTCACTGCCGAAGAATGGTTTGCAGGCGGCACGGAACTGGATGAAACCATCCATCAACGATTTGCCCGCCTGTATGAAGAGCTGAAGTCCACGATCGACCCGCCCTCGATCGCTGACCAGCGAAGCGCGCTCGCCGCCACGATCCTGCTCGACCAGTTTCCCCGGCACATGTTTCGAGGTCAAGCCGCTGCTTTCGGAACTGACAACTTGGCCATCGAAATAACACGCAATGCCATTACCAAACAACTCGATCAGGGGCTGTCAGACTCGCAAAAGCAGTTCCTGTACATGCCTTTGATGCATTCGGAAATTTCAGCCGACCAAGAGCGTTGCGTAGACCTTTTTCGCTCGCTCAACAATGAAGAAGGCTTGCGGTACGCGATCGAGCATCGCGATATCATTCAGGAGTTCGGCCGCTTTCCACACCGCAACGCCGTACTGGGACGGGAAACGACGGAAGCCGAGCGGAGATTCATGGAAGGGCATGCCGGCTACGGCCAGTAGGATTGCATTTGCTATCCAACGGCTTGCACCGCGATCGACTGTGGCCCTACATTGGCAGACATTCTTCGACACCAATTGGCACGTGGGGGCCATTCAGACTTCCCGCCGGGCTAGTGCAGCAGGTGAAGACGCATCCGATATTTCTTCGAGGAGGGCAAATTGGCGAAGGCGAGCGAGACAGTTACGAACGCTGAGACAAACGAGACCGACGCACCGACCGCCAAGCCGGTTCGAGCGAAGCGGGCGTCGGGCAAAGCCCCCGCCAAACCGAATCCGACTGCGGGAAAGGCACCTGCGGCGACGAAGGCCAAGCCTATCGCTACGAAGTCTCCGGCGGACACAACCAAGCCTGCAAGAGCCAAAACTTTAACGGAGAAGGCACCTGCCAGGCCTCCAGCAAAGAAGCCGGCTAAGGCTCCGGCATTCGACTCTTCCCCAAGGATCGAAGGGCCCGTACAATCAGCTGCCGAGGATGCGATCGTGACTCAAACCGACACGCAGCGCGCAAAGCCGTGGCTTGCCAACTATCCCGAGGTGGTTCCAGCCGAAATAGGCCCCTTGGAATTCGCCTCGCTTGGCGAATTGATGGTTGAATCCTGCCGGAAATACGGCAACAAGCCAGCCTTCACGTCGATGGGCAAATCGTTGAGTTTCTCGGAGCTTGAAAAGCAGTCCGCCGAGTTCGCCGCCTATCTGCAGAGCAAGAACCTGCCGAAGGGGGCGCGCGTGGCGATCATGATGCCAAACGTGCTCCAATATCCGATCGCGATGATGGCCGTGCTTCGCTCCGGCTGCACGGTTGTCAATGTCAATCCGCTTTACACACCGCGCGAGCTCGAGCACCAACTCAACGATTCCGGCGCAGAGGCGATCATCATTCTCGAGAACTTCGCTTCGACCCTGCAAGCGGTCATCGGTCGCACAAAGATCAAGCACATCGTCGTCGCCTCGATGGGCGACAGGCTCGGCCTCAAGGGATTCGTGGTCAATCTGGTGGTGCGCCGCGTCAAGAAGATGGTGCCGGCATGGTCGTTGTCCGGTCATGTCGCCTTCAACGACGCGCTCAAGCAAGGTTCGTCGAAGACGTTTCGCAAGATCGACGTCGGACCGGACGACGTCGCTTTCCTGCAATATACGGGCGGCACGACAGGCGTTTCGAAAGGCGCGACGCTTTCTCATCGCAACGTGCTTGCCAATGTCGCGCAGAACGCGCTTTGGGTCGAAGCCGCCTATGCGAAAAAGTCGAAGCCGGAAGATGTCGTTTACGTCTGTGCCCTGCCGCTCTACCACATCTATGCGCTGACGGTGAATGCGCTGATGGGCATGCAACAGGGCGCGCAGAACCTGCTGATCGCCAACCCGCGCGACATTCCCGCCTTCGTGAAGGAATTGCAGAAGACGCCGTTCCACATCTTCCCCGGCCTCAACACCCTGTTCAACGCGCTTCTCAATAATGAGGATTTTCAGAAGCTCGACTTCAAGCCGCTGCTTTTGACCTTCGGCGGCGGCATGGCCGTGCAAAGACCGGTTGCTGAGCGCTGGAAGAAGCTGACCGGTATCTGGATTGCCGAGGGCTATGGACTGTCCGAGACGTCACCCGTTGCAACCGCCAATCGTTTCGATGCGGAGGAATTCACCGGCACGATCGGCCTGCCGATCCCTTCGACCGAGGTTGCGATTCTTGACGACGATGGAAGAGACGTGCCGCTCGGCGAGGTCGGAGAGATCTGCATCCGCGGGCCGCAGGTCATGACCGGCTACTGGAACCGCCCGGACGAAACGGCAAAGGTCATGACCCCGGACGGCTTCTTCAAGTCGGGCGATATGGGCTTCATGGATGAGCGGGGCTATGTGAAGATCGTCGACCGCAAGAAGGATATGATCCTGGTCTCCGGCTTCAACGTCTACCCAAACGAGATCGAGGAAGTGGTCGCCGAGCATCCGGGTGTCCTCGAAGTCGCGGCGGTCGGCGTACCGGACGAACGTTCCGGAGAAGTGCCGAAGATCTTCGTCGTCAAGAAGGACGAAAAACTAACCGAGCAGGAGATCATCGATTTCACGCGCGACAAACTGACCGCCTACAAGCGCCCTCGCCATGTCGAGTTCCGCACGGAACTGCCGAAGACCAATGTCGGCAAGATCCTGCGGCGCGAGTTGCGGTGAGGGAACTATCCAGTGCGCGCGAAATAATCAGGCAGTTCGGCGACGGAGCGCAGTACGATGTCGGCGAGCGGCGTTAGCGTCGCCCGTGTCCCCGTGCCACTCAAGACCGCAACCAGCAGGCCCGCGCCCGCCGCTTTGCCGGTCTGCATATCGTGCGTGTTGTCGCCTACCATCGCAATCTCGCACGACTTCAAGCCTACTCTATCGGCGAAGGCGATCACAACGTCTGGCGCGGGCTTTGGGTTCAGCACGGCATCATAGCCGAAACAGGCGTCGAAAAGATGGGTGACTCCCAAAGCGGCCAACGTTGCCTCGGCGCCATCCGTGGAATCGTTGGTGGCTAGCCCCAAATGAAAGTCGTCGGCGTGAAGTGCGCCCAAAGCATCGACGATCCCCGGCAGAGTGACGGCGCGGTGCGCTCCTTCCTTCGCGGTCACGTTGTCGAAATGGCGAACCCGCTCCTGCCGCTCGGTGGGCGTCATGTCGGGATACCAAAGATCCACGATCTCGGCATTGGTGCCGGCCGCAAAGACGGAATCGGGGCGGAACTTGTGCGCCTTGAAATCATAGCCGGAGCGTTCCAGGAGCGCGTTTGCTGCCCCGCGATCGCCGTGCGAAGCCTCGATTGCGAGCCGATCGGCAATCGCCAACCAGGTCGTATTGAAATCGATCAAGGTCCCATCCTTGTCGAAGAGAATCGCCTTGATGGTCATGTCACGCGCTCTCGCGCAGACGGTGGAGGGCAGCCACCAGCCCTTGCGTCGAGCCGTCATGACCGTCGGCGTTTTCGCGACCCTGGACGATCGGAAGCAGCGCGGTCGCCAGTTCCTTGCCGAGTTCCACCCCCCATTGATCGAACGCGTTGATGCCGAAAAGCCGCGCTTCAACGAAGACCCGATGCTCGTAAACGGCTATCAAACGGCCGAGCGTGAAGGGATCAAGCCTACCGTAGAGAATTGTAAGCGACGGCCGATTCCCCGAAAAGACGCGATGCGGCGCAATTGACTCCGCTTCTTCCATACCGATGCCGCTGGCGAGCAATTTCGCGCGGGCCTCCTCCAAGGTCCGGCCGGCCATAAGAGCTTCGGACTGGGCCAGGCAATTGGCCAGCAGCAGATCATGGTGATGGCTAAGCTCGGGCTCGTGACCTTCGGCTGCGACCAAAAATTCGACAGGCACGACATCGGTGCCCTGATGCAGATGCTGGAAGAAGGCGTGCTGGCCGTTGGTGCCGGGCTCGCCCCAAACAATCGGCCCGGTCACGGTTGCAACGGGATGGCCGTCCACCGCCACACTCTTGCCGTTCGACTCCATGTCGAGTTGCTGCAAATAGGCCGGCAACCGGGCCAGACGCTGGTCATAGGGAATGACGGCACGAGAGGGATAGCCGCATGCGACACGGTGGAAATAGCCGATCAGACCGAATAAGACCGGCAGATTTTCAACAAGCGGCGCCTCAAAAAAATGTCGGTCGACCGCATGTGCGCCCGCCAGCATCCGGCGGAAATTTGGTGACCCAATCGCGACCATGATCGGCAGGCCGATCGCCGACCAGAGCGAATAGCGACCTCCAACCCAATCCCAGAAGCCGAAAATTCGGGACTGCCGGATACCAAATGCGACGACCTTATTGAGGGCCGTTGAAACGGCGGCGAAGTGATCTGCAACGGCCCCGTCACCGAGCGCGCGCGCGACCCAGTCGCGGGCGGACTGAGCATTCGTCATCGTCTCTGTCGTGGTGAAGGTTTTGGAGGCAACGATGAAGAAGGTCGTCTGGGGGTCGAGTCCTTGCAGTGTATCGGCCATGTGCGCGGCGTCGACATTGGAGACAAAATGGAGGCGCGGCCCGTCATGGTAAGGTCCGAGCGCCTGCGTCGCCATCGCCGGACCAAGGTCGGAACCGCCAATGCCGATATTGACCACATCGGTAAACGGGCCGGATCGCAATTCGTCCGCGAAGACCGACATCGCTTCAAGCACGCGGTGGATTTCAGGGACGATATCAATGCCGTCGACCACGAGCGAGGCGCCCGTCGGCAACCGCAGGGCGGTGTGGAGGACGGAGCGCCTTTCCGTCGTGTTGATGGGCTGGCCGGTCAACATCGCGTCACGGTGCGTTTCAAGGTCGGCGGCCTTCGCCAGGCGTATCAGATGATCGATGGTCCCTGCATCAACCGCACATTTAGAATAATCCAACAGCAAGTCGTCCAACCTTAGCGAGAACGCCTCGAAGCGATCCGGTTGAGACGCGAAGGCGGCGCGCATATCCACCGGCGCGCGGGCCCCGACATAGGCAATCAGACTTCGGCGGGCTTCGGCAAGCAGGGAATTATCCAAGGAAATGATGCTCCGCAGTTCGGTCGATCAGGCGCGGGAAAGGTTAATCAGCGCCCGAAGCCGAGCGCAAGCAATTGCGCCGGAGCGCGTCGGATTACGTTGTGTCAAATCCGGTCGCTCAATATCATTGGCGCAACAGATTGGACCAGCTTGAACACGCTCTGTCGTCGGCATAGGCTGCCATCCTCGCTCGTGCGGCCGGTGTCACTTAGCCTGGACGTTGTGGCTCTTTCTTTTGTTTCACATCAGGACAACTTTGTTCCAAAAGTCCGGAGGTTATCGGCATGGCGGCCCGCAACGATCCTGCAATCTGGTCCGGATTGTTTCGAATGTCGCCCGAATCCGGTCAGACGCTGCAAGCTCAGATCCGCCAGGCGGTCGTCGCGGCCATCCTCGACCGCCAGATCGCGGCTTCGCTGCCTTTACCGTCCTGCCGGCTGTTGGCCGAGAGGCTGGGCGTTGCCCGTGGTACCGTCGTGCTTGCCTTCCAGCAGCTCGTCGACCAAGGCTTTCTCATTGCCAAGGAACGGCGCGGCCATTTCGTCAATCCCGACATGCTGACCATGCCGGCGCGCGCGCCGGACCCGGCCACCAGAACCGACCCTCCGCTGAACTGGAAGAGCCGGCGCAAAATCGCCGCATCCGATATGCCCGAACCCTCGAAGCAGGACAACTGGATCCAGGCTGCCTATCCATTCGTCTACGGCCAGTTCGATCCCGGCCTGTTTCCCACCGCCGAGTGGCGGGAATGCAATCGGATGGCGCTTGCGGTTCTGGAAATCCGCAATTGGGCCGCCGACATGGTCGACCGCGACGATCCGCTCCTGATCGAGCAAATTCAGGCAAGGCTTCTGCCGCGGCGGGGCATTTTCGCCAATCCGGACGAAATCATCGTCACACTCGGGGCGCAGCATGCTCTTTACATGCTGGCAACGCTGCTGATGGGCCGCGACACGAGGGTTGCCATGGAAGACCCGGGCTATCCGGATGCCCGTTCGATCTTCCGGTTGTCGGGCGCCGAAGTCGTGCCCGTGTCCGTCGATCGCGACGGCATAGACCCGGATGCGATTCCTGACGATTGCGGTTTTGCCTTCGTCACACCCAGTCATCATTGCCCAACCATGGTTTCGTTGACCGACGAACGCCGAGACAAACTGATCGCGGATGCGCAAAAACACGACCGCATCATCATCGAGGACGGTTATGACAGTCAGCTTGTCGACGACGCGCCGCAGCAAGCCTTGCGCGGCCTCGATCGAACGGGACGCGTCATCTATGTCGGCTCGATGTCGAAGACGCTGGCGCCCGGCCTGCGGCTCGGTTATATCGTCGCCTCCGCTGAACTGATCGCCGAACTGCGCGCGCTGCGCCGCTTCATGCTGCGCCATCCGCCGGCCAACAATCAGCGCGCGGTTGCCCTGTTCCTGTCACTTGGCCATCACGAGGCCCTGGTGCGCCGACTTTCAGCCGCCTTCCAAGAGCGGCGCGAACGGCTCGTCAGCGCCGTCACATCATATCTGCCGGATTGGCGGGTCACGGATACCCCCGGGGGCACATCGCTTTGGCTTGAAGGTCCGCAAGGAGCAAGCGGATGGGCGCTGACGGAATCGGCGGCGCTACGGAGCGTTCTGATCGAGCCCGGCGCGCGCTTCTTCGATCAACCGGAACAGAACTGCCGGTTCGTTCGCCTCGGCATCTCGTCGATCCCGCTCCACAATATCGAGCCGGGCATCCGCGAGTTCGCCCTTGCCACCGGTCGTCGGTCGATCGCCGCGTGAAGGAGGCTACGTTTAGATTTTCCGGCCAGCGCGGAAATCCGCTGGGCGCTTTTCAAGAAAGGCCTGCACGCCTTCCTTGTAATTGTCCGAGCGGCCGGCCTCGCGCTGATATTTACGTTCGGCATCCAGTTGCGCGTCGAGTGAATTGACCGATGCCTCATGGATCGCCTTCTTGGTCAATGCATAGGCGTTTGTCGGGCCCTGGGCGAAACCTTCGACGAGCTTGATTGCTTCGTCCATCAGCCTCTCATCTTCTACGGCGCGCCAGATCAGACCCCAATCCGCGGCATCTTCGGCTGACAAGGGCTCCGCGGTCAACGCGAGCGCCTTGGCACGCGCCTCACCGAGGTGGCGCGTGAGCCAATAGGTGCCGCCGGCATCCGGGATAAGCGCAATCTTCGAGAACGCCTGGATGAACCGTGCGGATTTCGCTGCAAGAACAATGTCGCAGGCCAGCGCGATGTTGGCACCCGCGCCCGCCGCCACGCCGTTGACGGCGCAGACAATCGGCTTTTCCATTGTGCGTAACATGCGGACCAGCGGATTGTAGAAAGTCTCAAGTGTTTTGCCGAGGTCGGGCTGGGCGCCCAGCATGGCAGGATCGCGCTGGGACAAATCTTGGCCCGCGCAAAAGCCGCGGCCGGCGCCGGTCAGCAAGATCGCGCCGCAAGAATCATCCGTCGCGCAAGCGTCAAGTGCCGCGCGCAGAGCCAAATGCTGAGCCTCGTTGAACGCGTTCAGCCGATCCGGCCGGTTGAGCGTGATAATCGAATAGCCATCGCGCTTTTCATGAATGACGACGTCCTCGCTCATGCTCTTTTCCCTAATTACTCAAAAACGATCTTCGGCGCTGCCGCCTCACCGGCCGCGACCTCCACTTGCAGCCGCTCCCAGACGCGCGCCGCGATCCCACGATAGACCGCCGCCTGCGCTCCCGCAGGATTGGAGACGACGACAGGCGTGCCCGCATCGGACGTTTCGCGCACGTCGATCGTCAAGGGAACGGCTCCAAGGAACGGCACTCCGAGACGCTCGGCCTCGCGCTCCGCACCGCCGTGGCCGAAAATGTCATAACGCGCGCCGGTGTCTGGGGCGATGAAGTAACTCATATTCTCGACGATCCCGAGCAACGGCACGTCGACCTTCTTGAACATGTTCAAGCCCTTGCGCGCATCGATCAGCGCAATATCCTGCGGCGTCGACACGATCACGGCGCCTGCCAAAGGTACATTTTGCGCCATCGTCAACTGAGCGTCGCCTGTGCCGGGCGGCATGTCGACGACAAGAATGTCGAGTTCACCCCACTGCACTTCTCGCAGCATCTGGGTGAGCGCCGACATGACCATCGGCCCACGCCAAATCATCGGCGTCTCTTCGTCGACCAGGAACCCCATCGACATGACCTTGACGCCGTAGTTCTCCATCGGCTTCAGCGTCTTGCCGCCAACCGTCTGCGGTTTTCCGGAAATGCGCAAGAGGCGCGGCATCGACGGCCCGTAAATATCGGCATCTAGAATGCCGATCCTGAGGCCCCGCGCGGCAAGTCCAAGCGCGAGATTGACCGCTGTCGTCGACTTGCCGACGCCGCCTTTGCCCGAAGCCACAGCGATGATCGATTTGATGCCCGGTACGCCGCGCCGGCCGGATTGGGCGGATGCAGGCGCCCGGGCCGGTGCAGGACGCGCGACCGGAGGCGGAGCGGCTTCCATGCCGCCGCCCTTCTTCTCGGCGGTGAGCGCCACCATGGCCCCGGCCACTCCGGGAATTGCATTGACCGCACGTTCAGCTGCAAGCCGCAGCGGCTCCAGTTCCTTTGCCCGTGCCGCCGGCACCGTGATAGAGAAGAACACCTTATTGTCGGCGATGAAGATATCCGACACCAGGCCGAGAGACACCAGATCATCTTCGGAATCAGGGCCTTTGACCGCTTTCAGCGCTTCGGTGACGTGATGTTTGGTGATGGCGGACATATTGATGGTCTTCTCCCGGGTTCCACCGGTTCAGATAATGCAATTCTCTGCCGAGACCAAGCGCTGGCTGTGCCAGGGCCTAATGCCGGCGATACTAGATGATCGCTCCCCGGCGAGACGGCTTTGCCAAGAAGAGGCGACTGGAGTTCATCTATGGGGCGGTCGGGTCCGAACGATCAACGTGCCTACGACCGGCGCCTGGCGAAGAGGAATCAGCCGGACACGGCCAATGCCGACGCCTTTGCCATGGCGGCCTCCAGGCCTGCCCCGACGATTCGGTCGAATCCATTGTCCAGCATGGTTTGCAGCGCAGCCGCCGTGGTGCCGTGATATTCGATCATCTCCTGGACGAGCGCGGCCGTGTCGGCATCGGCGTCCGCGAAAAGCTGACTCGCTCCGGCGACGACGCCCTTGGCGGCCCGCGCTGCAAAGTCGCTCGGTAGCCCCTGTGCCGCCGCATGGATGGCAAGCGCCTCGGCCAGGAGCGCCGGAAAGGCTGCGCCTGATCCCGTCATGGCAACGCAATAGTCGATATGGCTTTCCTGTGGAACTTCCGCACCCTCTCCGCAGGCGTCGAACAGCTTCTGGACGAGCGTCTTGTTGGCGGGCGTCACTGGCGGAGTGGCGAACCAGGGCGTGAAGGAACGGCGGATGGCGGCAGCAGCGTTCGGGATGGATCGGACGACCTCAGCTGCCCCGGTACGTTCTGCAATCGTTTGCGCCGTGACACCGGCCATCACCGACACGACCAGCTTGCCCTTGGCATCGAGGGAGACACTGAAAAACTGCTCGGGACGCACAGACAGCACGACGACATCAGACTGCTCGACGAGTTCGGCATTGTTGTTCGTCCACCGCGCACCGGGTATCTCCGCGGCCGGGCGCAATTCTGAGCGGCCCGACAGCATCACTCTTTCGGCGGCGATCGCGCTGCTTGCAACGGCCGCCTGCGCGATCGCGTTTCCGAGCCAGCCATTGCCGCCGATGATGCCGATCCGTGCTTCGATGGTCATGTATCACCTCTTCTATTTTTGGCAGTGCGACCACTCCAGCGAAGGAATCGCTGCAGTTATTGCCGTGAACTTCGGGTATCTGAGACGTCTTCCCAGCGACAGTTCCGCATCCTCGTCACGCCGAACCGTTGCACATGGGCGCCAGTTCAGCCACAAGCAGTTCATGACAAACGATCCCGATCCAGCGCGCTTCACTCATGTCACCGACTGGGTGTTCGATCTCGACAACACGCTTTACCCCCACCACACGAACCTGTTCTCCCAGATCGACGTACGGATGACCCGATACGTCTCGGACCTGCTGCAGATGCTTCCGAGCGAGGCGCGAAAGTTGCAGAAGGAACTGTATCTCGAATACGGCACGACGTTGCGCGGACTGATGGAGCGCTACAGGATCGACCCGGACGATTTTCTTCAGAAAGTCCACGACATCGATTATTCTTCAATTCCAGATTCGCCCGCGCTCGGGGAAGCGATCGTCGCCTTGCCGGGCCGCAAGTTCATCTTTACGAATGGTGATCGGGGACACGCCGAAAGAACGGCGCGACGACTCGGCATTCTCCACCATTTCGAGGACATCTTCGACATCGTGGCAGCCGGCCATATCCCCAAGCCCGCGCGCGCCACCTATGATCGTTTCGCAGAATTGCATCGCGTCACGGGACCCAATGCTGTGATGTTCGAAGACTTAGCTCGCAATCTTCATGTGCCAAAGGCGCTTGGCATGACGACCGTTCTCATCGTGCCAAAGAATTTCGAGCCGACTTTCTCCGAAATCTGGGAACAGGACCCAGATCACAAGGACGACGTCGACTATGTGACGGACGATCTGACGTCGTTTCTCGAATCACTCCTCGCTTAACTTAGA
>CAZEEC010000044.1:0-17257 GCA_964511105.1 uncultured Mesorhizobium sp.
GACATTGCCGGGCTGAGGCAATATCTGACGCTGGCCGAGCGCGACCGGATGAACATGCAGGGCGCGCCGCAGATGTCGCCGCGCCATTTCGAGACGCTGTTGCCCTATGCGGTGGCGCTCGGCGTCGAAAAGCCGTGGTCGAAGGCCTTCGACAACTGGCTCACCGCCGCCGCGGCGACCGGGGCCGCGGCCGGCTATGTCGCGCCGCTCTGGTATCATGGGCGAAGCTTCGATGGCGGGTCGATGGGCTCGGCG
Organism: uncultured Mesorhizobium sp.; assembly: GCA_964511105.1. Taxonomy (GTDB): domain Bacteria; phylum Pseudomonadota; class Alphaproteobacteria; order Rhizobiales; family Rhizobiaceae; genus Aliihoeflea. The sequence goes on from CAZEEC010000044.1 coordinate 256, forward strand.
ATGGGCGCGCTCGGCGGCTCGCTCTCCGACAGCTTCACCGCTTCGCTGCCGGCCCCCAAGAGTTCGTCGTCGGGCTTTGGCGGCGGCGGATTTTCGGGCGGTGGCGGGTTCTCCGGCGGCGGTGGGGGAGGCGGTGGCGGCGGTGGGTGGTAATTTTCTCCTAATGCATGACAAATCCGGACAAGGTTGGTAGAGCCGCGTCATTCAGTCACCAGAGCGCGACCCATCCTCATGCCAGACCTTCTTTTAGAACTTCGCAGCGAAGAGATTCCCGCCCGCATGCAGCGCAAGGCGGCGGGCGATCTGAAGAAGATGGTCACCGACGGGCTGGTGGATAATGGCCTGACCTACGAGGCGGCGAGGGAATACTGGACGCCGCGCCGGCTGACGCTCGACATTCGCGGCGTGACGGTGCGCTCGAAGGATGTCCGCGAGGAGATCAAGGGCCCGTCGGTGAAGGCGCCCGACCAGGCGGTTCAAGGGTTCTTGCGCAAGGCGGGCCTCGCCGACATTTCCGAAGCGCATATCCGTTCGGACCCGAAAAAGGGTGACTTCTACATCGCCCATCTGGTCAAGCCGGGCCGCGCGGCCGAAGATATCATCGCCGAGATCGTGCCGGCCGCCATCCGCAACTTCCCCTGGCCGAAGTCGATGCGCTGGGGGGCAGCCTCCGCCAAGCCCGGCGCGATGCGCTGGGTGCGTCCGCTGCAATCGATCGTCTGCATGTTCGGGCCGGAGACGGAAGAACCGGTGGTGGTCGATTTCACGGTCGACGGGATTCGCGCCGGCAATGTCACCTATGGCCACCGCTTTCATGCGCCCGAAGCGATCGTGGTGCGCCGCTTCGGCGACTATGTCGCCAAGCTCGAGGCGGCGAAGGTCGTGCTCGATGCCGAGCGCCGCAAGCGCATCATCCACGACGACGCCAGGAACCTTGCCTTCGCTTCGGGTCTGGAACTGGTCGAGGACGAGGGGCTGCTGGAAGAGGTGGCGGGGCTCGTCGAATGGCCGGTCGTGCTGATGGGCGAATTCGAGGAAGAGTATCTGGCGATTCCGGCCGAAATCATCCGGCTGACCATCCGGGCCAATCAGAAGTGTTTCGTGTGCGGTCCGATCTCGCCCCTCGAGGGGGAGATCGACGGATCGCAACTCGCCAACCGGTTCATCCTGACCGCCAATATCGAGGCGGCCGATGGCGGGGCCGAGATCGTCCACGGCAACGGCAAGGTGGTGCGCGCGCGGCTTTCCGATGCCGTCCATTTCTGGAAGACCGATCAAGCCGATCTGCCGGATTTGGATCAACTTGTTCCTTCAGCGGAAAAATTCGGGCTCGACCTCAAAAGGCCGCTCGACCAGCGCATGGCCCGCCTCGACCATCTGGGCGTCACCTTCCACGCCAAGCTCGGCAGCCAGGGCGAGCGCGTGGCGCGAATCGCGAGGCTGGCACGGGAACTGGCGACGACGGTGGGCGCCGATCCGCAACTTGCTGGCCGCGCGGCGGTGCTCGCCAAGGCCGACCTGCAGACCGAGATCGTCGGCGAGTTTCCCGAATTACAAGGCGCGATGGGCCGCAAATATGCGGTTTTGCAGGACGAACCCGATTCCGTCGCCGCCGCGATCGAGGATCATTACAAGCCGCAGGGGCCGAGCGACCGCGTACCGGCCGATCCGGTGGCGATCGCGGTCGCGCTTGCCGACAAGCTCGACACGCTGGTCGGCTTTTGGGCGATCGATGAAAAGCCGACCGGTTCGAAGGATCCTTATGCGCTGAGACGAGCCGCGCTGGGGGTGATACGGATTCTGATCGAGAACGGGGTTCACCTGCCGCTCAACCGCGCCTTCATTGGCGGCATCCAGATGTCGCCGGATGCCGCGGCAGACCTCCTGTCCTTCTTCCACGACCGGCTGAAGGTCTATATGCGCGACAAGGGCGCGCGCCACGATCTGATCGACGCGGTGATCTCACCCGAGGAGGACGACCTGCTGCTGGTGACCAGCCGCGTCGCAGCACTCGGCATCTTCCTCGATTCCGAAGACGGCCAGAATCTGCTCGCCGGGACAAAGCGGGCCGCGAACATCCTGGCGGCCGAAGAGAAGAAGGGCACCGCCGTCGCGGCCGAGGTGGACCCGACCCTGTTCAGACAGCCGGAGGAGGACAAGCTCTTGGCGGCAGTGAATCGGGCCGAGAAGAACGCCGGTCAAGCAGTTGTGGAACAAGACTTTTCCGCCGCCATGCTCGCGCTGTCGGCCCTGCGCGAGCCGGTCGACGCGTTCTTCGAAGCGGTTCTCGTCAATGATGGGGATCAGGCCGTGCGGGCGAATCGCCTGGCGCTTCTCGCCCGCATCCGCAGGGCAACGGGCGCGGTCGCGGATTTTTCGAAAGTCGCGGGGTAAGGTTCTGACCCCAGCCTACTCGAACTCGTCGATGGCTTCTGCCGGCGCGGGGTCCGCGCGCGGCGGCGGAGCCTCGCCAGTGACGCCGCCGCGCATCAGCATCGGCGTTACGTCGCGCACGGCCGTGTTCCGGCGCGGCGCGGGCTGTGCTTCGGCGGTCTGTGCTTCGGGTTCGGCGGGTGTCCCGCGCTCGATGATCGACGGCGCTTCGCCGGTGTGGGCCGGTACGGAGATAATCGAACTGGCGTGGGCCGCGAAGGGCAGAAGCGCAAGCACGGACGTGACAAGAAGAACGCGTGACATGAGGATTCCTTAAGTCGTGTCGTTGACGATGACTCCATGAAATCGTTAAGAAATCGGATGATGCCGACATCGAAAAGGAATCCTGGATCAATGACTTGGCCGACAAGACCGAATCGGAATGTGATTTGGCCGACATCGTGACAGGCGAGGCGGGGCTAGCCCGCGCCATCGAGCATCTTGCGGCAGGCGACGTGGCCGCGCTGCCGACCGAAACCGTCTACGGGCTGGCCGCCGACGCGACCAATGGCGCCGCCGTTGCCGCCATTTTCGAGGCCAAGGGCCGCCCGCGCTTCAATCCGCTGATCGTTCACGTCGCGGACATGAAGATGGCGTCCGACATCGCCATCTTCGATGACCGGTCGCGGCAACTGGCCGCCGCCTTCTGGCCGGGGCCGCTGACCATCGTCCTGCCGCTGAAGCCCGGGCACGCCATCCATCCGCTGGTGTCGGCGGGTCTCGACACGGTCGGGCTGCGCATGCCCGACGGGATCGCGCATCAGGTCATCGCCGGGCTCGACAGGCCCTTGGCGGCGCCGAGCGCCAATACCTCCGGCAGGATCAGCGCCACCACCGCGCAGGCGGTCGAGGCCGATCTGGGCTCGAAGATTCCGATGATCCTCGACGGCGGGCCGACGCCCGTCGGGCTCGAATCGACGATCGTCAAGATCGACCCCGAGGGCGTGCGGCTGTTGCGCCCGGGCGGCGTGTCGGCCGAAGAAATCGAGGCCATCATCGGCACGCCGCTCTTGCGGGCGCCGGCTGCGAAGATCGAATCGCCCGGCATGCTTGCCTCTCACTATGCGCCCTGTGCCGCCGTCAGGCTGAATGCGACGTCGCTCCTGCCCGGCGAAGCGCTGCTCGGCTTCGGCGCCTTCGCGATATCCGGCAGCCCCGTCGCGACCCGCAACCTGTCGCCGACAGGCGATCTGCGCGAGGCCGCCGCCAATCTGTTCGCCCATCTTGCAGAGCTCGACCGGCCGGGCGTGACGACCATCGCGGTCACGCCCGTTCCGGCCCATGGGCTGGGCGAGGCGATCAACGACCGGCTGTCGCGCGCCGCGGCCCCGCGTGACAATCCGATTCCCCAGAAAGTCCGATTCGATGTCGCCTCGTAACGTCCCGCCCGATCCCGCGCTCGTTGCCCGGTTCGCCGCCATTGTCGGCGCGCAGTATGCGGTGACCGAGGCCGATGCGGTCGCCCCCTATCTGGTCGAGCCGCGCGGGCGCTTCGCCGGCTTGTCCTCGCTGGTGCTGCGCCCCGGCAGCGTCGCCGAGGTGGCAGCCATCCTGAAACTGGCCAGCGAAACGGAAACGCCGATCGTTCCGCAGGGCGGCAATACGGGCCTGGTCGGCGGCCAGATGCCGGATCGCACGGGCAGCGCCGTCGTGGTTTCGCTGGGCCGTTTGAACCGCATTCGCGAGATCGACCTTCAGTCGAACACGATGACGGTCGAAGCCGGCGTCGTGCTGCAGACTATTCGCGACAAGGCGGACGAGAACGAACGCCTCTTTCCGCTGTCGCTCGGCGCGCAAGGCAGTTGCCAGATCGGCGGCAATTTGTCGTCCAATGCCGGCGGCACCGGCGTGCTTGCCTATGGCAATGCGCGCGAGCTGTGCCTGGGCGTCGAGGTGGTGCTACCGACGGGCGAGGTGCTCGACGACCTGCGCAAGCTGAAGAAGGACAATACCGGCTACGATTTGAAGAACCTCTTCATCGGCGCGGAGGGGACGCTCGGCATCATCACCGCAGCGGTCGTCAAGCTGATGCCGAAGCCGCGCGGCCAGGAGATCGCCTGGATCGGGGTCGACAGCCCGCGCGCCGCACTCGACCTGTTTTCGATCGCTTCAAAGCGCGCCGGCGCCAGCCTGACCGCCTTCGAGCTGATCGCGAACCGTGCACTCGATTTCACCTTGAAGCACATGCCCGATGCGGTCAGCCCGCTGCCCGCACATAAAGGATGGCATGTCCTGATGGAGATCTCGTCGGGCAGGTCGTCCGAGGATGCCCGCACCCTGATCGAGGAAATCGTCGGCGACGGACTGGAGGCCGCTCTTGTCGAAGATGCCGCGCTGGCGATGAGCCTCGCCCAAGGCGCGGCCTTCTGGAAGCTGCGCGAAAGCCTGTCGGAGGCGCAGCGCCCGGAAGGCGGCTCGATCAAGCACGATATCTCGGTGCCCGTCGCCGCCATCCCCGACTTCATCGAGAAGGCCGAGGCTGCGGTCCGGTCCGTGGTGCCGGACGCGCGCCCGGTCTGCTTCGGCCATATGGGCGACGGCAACCTTCACTTTAACGTCTCGCAGCCAGTCGGCGGCGATAAGGACGTCTTTCTCGCCCACTACCGGGCGATGAACGACGCGATCCATGCGGTCGTGCGCTTACTGAACGGATCGATTTCCGCCGAACACGGAATCGGCCAGATGAAGCGCGACGAGTTAATCGCGACCGAGCCGCCGGTGGCCATCGACCTGATGCGGCGCATCAGGGCGGCGTTCGATCCCGCCGGCATTATGAATCCGGGGAAGGTCATCTGAGGCGACAGATTTCCGAAACAGAAGTTTCGCAGATCTTTCAGGCGGTTGCAAAGCACTAACCATCCTCTGCGTCCAGACAAATTTAACCGAATATCTAAGGCCGCCGGTAAGGCGCCGCGCCTAATCTTGTTTCCAACGAGGCGGAAAACCGCCCGCGAGACCGCCGCAGGCGGCTCTCAGGAGAGACAGGAAGGCGAAACATGAATATCGGGCTCAAACCCGCCTGGGCGGGCCGCTATATGCGGCTCGATCCCTTCAGGCTGCCACAGGCGGTGAACTACGCGACCAGCGACGATTTCGGCGATGTCTCCTTCGAGATCGACCGCCGCCGCGTCACCGTCCGGCGTCTTCTGGAAAAGTCGCGGCTTCCCGTGACCATCGTCCTGCCGGCCAATGCCTTCAAGGGCGTCGCCGCGCGGGCCATGGAGGATGAAGAAGGCGAGGTCACTGTAACACTCGAACTTCTCCACAACGATCCGCTTCTGTCGGTGCCGCTGCTGGTGGCGCACGATCTGGATGATGTCGCCGCCGACTGGCGCGCCTGGGCCGATGCCTACCGGCTGCCCATGCTCCTGTTCGAAGCCGACGGCGTCGCGCGCACGCTGGAGGATTCGCTCGGCGGGGTGAAGACCGCTCCGGTCCGGGAGCGCCGCAAGCGCCGCACGGCGGAGAACCGCCGCCCGCGTTTCCTCGCGCGCCGCAAGTTCGGCAATCTCGGCATGCGCCTGATCGTCGACGGCGAGGAGATCATCGCCCGCCGATGAGCGCGGCGGCAGCGCTGCCCAGGACCAGTCCGCCGAAGATCAGCCAGCCGACGGTCGAATTGGACTTGAAGAGCTTCAGGCACTGGTCGCCGTCGTCGATGTCCAGCACGACGATCTGCCGCGCCATATGCGCGGCAGCCAGCGCTAAGCCGAGATAGGCAGGCCAGGCGACTTCGGCCGTCGCGAAGGCGGCGACGAATAGCATGAGCGCGCCGGCGTAGAGCGCCCCAAGCAATGGTTTGGTGTTGCCGCCGAAAAGCCGCGCAGTAGAGCGCACGCCGACCAGCGCGTCGTCTTCGCGGTCCTGATGCGCGTAGACGGTGTCGTAGCCGATCACCCAAAGGATCGAGCCGGCATAAAGCAGGGCCGGCGCCAGCGATAGGCTGCCGAAATGCGCCGCCCATCCCATCCAAGCGCCCCAAGAAAACGCGAAGCCCAAGAAGAGTTGTGGCCAGTCGGTGATCCGCTTCATGAACGGGTAGACGGCGACGGTGGCGAGCGAGAGGAAACCCATGCCGATCGCGAACAAGTTGAACTGCAACAGCACGATCAGGCCGGCGAGGCACTGGATGACCAGAAAGCCCCAAGCCTGTTTGCGTGTGACCTGACCGGATGGCAGCGGCCGCGAGCGCGTGCGCGCCACCATGGCGTCGATCCGCTCGTCGACGATGTCGTTATAGGTGCAGCCGGCGCCGCGCATGGCGATCGCGCCGATCATGAACAATGCCAGGTGCCACAGCGACGGCAATTGCGCGGCCGCGGCCTGGCTCGGCTCGAACCAGGCGGCCGCGGCCAGCGCCGCCGACCACCAGCACGGCCACAGCAAGAGCCACCAGCCGATCGGCCGGTCCCAGCGGGCAAGCTGCGCATAGGGCCACAGCCCGTGCGGCAAAGCGCGATAGACCCAGTGACCGGACGGGGCATCGGCGACGCGGCCGCGCGCGCCCTTCGATTGAATGGTCTCCATGGTTCAGGGATTGGCAGGGTGGGCGGCAAGCGTCAAGTAAGACGTCTTCGTCTGCGGGCGTCCGCTCAATCCCGCCCCGAATCGGCGCCAAGGCGGCTACAAGCCTCCCGCAAGCGTCTGTCTCTCGTCCACAGGCGAGCCCCTGCCGTTAGCCGGGTGCTGGCGAGGAGATGCGCATCGGCATAGCCGATGCCGATGCCGAAAAGCCGGTGGCGCGCGACATAGGCGAGAACCTCATCGTCGGCCGCGACCACGGCCTGCGGCAACGCCCGCAACAATCCAAGGACCGCGTCGCGGGCACGCAGGTTCCCCATTGCCAACTCTCCCACCACAAGCGGATGGGTGGCGGCAAGCCCGGTTTCAAGCAGGCGGACAAGTTCTGCCTCGCCATTGCGCAGATGGTCGATCCAGACTGAAGTGTCGACCAGGATCATGGCTTCACGAGCGGCGACGGGGTATCGGCTCGAGCTGCGGCTCGCTGCCGCCGAGCATGGCAAGACGCCGGGCGCTCTCCCGCTCGATCAGCGCCTTCAGCGCCTCGCGTACCAGCGCCGATTTCTCCTTCACCCCGGTGAAGGCCTGCGCCTGCGCCATCAACTCCTCGTCGAGCGACACGGTCGTTCGCATGGCGGCCTCTCCTCAATGCACGATATATATCATCAAGTGATGCCATTTTTGATGCGGAGAAGCAATGGAGGGACGGCGGTACTTGCAATCTGCCTATTGCGGTAGGGGTCACGTACAGCTATATGTACATTCCAATCAGGAGGCTGTCATGATCGTCGCCAATCTCACCGAACTTCGAGCCAACATCGCCAAATATATCGACAAGGTTCTGGACGACCGCGACCAGCTCATCGTGACGCGGCGCAATCGCGAGCCCGTGGTCGTGATGCCGCTGTCGGATTGGGAGGGCATGCAGGAGACGCTGTATCTTCTGTCGTCGCCAGCCAATGCCGAGCATCTGCGTGCGTCGATTGCCGATGCCGATGCTGGTCGGGTATTTGAACGCGAGCTGATCGAGCCGTGATGAAGCTTCAATGGACTGACAAGGGATGGGATGACTATCTCCATTGGCAGTCCCAGGATCGCGACATCACGGAGAAAATCAACGCGCTGATCAAGGATGCCCGCCGCAGTCCGTTTCGCGGTATTGGAAAGCCGGAGCCCTTGCGCAATGAGATGGCCGGCTGGTGGTCGCGCCGCATCACCAACGAGCATCGCCTGATCTATCGTGTCACCGGCAAGGGCGACACGCAGGCGCTCGAGATCGCCGCCTGCCGCTTCCACTATGGTCGCTGAGCCGCTTGACCCTATCCTCATGAGTTTCTAATCGCTGCCATCGGCATAGCGAGGACGCAAGTCATGAACGTACTTCTGATCGGCTCCGGCGGGCGCGAACACGCACTGGCATGGAAGATCGCGGCAAGCCCGATGCTGACGAAGCTTTACGCCGCCCCCGGCAATCCCGGCATTTGCGAACACGCCGAGTGCGTGGTGCTCGATCTCGACGATCACGAAACCATTGCCGCATTCGCCAAGCTGATGGCGATCGATCTGGTGGTGGTCGGGCCGGAAGCCCCGCTTGTGGCGGGCCTGGCCGACGTTCTGGCCGCGCACGGCATCCGCGTCTTCGGGCCTTCAGCAGCGGCTGCCCGCCTGGAAGGGTCGAAGGGCTTCACCAAGGATTTGTGCGCACGGTTCGACATTCCGACGGCCGCCTATCAGAGGTTCAACAATGCGCCGAAGGCCAAGGGCTATATCCGCAAGATCGGAGTTCCGATCGTCATCAAGGCCGACGGGCTGGCGGCCGGCAAGGGGGTGACGGTCGCGACCAAGCTTGAAGAGGCGTTCGCCGCCGTCGATGACTGCTTCGAGGGCGGGTTCGGCGCGGCTGGCGCCGAAGTGGTGGTCGAAGCGTATCTGGAGGGGGAGGAAGTCTCGTTCTTTTGCCTGTGCGACGGCAAGACGGCGCTCCCCTTTGGAACGGCACAGGATCACAAGCGCGTAGGCGACGGCGACACCGGCCCGAATACCGGCGGCATGGGCGCCTATTCGCCCGCGCCAGTGCTGACGCAGGAACTGGTCGACGAGGTGATGCACACCATCATCGAGCCGACCATGCGCGGCATGGCAGAAATGGGTACGCCATTCACGGGCGTGCTCTATGCCGGCCTGATGCTGACCGCGAGCGGGCCCAAGCTCATCGAATACAATACCCGCTTCGGCGATCCCGAATGCCAGGTTCTGATGATGCGCCTGAAGGACGATCTCCTTGTCCTGCTCGATGCTGCCGCAGATCGGCAACTGGCGCACATGTCGGTGCGCTGGCGGAACGAGATCGCGCTGACGGTCGTGATGGCCGCCGATGGCTATCCCGCCGCGCCGCGCAAGGGCAGCGTCATCCGCGGCCTTGAAGCCGCGGCGGGGGAGGCGGTCGAAATCTTCCACGCCGGCACGGCCAAGGCGGGCGGTGAACTCGTCGCCAATGGCGGCCGCGTGCTCAATGTCACGGCGCTGGCGCCGACGCTCAGCGCCGCGCGCCACATGGTCTATGGTGCTATCGACCGGATCGACTGGCCGGAGGGCTTTTGCCGCCGCGACATCGGTTGGCGCGAGGTGGAGCGGGAGCGGGCAGTAGGGCAGTAGGGAGTGCTCGACCTTCATCTTCGTGACGGACGTCTGACTCCGTTTGACGCAAACGTCATAAAAAACTAGCAGTAGCACCGACGCAATCCGAGCCGGAGGAAAGCTTGCATGTATCGCGCGCCGATCGAGGATATCGCATTCACATTGAAACATGTCGCGGGGCTGAAAGCGGCACTCGACAATGGCAAGCTAGGCGATCTTTCCGAGGATCTGGTCGATGCGATCCTGGCCGAGGCCGGCCGCTTCGCCGCCGAGGAACTGGTGCCGATCTACAAGGTAGGCGATGAAATCGGTGCCACCCTCGATCAGGCCGCCGTGACCACGCCGCCGGGCTGGCGGGATGCCTATCACCGCTGGATCGAGGGCGGGTGGAACGGCCTGTCGGGGCCGGTGGAATATGGTGGCCAGGGCCTGCCGACCATGCTCAACATGGCGACGATGGAGATGCTGAACGCGGCGGCGGTCGCCTTTGCGCTGTGTCCGACGCTGACGCAGGGCGCCGTCGAGGCGATCGAGGCGCACGCTGCCGACGATCTGAAGGCAACTTATCTCGCAAAGCTCGTTTCGGGCGAGTGGACGGGGACGATGAACCTGACCGAGCCGCAGGCCGGCTCCGATCTCGCGGCCCTGCGCACGCGCGCGACACGCGCTGGCGATGGCAGCTACCGCATTTTCGGCAGCAAGATCTTCATCACCTATGGCGAGCACGACTATACTGACAACATCGTCCACCTCGTCCTGGCGCGGCTGCCCGATGCGCCGGCCGGCACGCGCGGGATATCGCTCTTCCTGGTGCCGAAATTCCTGGTCAATGCGGACGGTTCGCTCGGGCGCCGCAACGATCTCTTCTGCGCCTCGATCGAGGAAAAGCTCGGCATCCACGCCTCGCCCACCTGCACCATGATCTATGGCGACGGCTTTGCCGAGGGCGAGGAAAAGGGCGCCGTCGGATATCTGATCGGCGAGGAAAATCGCGGTCTTGCCTGCATGTTCACGATGATGAATGCGGCGCGCCTCCATGTCGGCATCGAGGGCGTCGCGGTTGCCGAGGCCGCCTTCCAGCGCGCCCACGCCTATGCGCTCGAGCGCCGCCAAGGCAAGGCGGCGAGCTATGCCGGTGACGGCATGGCACCGATCGTCCACCACCCCGACATCCAGCGCGATCTCCTCACCATGAAGGCGCTGACCCAGGTCGCGCGCTCGATCTGTTATGCCTGTGCGCACGCGATCGACATAGCGGCTGCGAGCGACGGCGCCGACAAGGCACACTGGACCGATCGCGCCGGCCTCCTGACTCCGGTCGCCAAGGCGTTTTCCACCGATATCGGCGTCGAGATGGCGTCGGTCGGCGTCCAGGTTCACGGCGGCATGGGGTTCATCGAGGAGACCGGCGCGGCCGCGCTTTATCGCGATGCGCGGATCGCCCCGATCTATGAAGGCACCAACGGCATCCAGGCGATCGATCTCGTCACCCGCAAGCTGCCGCTCGGAAACGGTCTGCACGCGTTAGCCTATATCGACGAGTTGCGAGTTGACATCGAGGCGGTGCGCACCTCGAACAGCGACGGCTTCGGAATGACAGCCGAAAAATGCGAGGCGGCCCTGAACGATCTGGCCGAAGCCACGGCCTGGCTGCAGGATGCGCTGAAGGACGGCCGCAGCGAGGACGCGCTCGCCGGCGCGACGCCCTATCTGCGGCTGTTCGCGCTGGCCGCCGGCGGCGCCTATCTGGCGCGGGCCGCGATCGCCGACGAAAGCGGCAACCGCATCGCGCTTTGCCGCTTCTTCGCCGAGAACCTGATCGAGGAAAGCGCCGCCCTTCGGCGCCGGGTCGTGGAAGGCGCGGCAAGCCTTCGCCAAGCCGGCAGTGCCCTCGTAGCATGAGCGAGAACAAGATGACCGATTTGATAAAGGTCGAGCGCCGCGGCGCGGTCCAGGCGATCCGCATGAACAGGCCCGACAAGAAGAACGCGCTGACGCGCGCAATGTATGCGGACTTCGCCAAAGCGCTGACCGAGGGCGACGCGGACCCGGCGGTGCGCTGCCATGTCATCCTCGGCGTGCCGGGCACGTTTTCGGCGGGCAACGACATGACGGACTTCATGGCGGTGGCCTCCGGCGGCGACGGCGGGCGCGAAGTGTTCGACTTCCTGCATGCGCTGGCGACGGCGCAAAAGCCGATCGTGTCCGGCGTCGACGGCATCGCGGTCGGGATCGGGACGACGATCAACCTCCACTGCGACCTGACCTTCGCCACGCCACGCACCGAGTTCCGCACTCCCTTCGTCGATCTCGGCATCGTGCCCGAAGCGGGATCGACCCTGCTCGTTCCGACGATCATCGGCCGTCAGCAGGCATTCGCGCTCCTGGCACTGGGCGAGGGCTTTTCGGCGGAGCGGGCCCGCGAGGCCGGCCTGATCCATGCGGTGGTTGCCGAAGATGAACTCGAGAGCGCGGTCTTCGAGGCCGCAGAGCGCGTCGCGTCGAAACCGCCTGAGGCGTTGAAGATCACGCGCGATTTCCTGCTCGGCGACCGATCGGCGCTCGTCAAGCGCATCGAGGAGGAGGGGATCGCGTTCCGCCAACGGCTGATGTCGGACGAAGCCCGCGCCGCTCTGATGGCGTTCATGAGCCGCAAGAAGTAGCGGTCATCCCCGGTGCGCCGGACTGAGTTCTTCGATTCTCGCGGCGGACCAAAATTCTTTCGCAAGGCTCTCGCCGGGCCGAGCGTCAGGCGCCCGCGCGAGTTCGCCCCTATCCTTCATCCGGCGAAGCTGTGCGAGCGATGCTCTGTCGATGGATTGTTCATTCATCGCGGCCTCCTTTCCACGCTGATATCAACCCTATCCCGCCTTAAGGATAGAGCCGGGCTTTCGTCCACGCATCGCCATCGCGCCTGAACTGCAGGCGGTCGTGGAGGCGGAAGGGGCGGTCGTGCCAAAATTCGATCTCGACCGGCTTGATGCGAAAGCCTGACCAGTGGCCGGGACGGGGGATCTCGCCGATGGCGTAGCGGGCGGTGTGTTCGGCGACGGCCTTTTCGAGCGCGAACCGGCTTTCGAGCGGCCGCGATTGCGACGAGGCCCAGGCGCCGATGCGACTGCCGCGCGGGCGCGTCGCGTAATAGGCGTCGGCCTCGGCGGCGGTGACGCTTTCGACCGGGCCGCGCAGCCGGACCTGACGGCGCAGGCTCTTCCAGTGAAAGCACATCGCCGCCTTCATGGAGCCGAGTAGTTCCTGCCCCTTGGTGCTTTCATAATTGGTGTAGAAGACAAAGCCCTGCTCGTCGAAGCCCTTGAGCAGCACCATGCGCACATTTGGCAGACCGTCACCATCGACGGTTGCAAGCGCGACGGCGCTCGGATCATTGATCTCGCTGGCTTCCGCATCCTTCAGCCATTCGGCGAAAAGACGGTAAGGCTCGGTGCTGGCGGTAAAATCAGTCTTTGTTAACTCTGCGTCGGACATTCTTAACCTCGGATTGGATTTGGAGATCGGAAACCGCTTTTCAGGAGCGTTCCGATGCGCCGTCATGAGCGGGAGATGACGTATTGTTGCACCGGTTGCGAGCAATGGCGATAGGCGCAGGACGCCTCTTGTCCATGATGGCAGTCGTGCTCCTCTGCGCGGCCTGCGGCGCGCGCGGCGTCACGCTCGCCGACATCGCCGCCGATCGTTCGATCGTCACCGGATCGGTTGGGGAAAAAAGCGCGGCAGCCAAGGATGCAACCAAAATGTCGGACGCCGCAACCATCCGCAATGTCGTCTCGGCGCTCGATCTAGAAGCCGGTGCGCCAGACGTGCTGGCCTGGGCCAATGCGGAAACAGGATCGCGCGGCGCGCTGCGGGCGATCAGCGAGCACACGGATGGGGGCACGCTTTGCCGTCGCTTCGAGGCGACGCGGGAAAGCTTCGACGGCATCGCGATCTATGAAGGCGAATCCTGCCTTGCGTCCGGCGGACTATGGGCGATGACCGCCTTCGACAAACGGTGAGACTGATTGAGGACGTCTGGAAAATATTCCCGCTGATCCTCATATAGCAGGCAACTCATTACCAATTTGGGCAGGCCATAGATGCGCGATCCCTATCAGGTCCTGGGCGTTGCCAAGAGCGCCTCGGCCAAAGACATCAAGGCGGCTTTCCGCAAGCTCGCCAAGAAATATCATCCCGACCAGAACGCCGACGATCCGAAGGCGCAGGAGCGTTTCGCCGAAGCAAGCCAAGCCTATGAAATCGTCGGTGATGAGGACAAGCGCGGCCAGTTCGACCGCGGTGAAATCGATGCGAGCGGCAAACCGCGCTTTGCGGGCTTCGAGACGGCGGCCGGCGGCGGCAATCCCTTTGGCGGCTTTCGACAGGCAAGCGGCGGCCCGGGCGGAATGCGCTACGAGTTTCGCTCAAGCGGCGGCCCCGATCCGTTCGGCGATGGCGGCGACGACATCTTTTCGCATATCTTCGGCCAGGCCTTCCGCCAGGGAGGCGGGCAGGCAGGGCAAGGCGCCCGTGCAGGTTCGCGTCATCAGCCTAAGGGAGCCGATCTCTCGGTAACGCTCGACGTGACGCTCGAGGAGGTCGCAACCGCGGCGAAGGTAACCGCCGCCTTTCCCGATGGCCGCAAGATCGCGGTGAAACTGCCGACCTTCCTCGAAGACGGCCAGACGATCCGCCTGAAGGGCCAGGGCGAGCAACTCACCATCGGTCAGCCCGGGGATGCGCTCGTCAAGGTCCGCTTCAAGCCGCACCCGCTCTACCGCGTCGAAGGACGCGATCTGCATATGGATCTGCCGGTGCCGCTCGAAGACGCGGTGCTGGGCGCCAAACTGCCGGTCGAGACGCCGAGCGGAAGGCTTGCCGTCACCATCCCGGCTTGGTCTAGCTCCGACAAGCGCTTGCGGCTGAAGGGCAAGGGCCTGCCGCTGAAGGGCGGGGGCCATGGCGATCTTTTCGTCAAGGTCGCCGTGATGCTGCCTGAGGATCGCGACGACGATCTGGCAGCCTTGATGCGCGCGCGCCGCGCCTCCTGACCGCCATCGCGCCTTGATGCCGCACATGCCCTATGCGATAGGCTTCGGGGAAGCGGAACGCGTTGAGGGACTGAAATGGCAGGTGGGAACGGATTACTGGCCGGCAAGCGCGGCCTCATCATGGGCGTTGCGAACAATCGCTCGGTCGGTTGGGGGATCGCCAAAGCCTGTGCCGAGCAGGGCGCGGAACTCGCGTTCACCTGGCAGGGCGATGCTTTGAAAAAGCGCGTCGAGCCACTCGCCGCCGAAGTCGGAGGGCTTCTGGCCGGCCATTGCGATGTCACCGACATGATGACCGTCGATGCCTGCTTCGCGAAAATCGAGGACGAATGGGGCAAGCTGGATTTCGTCGTCCACGCCATCGCCTTTTCCGACAAGGACGAACTCGTCGGCCGCTACGTCGATACGAGCCACGACAATTTCCTGAAGACGATGGACATTTCCGTCTATTCCTTCACGGCGATCGCGCAACGCGCCGAGAAGCTGATGACGGATGGCGGCTCGTTGTTCACCATGACCTATTACGGCGCCGAAAAGGTCATGCCGAACTATAATGTCATGGGCGTTGCCAAGGCCGCGCTCGAGGCGAGCGTGCAATATCTGGCGGTCGATCTCGGTCCGAAAAACATCCGCGTCAATGCGATCTCGGCTGGCCCGATGAAGACGCTCGCCGCCTCCGGCATCGGCGATTTCCGCTACATCCTGAAGTGGAACGAATACAACGCCCCGCTGCGCCGGACCGTCTCGCTCGACGAAGTCGGCCAGACCGGCGTCTATCTGGTCTCGGACATGTCGAAGGGCATGACCGGGGAGGTGCTTCACGTCGATTCGGGCTATCACGTCGTTGGCATGAAGGCGGTCGACGCGCCCGACATCACCACCGTCAAGGACTGATCGGCAGGTAGTGCGAGCCTAGTTGCCGAGGTCCATATCGGTGATCTGGTTCTCGCCCTCGACTTCCTCATAGGCGAGGAAGACGTCCATCCCTTCGGCGACTGCGTCGACGTCGAACTCGCCCGGCAGCTTATAGACATTGCCGTTGGCAAGCGTGATCGTCATCGCCTCGCGATCGATCACAGCGATGGCGCCCTCGTCATTGGCGGCAAGCGCGGCCGTGGCGAAGGCCAGGACGATCGCCATGGAAGCGGCCAGTTTACGCATGGGTTCACCTCTTTTCCTTGGTTCCGGTCAGCATGCCGGCGTCTGATGCTGGCAGACTAGGATTCTTGAATCGAAACATTGTGTCAAAACTCCGCGCGGTTTGACCGCCCGTCAAAACGCACATAGAAGCGAAGCCGAACGGCCCGCGGGGCCGGCTGGCTCGGAAGCGACATGTCGCACAACACTTTCGGTCATCTCTTTCGGGTCACCACCTGGGGTGAAAGCCATGGCGCCGCGATCGGCTGCGTCGTCGACGGCTGTCCGCCCGGCATCCGCTTCACGCTCACCGATATTCAAGCCGATCTGGACCGCCGCCGGCCCGGCCAGTCGCGCTTTGTCACCCAACGCCAGGAGCCCGACCAGGTCAAGATCCTGTCGGGCGTGCTGGAGGATGGCGAGGAACTGGTGACGACCGGCACGCCGGTTTCGATGATGATCGAGAACGTCGACCAGCGTTCGAAGGATTATGGCCAGATCGCCCGGCAATACCGCCCCGGCCATGCCGACTACACCTATGACGTGAAATACGGCCTGCGCGACTTTCGCGGCGGCGGCCGGTCCTCGGCGCGCGAGACCGCCGCCCGCGTTGCCGCCGGCGCGCTCGCCCGCAAGATCGTGCCCGGTCTGGTGGTGCGCGGCGCGCTGGTCTCCATGGGGGCCAAGGACATCGACCGGGCCAATTGGGACTGGGATTTCGTGCAGGCCGAGGACAATCCGTTCTTTACCCCCGATCCGAAGTCGGTCTCCGTCTTCGAGACCTATCTCGACGGCATCCGCAAAGCGGGCTCTTCGGTCGGCGCGATCGTCGAGATCGTTGCCGAAAACGTTCCCGCCGGGCTCGGAGCGCCGATCTATGGCAAGCTTGATCAGGACATCGCGTCGAACTTGATGTCGATCAACGCCGTCAAGGGTGTCGAGATCGGCAACGGCTTCGAGGCCGCACGCATCACCGGCGAGGAGAATGCCGACGAGATGCGCATGGGCAATGACGGCCCGCGCTTTCTGTCGAACAAGGCCGGCGGCATTTTGGGCGGCATATCGACCGGCGAGGCGGTCGTGGCGCGTTTCGCGGTAAAGCCGACTTCGTCGATCCTCAATACGCGCCGGTCGGTCGATGTCGACGGCAATGAGGTCGATCTGCGCACCAAGGGTCGTCACGATCCCTGCGTCGGCATCCGCGCCGTGCCGATCGGCGAGGCGATGGT